>DASRPA010000187.1:0-9680 GCA_035646635.1 Actinomycetota bacterium | reverse complement strand
CAACGTGATCGCATCATGATGGGCGGCATGGGGGGCGGGGGTGGGGGCATGGGCACCCTGCAAGCGCTGTTGACCGAGCTCTCCGGCCTCAAGAAGCCGCGTGGCTTCATCAACCGAGTGGTCCGCAGGCTCCTCGGCATGCGCCCCAAGCCCCCTCCCAAGTACCGCATTCTCGTGATGATGGCGACCAACATGCCGCAGGCACTCGACGAGGCCCTGCTGCGCCCCGGCCGCATCGATCGCATCTACAAGGTCGGCTATCCCTCAAAGGTGGGACGTATCCGAACCTACGACGGCTATCTCGCCAAGGTCACTCACTCGCTCAACGAGAAAGACATCGACAAGCTCGCCACCATCACCCCCTACGCCACCGGTGCCACCATCAAGGACCTCGTCAACGAGTCGCTGATCAACGCCATCCGTGCCGGCCGCGACTCGATCACCTGGCGCGACGTTGTCAAAGCCAAGCAGCTGAAGGACCTGGGTCCGCCGGAGGACGTCGAGTACATCGAGCGCGAGCGCCATGCGGTCGCGGTCCACGAGGCCTGTCACGCGGTCATTGCCCATCAGGCGCGCCGTCACCTCACGATCGACATCGCCACCATCGAGAAGGGCGGTACCTATCTCGGCATGGTCGCGTCCATACCTCCGGAGGACCAGTTCACGAGATGGCGCTCGGAATACGAGGCCGACATCATGGTGAGCCTTGCGTCACTGGCCGGAGAGCGTCTCTTCTTCGACGGCGACAACTCCTCGGGTGTGTCGGGCGACCTCGAGAGCGCGACCAAGATCGCCACGCTCATGGAGGGCTATTGGGGAATGGGCTCAACCGTTGCTTCGCACGGAGTCACCCACGAAGTCGGAATCGGTGGCGGGGGCAGGCCCGGCAAAGGCGAGGGCAAGAAGGACCAGGACCTGCTCGACACCGGCCTGGGGGAGCGCATCGAGTCGAACCTCGAGGGGATCTTGAGCCGCACCATGGACATGGTGACCCAGCACCGCCTCCGGATCCTTGCCGTCGCGCACGCGCTCGAGACCCACAAGACCGTCACCGGGGAGGACGTGGAGGCAATCATCGACGGCCGGCCCGGCCCCCTCATCGACGGCCGCCCTTATCACTCCGACGCCTTCGAAGAGCTCGCCGAGCGCTACCACTCACAGGTCGTCGAGGCTCACAAATCCCACGCCCCGGTCAAGGTGCCGCTGCCCATGCTCGACCCGGCCGAGACGGCAGCGGGGGCCGGCCTCTAGAAGCTGCGGACGAGCTCGGCGATGTGCCGCTCAAGCGAGTTGAGGCCCTCGATCTTGCCGATGCAGATCGCCACCCCTGCCTCCTTGGCGAGTGCCTCGATCTTGTCGTCGAGGTAGGCCGTGTAGAGGATGATGGGCTGGTCGGGACGCTGCTCATGTACTGCCCGAGCGGTGGTCAGCCCATCCATCTCGGGCATCCGATAGTCCATCACGATGACGTCGGGATCGGTTTGTCCGGCCATGATCACCGCGTCGTGCCCCGTGGCTGCTTCCCCGACGACATCGAAGCCGTCGAGCTCGAGCATGTCCACGAGCATCCTGCGAACGTGCTCGGTGTCGTCGACGATGAGGACCTTGGCGGTCACGGTGACTCTCCTCGTTCTTTTCTCAGGAGCCCCTCGGCGGGAGGGAACCGAGCGCCGAGATCACGCGCTCCCGATTGGCTCTAAGCATGCGAACCAGCTCTTGCGGCTGCTCAGAGTAGCGGGACACCGACAGCTCGAGTGCAATGGTGCCAGAGTATGCGCTGCGGCAGATCTCACTCAGCAGGCGGTCAATTGGCAATATCCCGTCGCCGATGCTGAGGTGGCCGTCCTTGTTATCACCGGCCTGATCGGAGAGATGGATGTGCACCAGGCGGGGGAGCAGCACCTCGAACGCCTCGAGGATGTCCTCTCGCGCCAAGGCCAGGTGGCTGGTGTCCATGACCACCGACGGCGAGTGGGCGACGAGCTCGTGAGGCTTGAGCCAGCGATACGCCTGTAGCCTCCGTCCCCCCGCCCACTTCGGATACATGGTCTCGACCGCCACCTTCACGTCCTCCGGGTGGCTGGGGGTGCGCGCCAGCCAGCGGGCGAAGCTCCCTTCGAGCGGGTAGGGCGGGTGAACGACGTAGGTGGGGACGCCGAGGGCCCGGCACAGCTCGATCCCGCGCTCGAGCTTGGGTTCGGCCCGCAGCCCCCAGACCGTGCGGTTCATCATCAAGAAGGGGCCGTGGACGGCGGCCACCCGTAGCCCCCGCTGCGCCACCAGCTCGAGGCACGACTCGGGCTGCTGGGTGCGCAGGTCGCGCGTGATCATCAGCTCTATTGTGCTGAAGCCAGCTTCGGCGACGAGGTCGAGCGCGAGCTCGAAGTCGTAGGCCCAAAAAGGTCCGGTCGAGCACTGCGGATCGATGTCGTCCATCGCGTAATCGTCGCGCTTCGGTGCTCCGCGCCGGAAATACGGTCGGACGCGTCGGTGCCCCCGGCGTTGAGCCGAGGGCACCGAGGAGTCCGTTGAGGGCGGGCCGGCTTCGTATGGGGCGGGCTGGGAGGCTCGTGCACACGACCCGGTCAGGAGGGCCGGTGCGGCAGACGTCCCATCCTCTGCGACTCCAACATTAGTTTCGGGCTCCCGGCCGCAGACCTTGAGCGCCCACGGCTACTAATTTATGGCAATCCGCCGGTCACGGAGAAGACTCCCGCTCCGCATGGAAGCCGCCCCTAACTAGGTTCTTTGCCAGATGAGGGGCGGATTCCGCACGGTTTCTGGCACAGAGCCAGAATCGGGGCGCGGGTCATTTGTCGGTACTGCGGAACTGCTCCGGCACCTGCGGGTTCAGGCACGGAGAAGTCTCCCGCTCCGCATGGAGCCGCCCCTAACTAGGTTCTTTGCCAGATAAGGGGCGGATTCCGCACGGTTTCTGGCACAGAGCCAGAATCGGGGCGCGGGTCATTTGTCGGTGCTGCGGAACTGCTCCAGCACCTGCGGGTTCAGGATGCTGAGCTGCGAACGCCGGTAGTCGATCGCGCCGGCTTCCTGGAAGCTCTTGAGTGCCCGGCAAGCGCTTTCCCGGCACATCCCGGCGAGCTTTCCGATATCGCTCTGAGCCAGCGGCAGGCCGATCTGTATCGGCTCTCCGACCTCGGCCCCGCAGTGCTGGGCGAGCCCGAGCAGGCGTCCTGCGAGCCGGGCGGGGGCATAGCGAATGTTGCGCTCGACGGCCGTATCGCACATCCAGCGGCTGCGGCGAGCCATGAGGGCTCCGGCGGCGACGGCTGCCCCGGGGACTTCCAGCAACGCCCGCACGAGCGCCTGGGTGCTGATGGCCAAGAGCTCCGAACGAGTGGCGGCGACCACGTCGAGCGGCTGCGGCCGGCCGTCGAAGGCGGCCACCTCGCCGATGATCTCTCCGGGAAAGGCGAGGCAGAGGATGCTTTCTCTCCCCGAGGCCGAGTTGCCCATCAGCTTGAGCATCCCTGAGCGAACCACGTAGACGCCGAGATCGCGCTCGCCGGCAACGCACAGGCGTTCTCCGGTGAGAAGCGTCATCGGGCGGGCGTGCTCGAAGAGCTCGGCCTCATTCCCGGACAGGGCTTCGAACAGAGCTGAGCGCAAGGCTCCGCACCTCCTTGGTCAGGTGCCGTTGGCACGGCACGGCCGGATGGTCTCGAGGCGCGGACGAGGGGTGGGCGCATTGCACCCACCCCTCCTCAAGGAGAAATGTAGAGGGGGCCGTGTTCCAAAGTCAACGGTGGGTGACGAGAAAAGTTCGCGGCTTCATCTAGTAGGGGCGGCGCGAGACAATGAAGCCATGGAGACAGCGACGGAGCGGGATGCGCCCAGGGTGCGACGAAGGGTCGCTCTGTTCGTGGCGCCGGCGCTGGCCTTCATCGCCCTGCTTGCCTACGGAGTCGTCAAGGCCCCGGCCGCACCCCAGGTCGGCGAGCGTGCGCCCGCCTTTTCGGCCCCCCTTCTCGCGGGAGGCGGCACCTCTTCCTTGGAGGACTACGAGGGCAAGCCGCTCGTCATCAATTTCTGGGCCTCGTGGTGCGAGCCCTGCAAGGCCGAGGCGCCCCTGCTCGAAGAGGCGCACGACACCTATGAGGGACAGATCTCCTTCCTCGGCGTCGACGTGCGCGACGCCCGCAGCGACGCCCGAGAGTTCGTTGCGGAGTACGGAGTCGGCTACCCGAGCGTGCGCGACGAGACGCGTTCGATCTATCGCGCTTACGGCCTCACCGGACAGCCCGAAACGTTCTTGATTGACTCCGACGGAATCGTCATCGACCACGTCGCCGGCCCCCTGTTGCGTCGCGACGAGCTGTTCACGATGCTGGACATCCTGGTGCGCCGCGATGGTTGAGACCCTTCCAATCGCGTTTGCGGCCGGGCTGGTGTCGTTCTTGTCACCGTGCGTGCTTCCGTTGGTGCCCGGATACCTCTCGTTCATGTCCGGCTATGGGCCCGAGGAGCGAAAGGGTTTCCAGACCGCCTACGTCGCCATGGGATTCGTGCTCGGCTTCACGCTGGTGTTCGTCGCGCTGGGGGCGAGTGCCACCCTGCTGGGCTCGGTCCTGCGCTCCAACCGCGAGCTCATGATGCGCGTCTCGGGCGTGCTCATCATCGTGCTCGGGCTGGTGTTTCTGGGAGTGATCCGCGTCCCGTGGCTCTATCGGGAGCGGCGCTTCCACCCGACCCCCAAAGCGGGCTTGTGGGGGAGCGTGGTCCTCGGAGGGGCGTTCGCGTTCGGCTGGAGCCCCTGCATCGGGGTCACGATGGGCGCGGCCCTGACCCTGGCGGCGGGGCGCGACACGGTGCTCGAGGGGGCCGTGCTGCTGGCCGTCTACTCCCTGGGTCTGGGGGTGCCGTTCATCCTCGCCGGGCTCGGCATAGCGAAGTTGGCCTCTGCGGTCAAGTGGCTGCGCGCTCACACCCGGGCGCTGAACCTTGCCGGGGGCGCTCTGTTGGTGGTGGTCGGGCTCCTGTTTGTCACCGATCGGGTAACGGAGATCTCGGCGTGGATGCAGAGGGGCATGACTGCGGCGAACCTCGACTTCTGGAGCTTCTGAGCCCGGCATTCCACGCCCGACCCGGCCCCCGATGGTGGTCAAAAGTCCTCAGTCCGCGTTCGAGCACCGAATCCGGTGGTCATAAGTCCTCAGTCCGCTTTTGACCACCGGCCCGGCCCCACGCTGGCCCTCACTCGACCCACCAACCCAACCAAACCCCCGACTTTGTGATTTGGCTCACAAGCTGCGATAGCATGGTCCCCTATGCGCAGCAGAGCCATTCCGGAGGCGACGGTCGCCCGCCTCCCCATCTATCTCCGCGCCCTGCTCGACCTCGCCGAGAACCAGCGGGCGCTGACGGTCTCCTCCGAGGAGTTGGCGCGCCTGGCAGGAGTGAACGCCGCCAAGGTCAGAAAGGACCTTTCCTACCTCGGCTCGTATGGGACCAGAGGGGTCGGCTACGACATTGAGTATCTGCTCTACCAGATAACCCGCGAGCTGGGGCTCACTCAGGACTGGCCCACGGCGATCGTCGGGATCGGCAACCTCGGCCGTGCGCTCGCCTCCTACAAAGGCTTCTCCGAGCGAGGTTTTCGGATCGACGCGTTGTTTGACAACTCAGCAGAGGCCGTGGGTGAAGAGGTCGGGGGCCTGATCGTCCGCCATCTCGACGAGCTGAAGGAGTGTGTGGCCGAGACCGGTCTCTGCATCGGGATCATCGCCACGCCCCCCGCGTCGGCTCAGGAGGTCGCCGAGCGCTTCGTCGATGCCGGGGTCAAGTCGATACTCAACTTCGCCCCCACAGTGGTCAATGTCCCGCCCGACGTCAACGTCAGAAAGGTCGACCTCTCGATCGAGCTCCAGATCCTGTCCTTCTACCAGCAGCGCACGCAGGCGATCGCGGCCGCCCGCGAGGCCAACCGGCTGCTCAACCTCCCCCCGTCCTGAGCCCAATGCCCGTCATCGCTCTTGGCCTCAACCACAAGACCGCTCCTCTTGGTCTCCTCGGCCGTTTGGCGATTCCGGAGGACACTCTCCCGAAGGCGCTCCATCAGCTCTCTACCTACGAGCACGTCCTGGAGGGCGTGGTGCTGTCCACCTGCAACCGCATCGAGGTCTACGCCTCGGTTCCGAGATTCCACCGCGGCGCCCAAGACTTGCGCAACTTCCTGGGGGAGTTTCGCCACGTCGCGCCCGAAGACTTCTCCGACCACCTCTACACGTATCACGACGACGGCGCGATCAGGCATCTGTTCCGAGTCGCTTCGGGCATCGACTCGATGGTGGTTGGGGAATCGGAGATCCTGGGGCAGGTGCGGCGAGCGTTTCAGGCCGCCCAGACAGAGGACCTGGTGCACCGCACGCTGGGGCACGCCTTCCGTCAGGCCCTCAAGGTCGGCAAGGCGGCGCGCGCCGAGACCGACATCGCTCGCAATCCGGTCTCCGTGTCTTCCGCCGCGGTCGACTTCGCGAGGCGGGCCTTCTCCGAGCGCTCGCTGGCCGGCAAGAAAGTCCTGCTGGTGGGAGCCGGAAAGATGGGGCGCTTGGCGATGAAAGCGCTCGAGCGCGCCGGCGTCACAGACGTCGTCGTGGTCAACCGGCGCGAGGAGCGCGCCCGCGATCTCGCGCAGCGCTACGGCGCGGCCCCCCTCCCCTTCGAGGACTTGGAAAAAGCGCTGACGAGCGCCGACATCGTGATCTGCTCGACGACTGCTCCCGGGGCGGTCATCGACTCCGCCACGATGCGTCGCGCCCGTTCTCGCAGGGGGCCGTCGCAAGACCTGCTGGTGATCGACATCGCGGTTCCGCACGATGTCGATCCCGAGGTGAGGCGAATCGAGGGCGTCACCGTCAGAGACCTCGAGGACCTGGCCCGGGTCGTGGAGACGAGTCTCGGCAGCCGCCTCTCGGAGGTTTCAAAGGTCGAGGCGATCGTCGCCGCAGAGGTCGGCCGCTTTATGGAGTGGGAGCGCGCCGACGAGGTCGCGCCGGTCGTGTCCCGCCTCGTGGCGCAGGCAGAGAAGGCGCGCGCCGCCGAGATGGAGCGCTTCCGGCGCCGAGCCGGTGTCGACGACGCCATCGTGGAGGCCGTCGACAAGCTCTCCCGCCGCCTCGTAGCCAAGCTGCTGCACGAACCGATCAGTCGCGCCAAGGAGATGCCCTCGTCTCAACAAGGCAAGCTCCACCTGTCGGCCCTGCGGGAGCTGTTCGAGCTCGACGAAGACTGAGTTCGCCGTGCCACTCGATCATCTGGTGATCGCAACCCGCGGCTCCCGTCTGGCGTTGCGCCAAGCCGAGCTGGTCGCCGCCCAGCTCGCCGAGCACCACCCCGGGCTCGACGTGGAGTTGCAGGTGGTGACGACCTCCGGCGACCGGGACCGGCGGCCGTTCGCCGACATCGCCGGCACCGGCCTGTTCATGGCCGAAGTGGAGCGAGCGGTCCTCGACGGCCGGGCCGACATCGCCGTCCATTCCGCCAAAGACCTGACCGCCGAGCTGGCCGAGGGTGCGGTCATCGCCTGTGTGCCCCGGCGAGAGGACCCCCGGGACGTGATAGTCGGGGGCCGCGGATCAAGCGGTCAGGAGCGGCTCGGCTCCCTGCCCCCAGGTGCCAGAGTCGGCACCTCCAGCATGCGCCGGCAGGCACTGGCGTTGGAGGCCCGGCCCGACCTCGAGATGGTGGAGCTGCGGGGAAACGTGGACACCCGCCTCGCCACCGTGGCTCGCGGCGAGATCGACGCCGCAGTGCTGGCGGCCGCGGGGCTCGAACGTCTCGAGGCGCAAGCCGAGGCGGGACCCCTGGACGAATCGTGGTGGGTGCCGGCGCCGGGCCAGGGAGCTCTCGCCATCGAAACCGCGACCGGGCGGGCTGAGGTCGCCGCTCTGCTCTCCCCGTTGAGCGATCCCTCCTCGGAAGCAGAGGTCGCATGCGAGCGGGCTTTCGCCGCGCGACTGGAAGGCGGCTGTTCGGTGCCTCTCGGCTGCCTCGCTACCGCGAACGGCTCGACCCTCGTGGTCATGGGCTTCCTCGGCGCTCCCGACGGTACTCACGGGCTGCGCGACCGCATCTCGGGGCCCTCCTCCGAGGCCTCTGCCCTGGGCATCGAGCTCGCGGAGGCGATTCTCGACTCGGGCGGCAAGGACATCCTCGACGATGTCCATGCCGAGGCGGGCTCGACTTGAGTACCTCCCATCACACCCCCGGCGGGCGCCCGCTCGACGGCTTGCGAGTGGTCGTGACGCGAGATCGGGAGCGCTCCCGGCCTTTAGGGGACGCGCTCACAGGGGCGGGGGCCGAGGTCGTCTATCTCCCCACGATCGCCGTGGGTGACCCGGCGTCGTTCTCGGAGCTCGACCTCGCCCTCAAGAAGCTCGCCGAGGGCCTCTACACGTGGGCCGTCTTCACGAGTGTCAACGCGGTGAGCAAGGTCTTCGAGCGCCTCGGCCACGCCGGCCTCGACGCCCGCGCGGTGGGCCGCACCAGGGTCGCCGCGGTGGGGCCGGTCACCGCCGCCGCGCTTTTGGAGAAGGGCATACGCGCCGACCTGGAGCCGCAGGAATCGACCGCAGAGGCGCTGGCGGAGGCGATTGGAAGAGGCCCCGGGCAGGTGTTGCTGCCGAGGGCTGAGGGCGCGCCGAAGCATCTCATCGACTCGCTGCGGGCGAGTGGATGGATTCCCGATGAGGTCGCCGCTTACCGAACTCTTCCACTGCGGGGCGGGGGGGCGGCCAGGGACGCCGTGCGCGCCGGAGCCTTCGACGTCCTGACCTTTGCCAGCGGGTCCGCCGCGCGCGCTTTCGCCGAGCAGGTGGCCATCCCCTCGCAGCTGGGTCTCGCACCCGGCGATCCGTCCGAGCGGCTCGTCGTCTGCATCGGCCCTCAGACCGCGGCGGTCGCCGAAGCTGCGGGCTTCCGGGTGGACCTCGTCGCCGGCGAGCACACTGCGGCCGGGCTCGCTGGTGCGCTCACAGAGCGCCTCGAGAGCCGTGGGACGATGGAGACATGACCCCCTTTCCTACCGAGCGCCCAAGAAGGCTGCGGGGCAGCTCAGCCTTGAGAGCCGCCTTCGCCGAGACTCGCCTGCAACCTGCGAACCTCATCGCCCCGCTGTTCTTGAAGGAGGGCCTCGACGCGCCCGCTCCGATTGCCTCGATGCCCGGAGTGCTGCAGCACACGCTCGACAGCGCCCGCAAGGAGGCGCGCGCGCTGGCCGGGCTCGGCGTGTCGGGCGTTCTGTTGTTCGGGGTGCCGGCGAGCAAGGACCCGTCGGGGACCGAGGCGCACAGTCCCACTGGGATCATCCAGCAGGCGATACGCGCTCTGAAGGACGCGGTCTCCGACGAGATGGTAGTGATCGCCGACCTCTGTCTGTGCGAGTACACGGACCACGGCCACTGCGGGCTGCTCGCGGGAGACGAGGTCGAAAACGACTCCACGATCGAGGTCTACGGGCAGATCGCCTGCTCGCAGGCGGAGGCGGGCGCAGACGTCGTGGCCCCTTCGGGGATGATGGACGGTCAGGTCAAGGCCATTCGCGCCGCGCTCGACGACTGCGGCTTCAAGCACACTCCGATCCTGTCCTACGCCGTCAAGTACGCGTCCAGTTTCTACGGGCCCTTTCGCGACGCGGCCGAGGGCGCGCCGCGTTTCGGGGA
>DASRPA010000186.1:0-3366 GCA_035646635.1 Actinomycetota bacterium | reverse complement strand
CGAGAGGTTGGATTCGTTCTCAATTGCGTCCTGAACCGAAGCGCCGGTGTCGGAACCACCACAACCGGCCATACCTATCAACACCAGTGTCGCCACAATCAACGCGAGTGCTCTGCCTCTCATATGAAGTCCTCCTCGTTGAGACTGCACGACGTTCAGGGAGCCCGCGAACCAGCTACCTCACGCCTCTAGAATAGTTCTCAATCTTACCTACGTACCCGGGCGTCCCAGAGATGTCAAGCGCGACGATCACCGGCCGTGGGGCTATTACGCGGTGCTCGAAGACGAGCCCGACCACAAGACCAAGCGCATCGTGGTGTTCCCGGGCATGCGGCTGAGCCTGCAGCGTCACCGGCGGCGTTCGGAGCATTGGCATGTGGTCTCGGGCCAGGCCGTGGTGACCCGTGGCGGCGAAGAGCTGCCCCTCGGGGCCGGGGAGTCGGTCGACATTCCGCTGGGCGCCGCGCACCGTAGCGCCAACCCGGGGACGGAACCCCTCACATTCATCGAGGTGCAGCGGGGGTACTACTTCGGCGAAGACGACATAGAGCGTCTGGAAGACGACTTCGGGCGGTCGTGAGTTGCGGGCGCTTCGCGCGCCCAAGGAGCAAGCCCCCCACGACGTCGCGCACAAACCGACTGCCGCAAAACCTTGCAAACCATGGAGCATAACTCCATAATTGCACAGATGATTGACCGCAGACTCACCTTCGAACTACATCAGCGCCTCCAGCAGGTGCCTGCCGTGGCCCTCTTTGGGCCGCGGCAGGCCGGCAAGACGACGCTGGCTCTGGCTGAAGGCGAGACGCGGCGAGCCCTGTATCTCGATCTCGAATCGGAGCGCGACCGCGCCAAGCTCAGCGAGCCCGAGCTCTATCTGGCCGATCACTTCGGGCGGCTGGTGATCCTCGACGAGGTGCACCGAGCCCCGGGCCTCTTCCCGGTGTCGCGACCAGAGCCTTGAGTAGCTCATCGCCCTTCGAATGACCGCGAGTATCATTGTACGACTTGAAGTCGTCCACGTCGATCATGAGCAGGCTGAGCGGCCGATAATGACGAACTGCGCGCCGCTCCTCCTCCCTGAGGCGCCCCTCGAACAGGCGCCGGTTGAATACCCCGGTCAGGGGATCGTGAATCGACTCGTGCCGGACATCCTCATACCGGCGGGCATTCTCGAGAGCGACGGCGATCTGGCTCGCGAGCATCTCCAAGATCTCGATCTCCTGGGCGCCAAACGGCTGGACCCGATGGCGCACAGCGTAGAGCACTCCCACCACTCGGTCGCGGTTGACCAGAGGGAGACAGATGATCGTGGACGGCTCTTCGGCGCGGCTGACGTCACCGTTGGAGTCCTGCAGCCTCGGGTCTGTGCGGTAGCGCTCCGTCTGGAGGATCGCCCGTTCGGCCACCACCTGTCCGCCGATGCCTTGACCCTCCTCGATCTCCCAGTCCAGGAGTCCATCGGTGACCAGGCCATGCTGCGCGACAATGCGAAGTCGGCGGTTCGTACCGGTCAACGTGGCTATGTAGGCCACATCGGCATCCACAAGTGCGGCGGCCTCGCCAACTGCAAAATCGAGGACGTCCTCAACTTTCATGGAGGCCGTCATCCTTCGTACGATCCCATGAAGCGCTACCAGCTGGTGACGTTGCCGCTTCCCTTCGTCAACGTGGTGCTGCCGGTCGACCGCCAAGGCAACCTCCACGGCCACGGCTTCGAGCACCTTCATCCCCCGCTCTGAAGGAAGGAGGCCACGACTGTCGATAACCACCAGTGCACCAAAAATCGTTCCCCCGATAGCGATCGGAACTGCGGTCAGACTGCCCTGGATCCCCGCGGGCATCTCCGCGGCCCCCACCGTCTGCGCGGGCCCAACGGTGTCACCACTGTACGACCACTTCCTCATGTCTGGAACTACCATGGTCCCCGACTCACCGGCCGCCCATCTGGCCACGGCGGGTGGTGTGTCCAGGGTCGCCTTCCGGCAAAGGGCAGTCGCGACCTCATCCGAGAGACCAATCCAATGATGCGGTTCGAGTGTACCGTCCTCAGCCCTGAGAAGAAGGATGCCGGCGTCGCAGGCTGTGGCCTCCAGCGCCACCAGCAGTCCCTGGTGCCACATGAACTCACGATCTGAAGTGGCTCCGACCGACCGAGCAAGGGAGCTGACGGCGGCAAGTTCCCTCACCCGGGCGTCCAGATCCTCGTTTTGCTGCCTGAGGATCTCTGCATTCCTCGCCAAGAAACTCTTCATGGCTATAGCCCCGGCGAATACCACCAAGGTCACCAGAAGTGCCTCCGCCATCTCGTACCAGGAGCGGAAACTCAAATCATCGCCGTGCGAAAACGTGCCGACTAAATAGGACCCGACAACGGCCGCCCCGATCAGCAACGCGTGGCGCCAGGGAAACATGACCGCAGCCATGAAAGCGGCCACAGGGAGCGCCAGGTTGAACAGGCCACCGCTGCCTCCCGTGGCAAGGATCCCGGCCGACGTGCCGAGGGCCAACGCCAAACCCGCCGCCACCGCTGCGCTGCGGTCGCCGAGGATGCGCCAGGGAACGGCGACCAGGATGAGTGCTATCAGGACGTTCAGCGCGGCGGCAAGAAGAACCCCAGTCTCCCAGTGAGGGCCGGCCCCTGTCTGAAGATCAGTGACAACCACCAGAGCCACAGCCTGTCCGAGCGTGAAAGCGGCCAGAGAGAACCGTATGGGGGGGATCCCGGACTCTCGGCCGCGTGGGCGATCAGCGCTGTTAGTCGAGCCATCATCACCAGAGGTATCGGCACTCGGGCGTCTTCGATTGAGGGGCGCAAGTCGCGCCCGTCACTGCATTACCGCTATACACGGCGAGTGCATCCCCTTCGTTAGATGTCCTCAACGAGCGGAGCAGTGCGGATGGGCACATGGAGCAGCCTCGGTCCTTCCCTGGAGCGGCTACCAGAAGCCGGGCGCCTGGATGCTCACGCTCGGCCATCTCGACAGAGAATCCGGGTCTATGCTGATCTCGCGTCGGCAGCAACCGCCCTTGGCTGCCTCGAAGAGATACGTCGCCTCCCCGCTCAACCCGCGTCCGAACCCGCCACCCCTTTGGGGATCAATCGGGTTCAGCGTGGTATGTGGAGCTGTAGGTGAGGTTGGCGGTCGAGTAGGGCACACCATGACATCATGGTGACTGTCGGCGCACGGCGAGACGGTGTGCTTCTCTCAGCCGAGCCAGAAAGTGGAGTTCGCGGGAACCGGCGTGTCTGACAGCGCATGGTTACCCCACGCGTGCGGTTGACGGCCGATGTCGTCCACCTGACATGGTCAGCGATTCCCTCTGGTTTCACGATCCGGGCGACGAGGCACAATCCTTACCCTC
>DASRPA010000185.1:0-16631 GCA_035646635.1 Actinomycetota bacterium | reverse complement strand
GAACTAGGGGGAGAGGCGCTCCAGCACCCATCCGGCCCCCTCACGCCGGTAGCGGAGCCGGTCGTGAAGACGGTCGTCGCGGCCCTGCCACAGCTCGATCTCGTCCGGAGTAAGCCGGAAGCCGCCCCAGAACGGGGGCGGAGGGATCTCCTTGTCACCATAGGCGTGTTCGAGGCGATGGACCTCCGACTCGAGCAGGCCCCGGTCGACAATGACCTCACTCTGGCGCGACGCCCACGCCCCCAGCCGGCTGCCGCGCGGGCGGCTCGAGAAATAAGCCTCTACCTCCGCAGCCGGAACCGGGGACACAGACCCGATGATCCGCACCTGACGCTCGAGCTCGAACCAGTAGAGAACCAGGGCCGCGTGGGGGTTCTCCGCCAGCTCCCGGGCCTTGCGCGATTCGAGGTTCGTGTAGAAGACGAAGCCGCGCTCGTCGAATCCCTTGAGCAGGACGATGCGGGCCGAAGGCCGTCCCGCGGCCGTCGCGGTGGCAAGCGTCATGGCGTTGGGGAACGCGATTCCGGCCTCGAGCGCCTCCTGCATCCACGCCGAGAACTGCGCGATGGGATCGGGGTCGAGGTCCTCCTCCAACAACGGAACCTCATCGTGAGGCCGTCTAAGGCCGGCGATCATGAGGCTTTGGCTTTCGAAGTCGGGCTCGCCCGGCCCCCTGATCTGCGCCAGCTTCCTGAACGCGCGGCCCCGGTGGCTGAAGGAGAGCTTCTCCGCCGAAGGGATCTCGCCCATGGTGCGGCTCTCTCCCGCCGGCACGACGTGAGGGTCGTATCCGAAACCAAGCTCCCCCCTGCCCTCGCGCACGACTCGGCCCTCGCAGGCCCCGTGGGCGACGATCTCTGTACCATCGGGCAACACCAGGGCGGCGACGCACCGGTAGCGGCAGCTCAACTCCTCGTCGGTGACGGATTCCAGCGCCGCGATGAGCTTGCGATTGTTGTCGGCATCGGTGGCGTCGTCGCCGGCGAAGCGAGCCGAGCGGACCCCCGGCGCACCGCCCAGCGCGTCGACCTCGAGCCCGGAGTCGTCTGCGATCGCGGGCATCCCCGTGACCTGAGCCACCACCCGCGCCTTGGCCAGGGCGTTGGCTTCGAAGCTGTCGTGAGGCTCCGCCAGCTCGAGCCCGGGAGCGACATCGTCGAGCATCACCAGCTCGATCCCCTCAAGCACCAGCGCAACCTGCTCGGCCTTGTGGCGGTTGCGGGACGCCAGCACGGCCCTCATGAAGTGGGGTGGGCCCCGATCGCCGCGTTCTGCCTCTCGATGAGCTCCCGAATTCCGGCGGTCGCAGAGTCGAGCATCTCATCGAGCACAGGCCGCCCGAAGGTCCGTCCCTCCGCAGTCCCCTGGACCTCGACCAGCTCGCCCGCGCCGGTCATCACGACGTTCATGTCGACCTCCGCGCCCGAGTCCTCCGAGTAGTCGAGGTCGAGGCACACGCGGCCCCCCACGATTCCGACGCTCACCGCCGCCACCGAGTCGGTGAGGGCGACTCCCCCCAGGGCCAGGTGCACCGCCACAAAGGCCCCCGTGATCGAGGCGGTGCGCGTGCCACCGTCGGCTTGGAGCACATCACAGTCGACGAGCACGCTGCGCTCGCCCAAGCCTTGGAGGTCGGTGACGGCTCGCAGCGAGCGCCCGATGAGGCGCTGGATCTCCTGAGTGCGCCCCGAGACCCGCCCCCGGTTGACTTCGCGCGAGATTCGCTGGGGCGAGGAGCGCGGCATCATGGCGTACTCGGCGGTCACCCAGCCCCTGCCCTTGTTCTTCATCCAGCGCGGAACCGTGTCCTCGATCGTGGCCGTGCAGATGACCCGGGTCTGACCCATCTCGACGAGACAGGAGCCCTCGGCATAAGGCATGAAGCCGGGGGTGAGGCGCACCGGACGCAGCGCCTGCTCGCCACGCCCATCAGACCTCATAACGCCGTCCTTGCTCGGCCAGCTCTATGTCTTGAGAGGGGGCCGCGGCGCGCGCCTCGGCCAGCGTCAGTGCGTGGTCCTTCTCCGGCGGAAGGTGAGTGAGCAACGTCTTGCGGGCGCCGACGGCGGCCGCGATCGCGCCCGCCTGCGCGCCGTTGAGGTGGCCCTCCCAGCTCGCGCCGCCCTGAAGGGTGGCCTCGCAGATGAAGAGGTCGGCGCCGTGAGCGAGCAGCTCGAAATCGGCGGCCGGGCCTGAATCCGCCGAGTACGCCGCCACTCTGCCCCCCGCCTCGATCCGCACGCCCAACGTCTCCGGGGGGTGAGCCATGGGCACGAAGCTGAGGCGTGCCCCCTCGAGCTCGAGCCGCTCCGAGCCCGACACCGAGCGCAGCTCGAAGACGTCGTCCATGTCCGAGTCGAAGTTGTTGAGGGCGTCGAGCGCCCCCTGCGGCGCCCACAGCGGGATCGGCGCCAGCCGTCCATGGGTCCCGAGATAGCGGGCGTGGAGGGCCTGGAAGACATCGGTGGTGTGGTCGGGATGACGGTGGGTGAGCAGGACTCCTGAGAGGACCGAATAATCGGTTGTCGACCGGAGGCTCTGCCAGGTTCCGGCCCCCGCGTCGAGCCACAGCTTGAAGCCGTCCCACTCGACGAGATAGCCGGAGCAGGCTTGGTCTGCAGTGGCGAACATGCCGGAAGTGCCTAGGACCGTGATCGCGAGGGTCACGGGCGGTCCCACGGTCGGTGCTCGACCTCGGTGAACTCCGGTCCCAGAAAGCGCCTGCCGAGCTCCGAGGAGATGCCCCTGGCGCTGGAAGCGATGAAACGATGGCGGCCGGGCGCGGTCGAGGGATTGAGGAGGCGACGGTCCATCAGGCGGCCGTAGACCTCGTGCGCGGTCGCCTCCGCACTCGAGATCAGCACCACCTCCTCCCCCATGACGTAGCCGATCACGCCGGCAAGCAGGGGGTAGTGGGTGCAGGCGAGGATCACGGTGTCGACGCCCTTCGCCTTCAGAGGGGCGAGGTAGTCCTCGGCCGCCTTCACCACCTCGTCTGAGGTCGTGTCGCCGTTCTCCACGAACTCGACGAAGCGGGGGCATGCGACCGAGTGGAGCGCGACGTTGGCTCTGGTGGCCTGGAGAGTGCGGTCGTAGGAACCCGAACCCACCGTCACTTCGGTCCCCAGCAGCCCGATGCGGCGGTTGCGGGTGGCCGCTAGCGCGGCCCGTAGTCCAGGCTCGATCACCCCCACGATCTCGACGTCGTAGCGCTCCTGCGCCTCTTCGAGGGCCGTGGAGGAAGCCGCGTTGCATGCCACGATCAGCATCTTGACCCCCTCCTGCATGAGCGCGTCCATGATCTCGAGCGCGAACTTTTTGACCTCCGCCGCCTCGCGGGGCCCGTAAGGGAGGCGGGCCGAATCTCCGAAATAGACGAGGTCCTCGTGAGGCAGGAGGTCGATGACGGCACGAGCCACGGTCAGCCCGCCCACGCCGGAATCGAACATCCCCAGCGGCCGGCTTGCCATCTCCGTCACCACCACAGCACCTCCTCCACCCGGCTCTCGGCATCGTCGATTTCCCTGGTCCAGGCCTGGGTCGAAAGGTACTTCCAGCCTCCGTCCGGCAACAAGCACACGACGTCACCTCCGCCCTGGGCCTCGACCAGCCGCTCGGCTACCCGCTGTGCCACCCAGATCACCGCGCCGGCCGAGATGCCGGCGAAGATGCCTTCCTCCACCAGCAGGCGCCGGGTCCAGAGGATCGACTCGCGCGCCCTGACCTTGACCTTGCCGTCGAGGATGTCGGGGTCGAAGATCGGCGGAATGTAGCCGTCGTCCAGGGAGCGCAGCCCGTAGACGAGCTCCCCCAGCTCGGGCTCGGCCGCCACCACCTTGATCGCAGGGTTGTGCTCCTTGAGACGGCGGCCGACTCCGGTGAGGGTGCCCCCGGTGCCGAGCCCCGCCACGAACGCGCTCACCTCGGGAAGGTCCTCGATGATCTCTGCACCGGTGCCTCGGTAGTGGGCGGTGACGTTGGCCTCGTTCCCGTACTGGAAGGGCATGTAGTAGCGGTCGTCCTCGCCGGCCAGCCGCTGGGCGAGCGCCACGGCGCCGTTGGTCCCCTTGTCCCCCTCGGAGAAGATGATCTCGGCGCCGTAGGCCCGGAGCAGCTCGACTCGCTCGGTGCTGGCGTTGTCGGGCATCACCGCGGTGAAGCGGTAGCCGCGCACGCTCGAGACCATGGCCAGGGCAATCCCCGTGTTGCCCGAGGTGGGCTCGAGAATGACCTTGTCCTTGTTGAGCTTCCCCGACGCCTCGCCATCCTCGACCAGTGCTAGCGCCACCCGGTCCTTGACCGACCCGGTCGGGTTCTGCCCCTCGAGCTTGACCCACAGACGGGCCTCGGGCGTGGGCGACAGCTTGGGGACCTCGACCAAGGGCGTTCCGCCCACCGTGTCGAGGATCGACTTGTGCCTCAAGCCCGCCTCATGCAACCACTAGCCGCCGGCGACCGACGGGAGCAACGAAACCTCGTCGCCGTCGTCTGCCTTGGTGTCGAGCTTTTTCAGGTAGCGGACATCCTCGTCGTTCACATAGACGTTCACGAAGCGGTGGAACTCTCCGTCGCCGGTTAGAAGCTGGCCCTTGATGCCCGGATAGCGGCTCTCGAGCTGGTCGACCACCGCGGCCAGGGTGCCCGGCTCGACCTCGACCACGCCCTGCTGATCGGTGTACTTCCTGAACACCGTAGGTATGCGAACTTGGACTGACAACTTCCCTCCGTCTCTTGCCTGCCTCGAATCTCATCGTATTCAACGCGGCCGCCCGCCTTCGCCTTCCGGGCTTTCGGGGAGGGCTGCGGCCCCATCAGTTTTTGAGCGTCCCAGGACCCTAAAGGGCGCCGAGAGACGCTCAAAACGCGAATGCGGGGTTAGTCGCTCAGGGTGACCTCGAGCTCCTCGATCTCTCCCTCCTCGGCCGCCCAGCTCTCCTTGCGGATCCGGAAGGCCCTGATACCGGGGGCCGCGGAGGCGAGGGAGACGATGAGGTAGGGGACGTCCTCTGAGGCGAGGCGCACGTCGGTCGGGGACGGGTAGGCCTCGGTGCGGGTGTGGGAGTGGAACACGCCGGCCAGGTCCCAGCCCTCGTCATCGATCTTGCGGTAGACCGCGAGCTGCTCCTTGGGATCGAGCGAATAACGCAGAGGGCTGGCGGAGGCGTTCGTCATGCGGAACACCTTGAATAGCCCATCCCCCTCGGCGGCGAGCACGCCGCACGCCTCGTTCGGCCGTCCTGCGAGGCAGTGCGCCACCATCTCGTCGGCAATGGCCCGGGGAATTTTCAGATGCTCGCTCACACCATCCTCACCACCGTTCCGTCGCGGCGGGGCCGTACGGTCCCGATGTGGGCCCCCTGCTCACCGCGCGACTCCAGGGCCGCGAGCAGCGGCTCGAGACGATCGGGCGCCACCGCCAGTAGCAGGCCTCCCGATGTCTGGGCGTCGAACAGCAGCCAGCGACGCGCTTCATCCACTCCGGGGGCATCGACCTGAGCGCGCCCGGCTTCGTAGTTCCTGACGGTCCCCCCCGGGAGCACACCACGCCCGGCAAGCTCCACCGCCCCGGGAAGCAGCGGCACCCGCTCCAAGGCCAGGTCGGCCGAGAGATCGTCGCCCAGCATCTGGCTCAGGTGCCCGATCAGCCCGAAACCAGTGACGTCGGTGGCCGCAAGGACACCGATCTCCAACATGGCGGCGCACGCGGCCCGGTTGAGCCGTCCCATGGTTCGCACGGCCTCCGCGGCGTGCTCCGGCTCGGTGACCCCCTCCTTGACCCCGCTCGAGAGGATGCCCGTGCCCAGGGGCTTGGTGAGGACCAGCTCGGCCCCCTCTACGGCCCCCCTCTTGCGCACGATCCGTTGGGGGTGGACGAATCCGGTCGCGGCCATCCCGAACTTGGGCTCGGGATCGTCGATCGAGTGGCCTCCGATGATCGTCACCTCCGCTTCCTCGCACGCATCTGAGGCCCCGTCGAGGACGCGTCCGAGCGGCTCGAACCCGAGGCTGCGCGGCCACGAAACGAGGTTGAGCGCGATCTTGGGCTCGGCCCCCATCGCGTAGAGGTCTGAGAGGGCGTTCGCGGCCGCGATCCGGCCCCATGAGAAGGGGTCGTCGACTATCGGCGTGAAGAAGTCGACGGTCTGGACTATGGCGACCTCCTCGGAGACCTGGTAGACACCGGCGTCGTCGGGGGAATCGAGCCCCACCAGCACGGCCGGATCGGAGGATGTGTGCACGTGGCGCAGGACCTGCGCCAGCTCGGTGATGCCGAGCTTGCATGCTCAGCCGCCGCCGTGCGAGTACGAGGTCAGCCGGACCTCCTCCATTGCACCACCTCCCTCCTTGCCGACCATCGATGTCCTGGATCGCGCGTAAACGCGCCTTCGCCTACCGGAAAGGTAGTGGATCGCGCGTCACGCGCGTTTGAGGACAGGCAAGATCTGGGCTTTCTAGGCTCATCTGGTCACTATTACGTAACCGCGCGCCTTGAATCGGGGGGGTCGGCGTGCCGATTGACCAGCATGAGAGTGCTCCTCGTCGACGACCACGACAGCATACGTAAGAGCCTGCGCCAGCTCATAGAGCTGCGTGCAGAGTTCGAGGTCGTCGGCGAGGGCTCAAACGGCTCCGAAGCCCTCGAGCGCACCGAGCAACTCCGACCCGACATCATCCTCATGGACATGAACATGCCGGTGATGGACGGGGTGCAGGCCACCCGGGTGATCAAGGAGCGCTATCCGAAGATCCAGGTCCTTGCCCTGACGGCCTTCGCCGACATGTCACTGGTGTCCGAGATGGTCAAAGCGGGCGCCTCCGGCTACCTCCTCAAGGGCGGCTCCTCCAAGGAGCTGCTCGACTCGCTGCAGGCGATCTCCCGGGGCCAGGGGGCGCTCGACAAGGAAGTCACCAGAGGGGTCATGGAGGACATGGCCGACCTCTACCGCAAGGAGCAGGAACGGGCGGACGCACTCGCGGAGCTCGACCGCATGAAGAGTGAGTTCGTCTCGGTCGTCTCGCACGAGCTGCGCACCCCCTTGACATCGATCAAGGGGGGCCTTGCCACCCTGCAGACGAATTGGGTCGCCATCGACGACCGGGTCAAGCTCGAGCTGTTGGATTCGATGGGGACGGAGTGCGAGCGGCTGTCGCGCATGGTCTCCCAGATCCTCACCGCCTCCGGAATCCAGCGAGGGGGACTGGGCTTGAGGCCGACGCTGTTCTCGGTCGCTGTGGTGGCCCAGGCGGCGGTCGCCTCACTGACCGACAAGCTCGCCGGCAGGGAGATCAGCTGCAACTTCGAGGAGATCTACTCCTCGGGCGACGAAGAGCGGCTCACCGAGGTCATCGCCGCGCTCATCGAGAACTCCATCGATTTCACAGAGGGCCGCATCTCGGTCGACGTCAAGGCGGTGCTCGGCACCCCGCTGTTGAGTGTCTCCGACGAAGGCCCCGGTATCGCGCCCGAGGACGTCCGAAGGCTGTTGAACGAGCCGTTCTCGCAGGCCGACTCATCGAGCACCCGGCAGGTCGGGGGGCTGGGCCTGTCCCTCTACCTCGCCCGCCAGGTCGCGGAGGCCTCCGGCGGCCGGCTCGAGGTCGACACGGCCCCCGACCGCGGCTCGACCTTCACCCTGATCCTTCGCCCGGTCTGAGCAGTGGATCTTGTCCACATCTGACTCGCTCAGCGAGCTCAGACGGGGAAAGTTCGAGAAATGTGGCGCGCAGCACTCCGGAGCACGACTCGACCGGCTTCGCTTGACTTATGCAGACCTCCGTCGACCAGGCATTGCTGGAGCTCGCGGCTGCCCAGCACTGGGTGCTGGGTCGCGATCAGGCTCTGGGTCTGGGGCTCTCTAGACAGTCGATCAGCAGGCGCCTGGGCTCGTGCTTTCTTGCTCCGTTACACCCGAGCGTCTACCGGGTCGCAGCCGGCCCCGAGTCGTGGCATCAACGACTACTGGCCGCCTGCATGTGGACTTCGGGAGTCGCCTCGCACCGCGCCGCATTGAGGCTCCTGGGAATCGATGGTTACTCGGGGAACATCGTCGATGTCTCATCGAAGACACACCGAGCTTCCAGCGACAGGGTCTGCATCCACCGGATCTCCAGTCTGCCCAGCGGCGATGTCATGCGAGTGGGCTCGATTCCCACCACCACCCCTACCCGAACGCTGCTCGATGTTGGCTCGGTCCTCTCTGAGAGAGGGCTCGAGGAGGCGCTCGATTCGGCGTTGCGCCAGCGCCTGACCTCTGTTGACCGGCTGCGGGCGGGGATCGAGAGGCTCGGCGGGCGCGGCAGCAGGGGGCCAAGCGCGCTGTGCAAGCTGCTCGACGCCCGCGGCGATGTGGTCCCCACGGACAGCGCTTTGGAAACGCGACTGAGCCGGTTGTTGCGGCGCCATCGCCTGCCGCAACCGCAACGCCAGGTGGAGGTTCGGGATCAGGAGGGCTTCATCGGCCGCGTCGATTTCGCCTATCCCGAGCTGAAGATCGCGATCGAGGTCCAGTCGCGACGGTGGCATTCGAGCTGGGTGTCGCAGGGCAAGGACAAGGAGCGGCTGAACCGGCTTCAGATCTTAGGCTGGATAATCATCCAAGTCACTTACGAAGACTTGCAGCATCACTCTGCCGTGGTGGCGCGACGCATCCGAGAGGCGCTGAACGCCGTCAAAGCTGAACTTCCCCAGGTCTGACTCGCTCAGCGAGCTTGGACGGGCGAAGTTCGATCCCTAACCTAGTATCCCCGCTCGATCCACTCCTGCAGGTGGGGAGCCTCGGCCCCGATCGTGGTGGTCTCGCCGTGGCCTGGGTAGACCACAGTGTCGACGGGCAGGCTCAGCAGGCGGCCACCGATCGAGGAGATGATCACCTCGAAGTCCGAGTAGTCGCGCCCGGTGGCGCCCGGCCCCCCTTGAAACAGGGTGTCCCCGCCGAACAACCGCCTCCCCACCGAGTCGTAGAGGCAGACGCCGCCGGGGCTGTGACCGGGGGTGTGGATGACCTCGAGGGTGACGCCCGCAACCTGGAGAGAATCTCCGTCCGAGAGCTCGAAGTCGGGAGCCCTCTCCGGGTGCTCGGCATCCCACAGCATCCGGTCCGAGGGATGAAGACCGATGCGCGCGCCCAGCGCCTCAGCAAGCTGTGGAGCAGCGTTGATGTGGTCGTTGTGACCGTGGGTGCAGACGATGGCGACCGTTCGGCGGCCCCCCACCCCCTCGACGATCGCAGTCGCATCGTGGGCCGCGTCTATGACCAGCACCTCGCCGTCGTCGCCCACCAACCAGATGTTGTCCTCGACCTCGAAGTCCTCGCCCCCCAGCGAGAAGGTCCCTGCAGTTCTCACGAGATCCACGCGCACCTCGCTCACAGCACCACCACCGAGCGCAGCACCTCGCCTCGCTCCATCTTGTAAAAGGCCTCTTCGACCTCGTCCAGCGAGATCGTCTCGGACACGAAGCGGTCGAGGTCGAGGCGGCCCTGGAGATAGAGGTCGATGAGCAAGGGGAAGTCTCTGGTGGGAAGGCAGTCGCCGTACCACGACGGCTTCAGCGCTCCCCCGCGGCCGAAGAACTCGATCATCGGGAGCTGCATCTCCATGGTGGGAGAGGGAACGCCCACCTGCACCAGTGTGCCGGCGAGGTCGCGGGCGAAGAACGCTTGGCGCAGGACGTCCGGGTGCCCGACCGCCTCGATCGAGACGTCGACGCCAAACCCTCCGGTGAGGGCCTGGATCGCCTCGACTGGGTCCGTTTCGGAGGCGTTCACCACGTCGGTGGCGCCGAACTCCTTAGCCCACTCGAGCTTTCTCTGGTCGAGATCGACGGCGATGATCTTGCGAGCCCCCGCCAGGCGCGCACCCTGGATGGCGGCATCGCCGACGCCCCCGCAACCGAACACTGCGACGGTGTCGCCGTGGGTTACCCCTCCCGTGTTCACGGCCGCGCCCAACCCCGCCATGACGCCGCAGCCGATGAGGCCGGCGGCTTCGGGCCGGGCGGAGCTATCGACCACGATCGCCTGCCCGGCGGCGACCAGCGTCAGGTCCGAGAAGGCGCCGATGCCGAGGGCGGGGCTCAGCGGAGTGCCGTCCTCGAGGGTCATGGGCTGCGCCGCGTTGCGGCTCGCGAAGCAGTACCACGGGCGCCCGCGCCGGCACGAGCGACACTCGCCGCAAGGGGCACGCCAGGCGAGGATCACGAAATCGCCCGGCTCGACCTCTGTGACGCCCGGACCGACGCCCTCGACGACCCCGGCGGCCTCGTGCCCCAACAGGAACGGGAACTCGTCGTTGATGGCGCCCTCCCGATAGTGCAGGTCGGTGTGACAGACGCCGCACGCCTGCACCCGGACGAGGGCTTCGCCGGGCCCCGGATCGGGCACCCGAATGGTTGCGATCTCTACCGGCGCCCCCTTGGCGCGAGCGATCACTCCGCGTGAATCCGTGGCCATCAAGAATTCCTTTCGGTCAGAGTCTTTGCGCCCCTCTTGCGGTAGGGGAGCCTAACCGTGAGCCGACGTAGCGGGAGAGTCGGAGGAGGCTCGCAGCCACAGCGACATGGAGCGAGGCTGCATGCTTTCCTGCACCACGGCCAGTAGGTCGATGGTGAGGCTATCGATATCGACCTCGTCTCGCAGTCGCGCCGAGAACGCTTCCACGGTCTGGGTCGCGTTGTACTTGCCGCGATAGAAGCGGCGGTCGATAAAGGTTTGGAGGCGTACGCGCAGGGGGACGAAGAGGGCGGCCACTGCGAGAGTCGAGATCGCGATCGAGAGGTCGGAGGTGCCGGTGAGGGGGCGAACGAGCTGCTGGAGCAAGGCCACGATCGCGAGATATGACAGCCCAAGCGTGGTGGTGAGCGAGCCGTAGACGAGCGCCCGGTTGACGATGACATCGATGTCGTAGAGCCGGTACTTGAGCACCGAGAAGCCGATCGAAATGGGCACGAGGCTGTAGGCGACCAGGGCGAGGTTGGTGAGAACCTGGCCCTCAAAACTGGGGGTGTCGATGCCCCCGATCTGAAGCGCGGCCAGTACCGCGAGGAAGATGGCCACGAAAGACAATCCACCGATGGCGATCCACTGGATCTGACGACGGGTCTCGTCGCCCGACCGCCGGGAACGCATCACAAGGGATGCGATCGCTCCCACAAAGCTCAGGGGATAGAGGATGGAGCGGGCTCCAGCACTCTCGCCCATTCCAGATAGTCGAGCGCCGGGTTCGTGGTCCCGGCGATCCCAGAGACCCTATCCAGTTCCACGGCGAGGGACAGGCTGAAGACGGCGATGACAAGGGTGCAAAAACCAGAGTAATAGCGCCACCGTCGCGACGGCAATCGTCCGTCCGGCAACCTCAGCAACAGGTGCGTGCCGATGAGGCCCAAAATCGGTGCCCACAGCCAGTCGCCCACCCAGTTGACCCACAGGCCCAGTTCGTTGTCCAGACCACGCGTCTGGATGATCCAGAGCCCGAGCGCGCCGCCGCACATGAGCGCAGTCCACAAGAGCCCAATGGCGAGGCACATCCGGCCGATTCGGTTCCCCGGTTGGCGCGTGGCGATCACCCAACCCACGGCGAGGAACGCCATTCCCGGCGACAACGCCAGGATCCCCCCGAGTGTCCCTTGCGAGCCCCAGCTCGGCTCTACGGCTATCCGTTCCGGCGTTGCGCGATCGAGGAAGAGTGCGGCCATCATCACGGCGCAGGCCGCCACCAACGCCACGTCCGCAGGGCGCCGCCCGCGCGCGGATTTCATCTGCTCATGCTCGATCTGTAAGAAATCATGAGATCCAAGATAATCATCTTGAAGCCGAGGCGTCCCGCGATCGTTACGAGATGATTCGTCGGCTCACGAGCGCCGGATCGAAGCCGTAGGGAAGCTCCAACCGGTTGGCGGCCATCAGCTCGCGGTCGGAGAGGATCTCGGACGTGGGGCCGTCCGCGACCATGACCCCGCCGTTCATCAGGACCGACCGAGGGCACAGCTCCAGCGCATAGGGAAGGTCGTGCGTGACGATGAGCATGGTCACA
The DNA here is from genome assembly GCA_035646635.1 of Actinomycetota bacterium. Classification (GTDB taxonomy): domain Bacteria; phylum Actinomycetota; class CADDZG01; order CADDZG01; family WHSQ01; genus JACDAL01. The sequence goes on along the minus strand of DASRPA010000185.1, from coordinate 4,601 downwards.
TCGAGCCCGCGGAGGATCTCTGCCAGCTCCCGGCGGCCGGCCGGGTCGAGGTTCGAGGTGGGCTCGTCGAGGATCAGGATCCGGGGCCCCATCGCCAGGACGGTGGCCACGGCGACGCGGCGGCGCTGCCCGAAGCTCAGGTGATGCGGCGGGCGCTCGGCGAACTCCTCCATGCCGACCGCAGAAAGCGCAGCCTTGACCCTGGCGTCGGTATCGGCCGGCGTCATCCCGAGGTTTCGGGGGCCGAAGGCAACGTCGGCGTAGACGCTCGGCATGAAGAGCTGATCGTCGGGGTCCTGAAAGACGATGCCCACGTGCGACCTGATCTGTTTCAGGTGCTCCTTGCGGACTTCGAGCCCGTCCACGGACACGCTGCCCGCCCCCGGCGTGAGCACACCGTTGAGATGCAGGATGAGTGTGGTCTTGCCCGCGCCGTTGGGCCCCAGTAGTGCCACGCGCTCGCCCCGCTCGATGCGCAGGTCGCAACCGAACAACGCCTGATGACCGTCCGGGTAAGCGAAGCAAAGTCCTTTCGTCTCGAGCACCGGCTCGAGCACCGGAACACTCACAGCGCCGCCCACGACGACAGGTTGACTGCCAATGCGGCCGCGGGAAGCAGCAGGGCAAGTGCCCACTGACGGGGCACAGCCGCGTTGTGAGCGGTGAGGGGCAGCGAGCCGGTGAAGCCGCGCGACAACATAGCCAGATAGACCCTCTCGCCCCTCTCGTAGGAACGGATGAACAACGTGCCGGCGGTCGCGGTCAGCGCGCGTGCCTGCCACAGAAATCGGGGGTCGTATCCGCGCGCCTCTCGTGCGATCTTCATGCGCTGCATCTCGCCTGTGATCACGTCGGTGTAGCGGATCATGAAGCCTGCGATCGCGGTGATGATTCGCGGCATCCGAAGGTGCTCGAGGCCGTGAAGGATCTCCGCCACCGGCGTGGTTGCAGCGACGATCAGCGTCGCGCACAACCCCAGCGTGGCCTTGGCGACTATGTTCCACGCCGCCCACAGGCCCTCAACGGCGAGCGGTATTCCCACCACCTCGACTCGCTCTCCTTCGCCGACCAGGGGGAGGAACAGGGCGAAGAGAATGAAGGGCGCCTCGATCACCAATCGCCTGGCGAGGAAGCCGATCGGCACGCGTCCCAGTCCCGCCGCGCCAACGAGCAGAGCTGCGTACGCCCCGTAGGCCCAAAATGCCTCGCGCGGCGTCGCCACGACCGCGAGCACGAACAACAATGCGGCCAGGACCTTGCACTGCGGGGGCAGCCTGTGAAGAACGCTGTCGCGGTGGACGAAGAGCCCGTGCGCGTGGCCGCCGCTCAGAAGCTAACCCCCGGCGGAGTTGGCGCGTCTTGCGCGCGCCGCGCGCAGGGCTCCGAACAAGAGCAGGCCTACCCCGAAGGTGACCAGGACACCGAAGGTGACCAGGACACCGATTAGGCCCGAGAGCCCTTTGCTCATCCTTTCGTTGTCGATGCCCCTGATCCCATAACCGGCCAGCGGCCCGTCCTCCAGAGCGTGCTCCTCTGCCGTGTCGTCGAAGCCCTGATCGATCGCCACCTTGTTGAGGCCGTCGGGGTTGCCGCTGGCGAAGGGGCTCACAAACAGCGCCAGAGCGATCGCCACGAGGAGCCCGCCTAGGACGAACATTTTCTGGTTGGACTTCATGAGCCCGCCCCCTCGGTCTGGAGTTGACGTCTGAGAAGGGGGGCGTCCAGCAGGCCGTGGGCGCCGTAGACGAGGTCGGGCCTCACCTTTAGCACCATGCCGACGGTGGCGCCGGTGATGAGCGCCTCGCCGACGCCGATCAAAGTGTGCACGCCGACCACGGCGGCCGCCACGGTTCCGATCGGAGCGCCGCCGGCTCCCCCGATCGCGTATTCGATGGTGAACGCAGCCGCGGCCGCTACCACCGAGAGGCCCGCCGCTACGCCCGCCGACAGAGTCACGCCGCCGGTGGTGCGGGGCAGGATCCGTCGAAAGAGCGCGAACATCAGATAGCCACCGAAGCACCCGACGATCGCCATGTTGAGGACATTGAGCCCCAGGGCGGTGATCCCGCCGTCTGCGAACAGGGCCTGCACCAGAAGCACGACCGCAACACAGATCGCCCCCGCCCACGGGCCCACGAGGACCGCGGCGAGCACACCGCCCAAGAGGTGACCGCTCGTTCCCCCCACCACCGGGAAGTTCAGCATCTGCACCGCAAAGACGTAGGCGGCGACGAGTCCGGCAAGGGGCACCTGCCTGTCCTCCAGGTAAGCCGAGGTTTTTCTCACGGCGACCCCCAGGCCTGTGGCGGCGGCCGCAGCCGCTCCCAGCGATGTGCCGGCGTTGATGAAGCCATCGGGTATGTGCATTTCGACCTCCGCCCTTCCGTGTTGGTCTCTAGTTGCAGTCTAAGCCAGTTGCAACTAATTGCAACTGGGTTCCCCCAAGATCGCTCACCCGACTCCGCCGGTGGTTCACGGGCGACGGTCGCACCCCAGCCACCCGAATCGGTGGTTCACGTGCGACGGTCGCACACCAGCCACCGCGTGGAGACTCCCGACGCTCCGCCCCAGCGGGCCCCGTAACGCGCACGAGACGCCTTGGTGGCAGAATCAATCTGGTCAATGATGGAAAACGGGACCCAGAGCATCACGGATAAGCAGCGCGGGCTTGTGCGCCTGGGGTGGGCGACACTGGCCGTCAGCGTTCTCGCCACCGCTGCGGGTGCCGCATACGGCCTCTGGTTGGGGGAGGGGGTCGAACTCGTCCTGGTCGCAATGCTCTCGTTTCCGGTCGTGGGCGCACTGGTGGTGTCCCGCGAACCCGCCAACACCGTGGGCTGGATCCTGCTCGGGGTGGGGCTGGCTTGGGCACTGCCTGTTCTCCCCGGGGCCTAAGCCGAGTACGGGTTGACTCACCCGGGGACGTTGCCGCGCCCCGACATAGCGCTCGCCCTGAACGAGCCCACCTGGATCCCACCCATCGGACTGATGGGAACCTTTTTGATCCTGCTGTTTCCCGACGGCCACCTCCCGTCGCCACGCTGGAGGAAGCTTGCCTGGCTATCGGCGGCTGCGATGACCGTTTCCTTCCTCATCATCCTGATTGCACCGGGGAACTTCGCCGAATCGGGCCATCCTGAAATCGAGAACCCTCTGGGAGTCGAAGTGCTGCGACCGTTCCTCGGCGCCGCACTCTCCGGCATCGCACTGATTCCTCTCTGCATCGTGGGATCGGCCGCGAGTCTGATCCAGCGCTTCCGGCGGGCGCGCGGTCACGAACGTCTCCAGCTCAAGTGGCTTGCAGCCGCCGGCGGAGTAGTGGCGGCCGCGTACCTGTGCGCGGCCGCGTTACTCCTCCCGCAGGCAATTTCAGGGCGAGAGGTGTCCGGGTCCGGCTGGAACGGGCTCATTGGAGACATCGTCATCTATATGTTCGTGCTGATCCCGCTTGCCATCGGCGTCGCGATCCTTCGACACCGTCTCTACGACATCGACCTCATCATCAATCGGGCGCTTGTCTACGGCCTGTTGACCGCCGGCCTGACCATCGCGTATCTCATCACGGTAACGGTCTTGCAGAGCGTCCTGCGGCCCGTAACCGGACAGTCGGAGCTTGCGGTGGCCGGCTCCACGTTGGCGGTAGCGGCGCTGTTCAGACCCTCCCGGATGCGCACCCAGGCGTTCATCGACCGGCGCTTCTATCGCACCAAATACGACGCCGAGCACACACTCGCGACCTTCTCCGCCAAGCTGCGCGACGAGATCGATCTCGATGCACTGTCCAGTGAGCTCGTCGCTTTGGTGAACGACGTGATGGAGCCGCGGCAGGTGTCGCTGTGGCTCAGAGAGAGCCGTGAGTGACCACTTGCGTGCCGAGTGGTGGTCAGTGGCTACATAAGTGACCTTTTATCCACCATTCGGCGGTGGGGTGGTGGTCACGGCGTCCTGAGCCACAAAGAAAAGTGGGCCGGCTGAAGCGTGTCGTGAACGACTGCGGCCATCTCTGTGGTCAAGTGATCGAGGTCAATGTCGTTCCGCAGTTTTGCCGAGAAGTCGGCGAGTGTCTGCTCCGCGTCGTATTTACTCCGGTAGAAACGCCGGTCTATGAAAGCTTGGATGCGTTGTCTCAGAGGCTGAAACAGCGCCGCGACCGCCAACGTCGCGCCCGCGACCGTGAGGCTTGATTCACCGGCGACAGAGCTGATCCCCGCAACAAGGGCGAAGTAGCTGAGTCCGAGAGTCGCCGTCAGCACGAGGTAGACGAGCGTGCGATTGATGATGAGGTCGATGTCGTAGAGACGGTACTTTAGGACCGCTATGCCCGTGGTGACCGGGAGCGCCAGAACACCGACTGCCTCGATTAGGAGATAAGGAGTTTCCTCGCTGAAGCCCGTCACCAGCCCAGTCGCCACGTTTATGGCCAGCGGAAGGCTCCCGCCGTAAACCACCCACTTCAGCTGCTGTCGTTCCTCGCCTTCGGACCGGCGAAACCGCAGCAGCAAGGAGACCGCTGCCGGCAACAGAGCAAGCGCGAGAACGGGAAATCCGATCGAAATTATCCGTAACGCACTGTCTGTCCTTGGGGTCGAGGCCTGTTCCCA
>DASRPA010000184.1:0-48694 GCA_035646635.1 Actinomycetota bacterium | reverse complement strand
AGGCGCGCCTCCTCCATGACCTGGGCCAGCTCGTCCGAATCGTCGAGCACATAGAGGCCCCCTGAGACGCGATCGGTGGTGAAGATGAGGCCTGAAGCGGAGAAGTGCCGTGGGAGAGGCGCCCACCGTTGTGATTCTCGGAACCCGCTACGTCGATTTCGCCGTCGCACCCGATTTAGGCCAGGTCTTGCAGCTGCGGGTATTGCTGGGTGTGGAGAACACAGGCGGTGTCGTGGTGGGGGCCGACCGATTCCAGCCGCACTTCGTCAACCGGATCGAACCTCACCGACACCTTCTCGGCCTCGCGTTGTAGCTCCGCCAGAGCGTCACGCATCACCCCCGGCACCGAACTCGACTTCAGTTGAGAGACCAAGACGGCAGCTTGCTCTTGGGTGTCGAATCTTAGATCGGCGGAGAAGCCTGAGTGGCGTTCAACTTCGCCCAGTCCCTGCAGCGAAACCCCGCTGCTCTCTAGTTGACGCACTACGTCGTCGACGTCCCACCCGCAGAATCTGGTCGCCACGGGACAGCGTGTGTGGAACCGACAACCCTGTGGCGGCTGGGCGGGGTCGGGAATCGGCCCCATAAGACGGAAGCCGGCGCGCTCCTCTGAGGCTTGAGTTGGGTCTGCGGCGATAAGAGCCTCGGTGTACGGATGGCGGGGGTTGTCGAAGACCTCCTGGGATGGTCCCGTCTCGCAGACCTGGCCGAGGTACATGACCACGATGCGATCGCTCATGTGACGCACAACATTGAGGTCGTGCGTGATGAACAGATAGGTGAGCCCATGGTCCTTCTGTAGTCGGTGCAGAAGGTTAAGTATCTGCGCCTGAACCGAGACGTCCAGGGCGCTCGTCGGCTCGTCGAGGACGATGAAATCGGGTTCGAGCGCAAGGGCACGTGCGATCGAGATGCGCTGCCGCTGGCCCCCGGAGAATTGATGGGGATAGCGGTAGAGATGCTGCTCACCCAATCCGACGCTCTCGAGAAGCTCCACGGCGCGCCTGTTTAGCTCACTCCCAAACGCTTCCCTGTAGATCTTCAAAGGCCGGCCCACGATGTCCTTGACCAACTGACGAGGATTGAGGGAAGAAAAGGCGTCCTGGAACACCATCTGACAGTTGCGCCTGTACTCACGCCAGCGATCCTTTGGCATGGCGTCTATGCGATGCCGGGCAGTGAGCTCACTCAGCTTCCGTGCCTGCTCGGGAGTGCGAAGCTCCGCCGGAACCCGCAACAACTCGTCGAGGCTGCCATGTGTCGCTGCCTCGAGACCGAAGTACACACCACCTTCGGTGGGTGGTAACAACCCGCTGATGCAGCGACCAAGGGTGGTCTTCCCGCACCCACTCTCGCCGACCAGTCCAAGCGTCTCCCCGCGTCGGATGTCAAAGCTCACCCCATCGACTGCTCTAACGTGGCCGGCCACCCTCTGGAAAACTCCTTCCCTGATGGGGAAGTAGCGGCGCAAGTCGCGAACCGAGAGGACGTATTCGCTGGGACTCACGTCGGCCTCACGTGGTTGCAGAGCGGTGAAGGTCATCCCTCCTCGCTCTTCTGCCACTGCGGCATCAGGTCCGGCGTCACCTCGATGTCGCTGGACGAGTCATAGAGGAAGCACGCGGCTCCGTGATCGTCCCGTCCGCGTTCGAGCAACTGGGGCTCTAGGGACGAGCACACCTCACCGGCATAAGGGCAACGTGTGTTGAATCGACAACAGGGATCCGGATTCAGTAGCTCAGGAACCGTGCCCTCGATGGCGGTTAGCTCACCGCGCCGCTGGCCGGGCGCCGGAACTGCAGCCAGGAGAGCCTTGGTGTAAGGATGGAGTGGTTCCTTGAAGAGAGTGGTAGTCGGCGCGGTCTCAACCAGTTTGCCTGCGTACATCACGGCCACGCGGTCGCTGATTCGTCGAACCAGAGACAAGTCATGGCTGATGTAGAGCACTGCCGTGTGATGCTCATCTTGCAACTCCTGAATCAGGTCGAGGATGCGCGCCTGGATCGTCACATCGAGAGCCGTTGTGGGCTCGTCCGCGATCAACAGATCGGGATCGCACGCCAGTGCCTGCGCAATCATCACGCGCTGCTTCATGCCGCCCGACAGCTCATGCGGGTAGCTGTTCATGATCTTGCGCGGATTTGGGATCCGAGTGTCGGCCAGTGCAGCAGCGATTCGGTCGTCCACCTCGCGCTGTAGCCGCTTGTCCCACGCGCTGAACGGGGGCACATCGAGGATTCGCCGTTCGACGAAAGTCGAACGCCCGCGCGCGGCCCGATGCATCAGGGGGCCGGTGCCTCGACGACCACCCCCGTCAAGCCCCGAGCTCTCCAACAACTCGGAGGCACGGTGCTCTGCGAAGACCTCCGCCAGCTGCTGGCGCACCGACAGCGCCGGGTTCAGAGCCTTTGCCGGATCTTGAAAGATCATTGCGATGCGATTGCCTCGAATCTGGCGCAAGCGCTGCTCGGAGATACGGCGCAGATCGAAGGTTTCCTCTCCGGAGCCCTGACACGATGGACATCCCGAACTCCCACAGTCGGGGCACCTAGAGGACACACGGCCCGCGCCATCGCAAGCTGGGCATCCCCGGCCGTTGCATGATGCGCAGATCGCCCGGGGTCGAAAGAGAATCTGCCCGCCGGCGTACACACCGGGTGGGGTGGGCACGAGGCGAAGGAGCGATCTGGCCGTGACGGTCTTCCCGGATCCAGTCTCACCAACTAGGCCGAGAGTCTCGCCCTCCCGAATCTCGAAGCTCACGCCATCGACCGCGTGCACGAAACCCAGTTTGGATCCGAAGTGCACGCGCAGGTCCTGCACCGACAGAAGAGGAGTGGAAGAGGCCTGGGAGCGAACATTCATGTCTGCCGTCCCAAGCGGGCGGGGCCCGGCGGCGGCAACCTCCGATCGCTTCATCGTCGTTCGCTCTTCGGGTCGAGGACGTCTCGCAGACCGTCACCAAGGAGGTTGAAGCCAAGCGACCACAAGAACACCATGGCGCCGGCAAAGGTAGCGACCCACCAGCGGCCCGCGATGATGCCCGATTGGCCCTCGCTCACGAGGTTGCCCCACTCGGCGAGACCTGCCTCCGCAAGGCCGATGAAGCTGAGAGTCGCGCCGATAAGCACTACGTGGCCCATGTCGACGGTGGCCTGTACCACCACTGGTGTAATCGAGTTCGGTAATACGTCCTTGAAGAAGATTCGCCAGGACTTATCTCCCATTACACGCGCTGCGTCGACGTACTCATTTTGCTTCACATGGATGATCTGCCCGCGAATGATGCGCGCGTACTTGACCCAGAACACCACGGCCAGAGCGAGAATGATGTTGCCGAAGGCCGGGCCGAGCATCGCTGCAATAGCAAGAGCGAAGATCAATTCCGGCACGGACAGAAAAATGTCCACCAGGCGCATGAGCACCTCGTCCCACCGGCCTCCGATAAAGCCCGCTACGCTGCCCACCGCGACGCCCATCACAACGGTTATAGCCACAACGATCAGTGACAAGCGCAGAGAGGTGCGACTACCCCACACGATTCCATATAGGACGTCTCCGCCGGTTGGCGTGGTTCCCAAGACATGTCCGTCGGTCCCGGGCGCAACGTTGACGGCCGAGAAATCCCGCGGCATCTGATAGGCGTTCGGCTGATTCGGTTCAATGAGCAGAGGTGCGAAGGCCGCCATCAACATGAGAAGCAGGACGATCACCCCGCCCACCAGTGTGGTCGGATTCCGAAGACTCTCTCGAGCGATCTCGCCCAGACGCCGCGTGCGCGTTGCCAGGGCTCGCAATCGGCCGGCAGCCGGCCAGGCGGCGCCCAGATGCTCAACCCTCGACACGAACCCTACTGTCCCAGGACCACGCGGCGGTCCAGGTAAGCGTAGGCAACATCGACAACCAGATTCACCCCAAGGAAGATGACGCTCGTTACCAGCACATAGGACATGATGGTAGCCTGATCCCCTTGCAGGACCGCATCGGTCATCCACCGGCCAAGGCCCGGCCAGTTGAAGATGAGCTCGACAACCACAGTGCCCTGCAGAAGGAAGCCCCAGCTCAATCCAATGACCGTCATCGTAGGCATCAAAGCGTTGCGCCGGGCGTGCCTGCGAATAACGAGACGCTCGGGCAGGCCCTTCGCGCGCGCGGCATCAACGTAGTCCTCACCTAGCTCCTCGACGAGGGACGAGCGCATCATGCGGGCGATGATGGCCGTGCTCCCATATCCCATGGTGATCGCCGGAAGTGCCAGGTGCCACAGTGCATCGAAGAAGGCGCGCAGGTCCAAATTCAGCAGTGAGTCCACCGTGTACAAACCGGTGGGGTGACTGATGCGGGCGTAGATCGTGGGGTCGGCGCGTCCCAAGGGTGCCCATCCAAAGCCAAGATAGAAAACGATAAGCAGGAGCAAGCCGAACCAGAAGATCGGAATGCTCGCCCCGCTAATCGCCACGACCCTGGTTACGTGGTCTCCGAGTCTGTTTCTTCTCGCTCCGCCGAAAGTGCCCATGGCAACGCCTAGCGCCACGGCCACCAGCGCGGCCAGCATCGCCAACTCCATGGTCGCCGTGAACTTGGGGAGAAGAATCGACGAGACGGGCGCCGCAGAGACACCCGACCAGCCGAGATCCCCCCTCACAACGCCGCCCAGCCAGGCGATGTATTGCTCTGGCAGGGATTCGTCGAGACCGAACCGTTCCTCGATTTGCGCAACCTCTGCGGGAGTCATTTCGTGTTCTATGTAGATGCCGATCGGTGAACCGCCCACGCGCGACAACCCGAAGACGAGCAGAGACACGCCGAGCATCAATAGAGGCAGCGTCAGCAGCCGCCGGACTATGTATTCGCGAACCTGCATTGAATTGAAGCCCCTATGGTCGTGAGCGAGCGACTAACCCTTGTCGTAATAGCGCCACCTCAACGTCTTCCAGAGCGGATTGTAGACGAATCCGTCAACCCAGGACCGGTAGGCTTGAGCATTCACTTCCTGGGCCGGATAGATCCACATCGGATCATCGTAGAGCAGGGGCAGCAGCTCGGCATAGATAGCCTCACGCTCCTCGACATCGGTGGTGGCGAAGCCACTGTCGATGAGTTCCGCAATCTGATCCGGGTTCTCGTAACCGTTGGCGAAACCGAGACGTTCGCCCCATTCCCCATCGGGATGCTGGTACGTGGACAGATAGTAATGGGGATCGATGAACGGATCGGCGTTCTTGATCCACATGGCGTACTCGAACGGCGACGCGCCGTGGGCTTCGTCAAACTGGCTCTCCGAAACCGTGAGGACGTTGACCCTGAACTTGGGATTGAGCCCCTCGATGCTGTCCTTCAGGATCAGCCCGATCGGCTCGAACGCAGGGTTGTCCTCGACCAGCACCGATACCGTGAAGCCCTCCTCCCACCAGCCTGTGTCGGTCAGGAGCTGCTCTGCCTGCTCGAGGTCCTGCTCATAGACGGGTGCCTCCGGGTCGTAGCCGAGAACTCCCGGCGGAATGTATGTGGCGGGCTCTCCGAGCCCACCCAAAATTCCTTCGATGAACGCGTCGTAATCAAAGGCAAAGTTAAAGGCTTGCCTAACCCGCTTGTCGTAGAAGAAGTCGGTTGGAATCGTGTCGCCGCGAGGAAGCGCTCCCTCCGGGATATTGAGGTTGAAGGCAAGCTGGAACGGTTCCAAGAGAAGTCCGCTCGTGTCGAGCGTGATTCCTTCAGCGTTCTCGAGCTCGTCCGCGAACGTTGGCTGGAACTGAATCGCGTCGTAATCACCCGCCCGCAGGCCGAGCACGATGGCGCTCTCCTCGGGGACGTTCTGCCAGCGTGCGTCGAGTGCAGCGGGCTCGCCCCAGTAGTCCTCGAATACCTCGAAGTTGAGCTGCTCGTTGCGTTCCCATGAAATCAGTTCGTGGGGGCCCGTTCCGACCATGCTGCCGTCCATGAACTCGTTCGGCTCTCCCGCGGTCACTCCTCCATTGTCTTCGACCGCTTCCATGCTGACGATTGCCGCCGGAGTCGAGTAGACGACGGAGGTGATGAAAGCTGCGTTTGGCCGTTGGAGTGTGACCTCGAACGTTAGATCGTCGACCGCCCTGGTTTCTTCTATCGTGTCACTCAGCGTGGACGCCTGTCCTTCTGGGAGGGCCAACTCGATGGCGCGATCCCAGGAGTACTTGACTACCTCCGCCGTGAGGTCGGAGCCGTCATGAAACTCCACCCCTTCACGGATCGGAAACCTGTAGGTAAGCCCATCTTCCGATACCAGCCCATTCTCTACCGTCGGTACTTCGGTGGCCAGGCCGGGTATCGGCTCGGGGGCATCCGGGCCGACATCGACTAGGAACTCGTAAGCCTGGATAATGGCCTGCTCACCGTATTCGCCGAGGGCGGCTCGGGCCGGATCGAGCGTAATCGGCTCTCCGTCCAGAGCGTGGACGAATACTCCTGGGTTCTTGACCTCACCGCCTGCTCCTTCTCCACCCACTTCGTCCGGATCGGTTGCCGCTCCCGAGCAAGCGGCCGCGAACACCAGAGCCGTCGCAAGCAGGGCAATCCATCTAATCGACGACCTACGTTTGGCCGAACCCCCCCCGCTGCCGGCGGATCTTGCGATGATCCATCCCATCCCCGGGCTCCTTCCCTACCGCTCCGATGAGGTCACAGCCCCCCTTCGACCTCTGAGGAGATCAGCGCCGAATACGTCGAATCGCCGTGACGTGGCGCCGATCCTATGGGGTCGAGACGATCTATGCAAACGTTTGCTATGGTCATGGCCTGCCCCTTAGCAGAGGCTGGGATGGAGGAAATATGCCAATTTCCAATTTTGAAGACGCCCGCGGATCGCTCGACAACAAGGCAAGCTTTGCGAACCTTGTAGACACTCAGTGGCATCATGATGCGGTATACGAGAGCTTCTCGGACGGCGAGTATCGACGCCGCTACCAGGCGGTGTACGACAAGATGGACGCCCTCGGTTTCGACGCCCTCATCGTCGGTGGCGGACCAAGTCACTGGAGCTCGGGCGGGGGGATGCTCTGGCTCACCGGACACTTCGAGTGGCACGGGATGGCGTGCTATGTGCTGGTTCCTCGGCACGGAGACCCCGTCCTCGTCTACTCGATGGGCGGCAGCCATCTCGAATCCGTCCGGCTGGTGTCGTGGGTCAAGGACGTCCGCCCGTCGGGCAACGGCCGCTTCGGGAAGGTACTGGTAGAGGCAATCGAAGAACGAGGGCTCGAGGCGGGACGCATTGGCCATCCGCCCATTGATCCCCGGCACATGGATTACATGCCGGTCAACCAGCATCGGGATCTAGAGGAGGGCCTGCCTCGAGCAGAGCTCGTGCTGATCGAGGACCTTTTTCACGAGTTGCTCGTCGTCAAGAGCGGAGAGGAGCTCGACTGCGTCCGCAGGGCCGGCCAACTCTGCTCTGACGCCTTCGACGCCATGGTCGGTCGCGCTCGCCCCGGGGTGACCGAGGAGCAGCTGCGATCCGCCGCCGCAAACGCGATTCTCGAGGGTGGAGGGGAGGTTGACTTCCTGATCATCGCCTCAACCTCGACGTTCGACCCCCATCTCATCTTTGGAAGCCCGCGCCCTTCACGTCGGGTACTCCAGCGCGGGGATGTCATCTTGAACGAGCTGGCCGCGGGATACCGGGGGTACACGGCGCAGATTGGGATGCCGATCTTTGTCGGTGAACCCAAGGCTTCTGTTCGCAAGTTCTTCGAACAGATCGCCCTTCCAGGATTCTTGAAGATGGCTCAGGAGCTGAAGCCCGGCAAGAGACTCACAGACGTCGAGAGGGCAGGTCGTTTCTTCAGAGACAACGGTTACCAGTCACGCCCGATCCATCTACATGGAATAGACCTCGTGACGGGACCGCCGCACGTGTTCGCCGGAGACGCGCCCGACGAGGAAATCAGGCCGGGCCAGGTTCTAATGCTGGAACCCAACCCCATTCGCGCAGATGGCAACCTCGGCCTATTTTTCGGCCATACCTTCATCATCACCGAAGATGGAAACGAGATGGTGACGAAGTTTTCAACCGACATGGTCGTCGCCGGTTAGGGCAGCCCCAACTTGCGCGCGATCGCATAATCAACTGGAGGCGAACATGACCGAGCGCTCTGCGCGACCGGCTGGTTGGTTGTTCCACTCGGGAAGCCCTGTAGTCAAGCCACTCGACTTCGATGTCGACCTGGGCGGCGACCCCCCTATTGCCCTACACATGATTTACAGCAGCGACGGCGCCTACGTCCCCGCCGTCATCCGCAAGCCATCGGGATTGGGTCCCTGGCCTGCGGTGATGTGTCTCCACGGAGGGTCAGGAGGACTGGGCTACGCGTTTCTCGCCAAGCAGATGAGCAACCGGAGGTTGCTGTTCGATCGCCTGGTTGAAGAGGGCTACCTTGTCTGCTACACGGAGGGTCGCATGGAGCTAGAGGACGCATACGGCACCGATTTCCCCGCCGTTCTGGATCACCAGGATGTCGCCGAAACGTTCCGGTATTTGCAGCGTCTGCCCGACGTCGACGCCGGACGAATCGGCACCTTCGGGGTCAGCCACGGAGGCGAACTCCAGATGAAGCTCATCTCGGAGATCGGAGAGGGGCCGGCCGCGATGGTTCCGAGTGAGCCCGCCGTGATCGAGTATCTGGGCCTTAAGCACGAAGGACGTTCGAAAGAGGCTTGGTCGGTTGAGGACAGCTCTGGACCTCGACTCGAGGAAAGCTTGCAGTTTCGGGGTCAGGTGTCAGACGACGACATTGACTTTCCCCAGGCATGGGAGCGCGTGCAACGCGTCTCCGATTCGGTGCGAATCCTCGTGATGGGTCGTGACGACGACCATCTCCAGGGTCTCTTCAAGAAGCTGCACGAGCTCTTGTCGAGAGCCGGAAAGCAGGCGGAGTGGGCGTCCTTCGACCACCCGGAGCACGCCTACCAGTGGGGACCCGAACGCGCGTCGGGCCGTTATGAACCGGATCGTATCCAGCGAGAGACCTTGGACCACCTCGTCGATTTCCTGAACCGGAACGTGCGCGATAGAGCGGGCCCGTGAGGCCTCGCGTCTCTGATCGGTCCCCCAGAATCCCCAGCCTAGTGCGCGGCCCTCCCATAGCACAGTTGCGACGAACTGCGCGCGGTGGCTGGAAGTACCGTCGCTCGTCCACCACCGATTTCGGTGGTTGGCGGTAGACCGTCGGCACGTCAGCCAGCGCCCGGCTCGAGGTCGCGGACAACTCGCGGCCGGATGGTGCGGCCGAGCCGATCACGTCCATGGCGGAGGTCACGGGAGGCGCGCCTCCTCCATCATCTGCCGCAGCTCAGCCGAGGCTTCGAGCACGTAGAGCCCACCTGAGATGCGATCGGTTGTGAAGATGAGCCCCGAGTCGTCGACGTAGAGATCGTTGATCTGCGGCGCTTCCTGACCCGGCGGCGGTTCCGGCACCCAGCAGGCGGCTTCCTTGGGTGCGGCAGGGTCGTCGAGGTCGTAGACGCGCAGGCCCGCGTTGAAGTAGGTGACGAAGACGAGCCTTTCGCTTCGGTAGCTGCCGGGCTGGTTCTCGTGGAGATTGTGGGGGCCGAAGCGAAGACCGCGTTCGCAGAAGGCGCGCGACGGAGGGGGACACACCGCCACCATCTGCGGCGAGGAAGGAGCCGAAACATCGACCACCCTCACCAGCTTCTCCTCCTCGGCACAGCGGTCCTTGATTGCCTCGTCGGTGGTCACCACAAGCTTGCGACCGGGAAGCGGAAGGCAGGTGTGAGTGTCGCCTCCCGGATGCCACTCGAGGTTTGGTGCGAAGACGGCCGTATAGGGGCGCCGTCGGTTTCGTACCAAAGTACGCCGACAGCCTGCGGGCCGAGAGGGCGACCGGCCCCCGGGCCGCTCATATGGCGGCTGCGATGACCTCTTCTACTTCGACGGAGCGGCCGTCGCGCTCCGATGACTCCAGGGCAGCCCGGACCACCGCCAGGGCCGCAATGGCCTCGCTCGCCCCCACCTCCACGGCGGACTCCCCTCTGATGGCAAGTCCGAACTCGTCCAGTTGTTCGAGGAACATGTCGCTGGGGGGGAGCTCGACCTGGGAACGCTCGGACTCACCGTAGAACTGTGAACGCAACGTGCTGTACTTGTCCGCCATGTGCGACTCGTTCCAATGGGTGAAGTCGAGATCGTAGAAGAGATTCGCCTTCGTTCCGAGCAGGTTCATCGAATAGACACCCGGCGAAGCCCATCCGCAGCCCAGATAGCCGAGGCAACCGCTCTCGAACTCGCACAGAACCATCGTGGCGTCGGGCACTTCAGCGCGCGTGTACAGGCGCTTGACGTTGGCGTTGACCGACCTCACCGGCCCCAGCAGGAACTGCATGTTGTCGGCGTGGTGCACGCCTAACTGTATGAGCGAGCCGCCGGGACTCTTGTCGGCAAAGAAACGCCAAGTCTTCTCGGTGAGCTCCAGCCCCCTTTCGTTGGAGAAGTTCGCCTCCGCCAGGGAGATGTCACCCATCCTGCCCTCATCGAGCCAGTTCTTCATCTGGCGATGGCCCGCCAGACGGCGAGCGCTGTGGCCGACGGAAAAGACCCGGTCGGCGGAGGCAACGACTGCGGCGATGGCCATTGCATCCTCCAGCGTGTGCGCAATGGGCTTGTCCGTGTAAACAGATTTACCGGCCTCGAGCGCCTCGACTATGACGTCCTTGTGGGTGTCGTTGGGCGTGGTGATGACCACGCCCTCTACGGAATCGTCGGCGAGGAGCTCCTTGTAGGTGCTGGCCTCTCGGGGAACGTCGAACTCTTGAGAGAACGCGGCACGTCTCTGCTCGTCGCGGCTGTAGCAACTCACCAGCTCTATGACCGAGCTGCGCTGCGCTGCGCGCGCGAGTACCTTCGCCCAGCGCCCCAGACCCACTGAAGCCAACCTCACTCTGTCTTTCATCTCGTGCCCCTCTCTTGGTGCCCCGTCGCGGAATTATCGTCACATTCGAGCGACCCTGCATCACCGATGGCTGCTTCCACGGCTCCGCCGAGGTCGGAATTGGGATTCAATCGTCGCTCACGTACCTTCCAGGTACGCTCGACTCCTCGCGCCTTGCCCACGGCTCCGCCGAGGTCGGAATTGGGATTCAATCTGGCGCGCAGGACCGCTCTCGGTGTTGGCGCTAATTCCGCTCCGGACCACTAGCCCTCGGCGACGACCATGTCTTCGAGCTCCTCGGTGGCGGCGGCCACGTCCTCGACCGGAAAGAAGCACACCAGCTCCATCGCAGTTCCAGGGTCCGGGATCGTCGCATGCGCGACACCGGGCTCGACAAGGGCGCAATCTCCCTGCGCGAAACTGCTGAAAACACCGTCTTCCCACAATCTCCCCGAGCCGGTGATCACGAATATCGCCTCCTGGCAGCGGGGGTGGCGGTGAGCCGACCGCCGCCCGTCTTGCAGGGACACGACGCGCATCGAAAACCCGTGCGGAGCTGCTGCCCTCAGCGGGTCGGCAGATCTGCGGCCGGACAGCTCGATGTAATCGCGTTGGGCTCGTCGCAGGATCACGCTCCGGCCCCCAGCGCTCCGATGCTTCTGAGTCGCTCGGCGATTGCAACCGCAACTTCGGCGGCGAAGCTCGCTGCGCGCTCCTCGGTGGCCCAGTGAGGATCGCCGTACCAGCCCTCTTCTGCGATCTCTGTAACGTCGGTGACAAACCCGTAGACCTCGCGTCCCCTCCGCATCCGATCTGCCTCGGCCGCGCCTGCGGGGCGCGTCGGCGAACCGGCCTCAGTCAGGTCCACCAATCGACTATCACGCGCCAGCACCGCAAGCGCCTCGATGCTTCCGCCGTGTGTCAAAGACCCTCCGTCGGGAGCGTAGATGCTCTCGGCGACATAGCAAGCCTGGGCGACAAAGAAGCGCGCCCCAGTGCGCTCTTGAAGGTCTGTGGCCACCGCGTTCAAAGATGGTGTGTTGAGCTCATGCCAGTTTACGAACACAATCGTTCGTGCACCCATCCGCACGAGCTCGCCAGAGACATCCTCCACGAGCGCCTCGAACGTCTGGCGTCTGAGCGAAACCGTGCCGGGATGACCGGCGTGGATGGGGGTGACTCCGTAGGGGCAGAACGGCGCGTACAGCCCTCCGCAAAACTTCGCCAACGCATGCGCCACGAGCTCGGCCGCAATTGTGTCGGTACCGCAGGGGAGGTGGGGGCCGTGCTGCTCGATGCTGCCGAAGGGGATGACCGCGATGGGCGTGGCCTTTAGAAGGGCCGCAACCGACGGGCTCGAGAGCTCTTCTAGAGAAGCGTTCATGGATGCTCCTGAGGACGAGTAGCGACGTGCAGCGGAGACCGTCCCTCGAGTATTCGCAAGGCCTCTCGGGCGGCCTTCTCACGAAGGTCGCGCTCTGACTCCTCCGTGTACCAGGCCATGTGTGGCGTGAGGATGACACGCTCGGAGACGCTTTCGAACGCGGCCCCCGGAGGCTCCGACGCAAAGACGTCGAGCGCGGCCCTTGCGGGCCTTCCCTCGCGCAGAGCGCGCGTCAGCGCGTGGTGATCGATGAGGGAGCCGCGCGCGGTGTTGACGAGCAGCGCCCCCTCCTTCAGCCATCCCAGCTCTGTTGCCCCGAGCAGCGGGCGTCCGTCTGAAGGTCCCGGTACGTGGAGCGTGACGACGTCGCTCGTACGCAGAAGCTCCTCGAAGGACGCCGGCTCAAGCGACAACCCCAGAACCGCGGCGTCAACTTCAAGGTCGAAGCCCAGCAGTTTGAACGAGAAGGAGCTCAGCAGCTCGGCCACGCGCCGGCCGATGCGGCCAAGGCCCACGATCCCCACGATCAGGGCCTGCGGGAGATGAAGTGGCCGAAGCTCCTTCAGACCCCAGCCCCCGCTCTTGACCAGGGCATCGGCGGCAATGAGCCCGCGCAAGGAGGCGAGCAGAAGCGAGACCGTGTGGAGAGCGACTGCGTCGGTGCCGTAGTCGGGCACATAGGACACCCACATGCCGGCGCGCGAGGCTGCGTCGAGATCCACCGAATCCACTCCGACTCCGTAGCGGACGATCGCACGGCAGTCCAGGCGATCGATGACCGCGGCGTCGAAGCGCGGGCTGCCGCCGGCGAGAATTACCTCCGCATCACCGGCCTCGGCCACGATGCCGTCTGCGGAGGCCCCCTCCCCGCTCCTCAGACGTACGTCGCGGCCCGCGAAGACACTCTCTTCTATGGAGAAGTCCCCATAGCGAGTACCGAGGATCGCCACAGTCGTCGTAGTTGTCACCCCTCCTGCTTGATATGCGCAAGCCCCGGTCCGGCGTTGCCGTCGTTGCAACGAGAGCGGATGACCGATGCAAGGGCTCGCAATCGTTTGCAGTATTCTTGCCGCGTCCGCAGGTGTCAAGCGAGCGCCGGCGCCTGAACCGGGAGCGCCACGACGCAAACAGCGGACGAGAGGGTGTGTCGGGACCTTGGCAGCACCTGTGATCACCTTGCGCGACGTTGCCAGAAGCGCCGGTGTACACGCCGGCACCGTGTCGCGCGCGCTGAACCCACGCACTCGTTACTTGGTGAGCGCCGAAACCGCCCGGCGCGTCATGCGGGCCGCAGACAAGCTGGGCTACCGGCCCAACTCGATAGCTCGCAGCCTCAAGACCAACCGCTCGCAGACCATCGGCGTGCTGCTGCCCGACCTCACCAACCCCCTGTTCCCTCCCATCGTCAGGGGCATCGAGGACGCGCTGGCGAAGGCCGGGTATACCGCGCTGCTTGCCAATTCGGACAACGACCCGGCTAAAGAGCGATTGCATTTCGAGACCATGAGGGCGCGCCACGTCGAAGGCTTCATCATGGCGACCGCCCACAGGGAGCACCCCTTGATCGAGGACGCCATTGCCGCGGGGGTGCCGATCGTGCTCGTCAATCGCACGGTGGACAGCGGCCGCGCCTTTGCCGTTATCACCGACGACCACAAGGGCGCGGCCCTTGCGGTAAATCACCTCGCATCGCTGGGCCACGAGCACATCGCCCATATCGTCGGCCCGGAGGCCTACTCGACGGGCAGGGTCCGCCACCGGGGCTTCGTCGAGGGGATGAGGATCGCCGGCCTCAAGGCGGATCGCCGGCTGATCCGCTTCACTCGCTCCTTCACCGAGGATGAAGGGGGCCGGGTGTTTCGAAAGCTCTGGGACGACAAGAGACGCTTCACAGCGGTGTTCGCGGGCAATGATCTGCTCGCCCTCGGTTGCTACGACGTCCTCGCCGAGGCCGGGCTACGTTGCCCCCAGGACATCTCGATCGTGGGCTTCAACGACATCCCCTTTCTCGACAAGCTGAGCCCGCCGCTCACCACCGTACGCGTTCCCCACTACGAGATCGGGAACCGGGCCACCGAGCTGCTGCTGCGAAGGCTCGACGATCCTTCCTCCGAGCCCGTGACCGTTCTGTTGCAGCCCCAGCTCGTCGTGCGGGGCTCGACCTGCCCTCCGGCCGGTTGACGCCCGGACTCAACGGCGCCTTCTCCATAACACCAGAGCCAGCGCCACACACCCCGCGAGGGCCGGTCGAGATTGCACCAGGTCACATCTAGTCTCAAGGAATGGCGAGCCAGGGTGAGTTTTCCCCGGAGGAGAGGCGTGAGTGGGCAGGCCGCTTCGGAGTGGCCGCCGGCGCGATCCACCACGACCACCTAATCTCTCATCTGCTCCTAGCGCTTTCGACGTGGGATCAAGACGTTCTCCTCTACGGTGGTACGGCGTTGTCGCGCACCCATCTGTCTGGATTCCGTCTCTCCGAAGACATCGATCTGCAGATCATTTCCCCGGGGCGCCACATCGGCCCGCTTGGGAACCACCTCATGCGAGCTATCCGGCGTGACTATCCTGATGCGACATGGGAGAGGCGGTCTGCTCCCCGCGATCAGACGATCGCCTATCTGCACGCCGATGACCTGGCCGTTCGAGTTCATCTGATTGGACCCGACGAGAACTTGCCCGCGGAGACTGTTCCGATTGAGCTCCGCTACTCCGATCTGCCCGAGAGCGTTTCCCTTCGGGTCCCCACACGGTCTGCTGTGGCGGCCATGAAGACGGGTGCCTACATGGATCGGGCGGCGCCACGTGACCTTGTCGATCTTGATGGCCTTGCCAACTTAGGCGCGCTTAACGAGGAGGCGGCTCGAGTTCTGAAAGATGTCTTCGGCCTGGTGGTGGTCCAGCAAGAGTTCGATCGTGTGCGTCTCTCGACTGCTCAGGCCTGGGAAGCCGAGCTGGAACGGCTGATGCGAGAAAGGCCCTCACCGGAGGCCTGCCTGCAAAGGGTAAAGGACGCCTACTCCCAGGCCCTGGGATGGTGAGTCGCCAACAACAGTATAGTGAATGTAGCTTAAGAGGCTACGCTTCTGGTAACAGAATAGCACTAGTATAATCAACATAATCTTTGAGACTACGTTGGAGGTATTGATGGTAAGAACCGTCCCGCCCGAACTCCTAACGGACGGAAATCGCATCCTCCGCCCGCGCGAGGGGGGGGATCTGTATGTCAATCCTCGAGCTGAGCTCGCGGCAATGGCAGATACCGGAGCTCTCCGCAGGGTCGCCACCGGCTACTTCGTCGCCCCTCCCGATACTGAGGTGCTGAATCCTGACTGGAGGCCCACGCTGGAAGGCGTGGCTCTGGGGATTGCGCGAAGGGACTACGGAGCGAAGGGAGGGGCGCTGATGGGCATGAGCGCCGCGCGCAAGCATGGGATTGTTCCCCGGGCACTGGGGGTGGGGATCGTTGCAGTTCCTAATCAGCGTCCTGGGCTTCGCACCACGTTCGGTGAGGTTGTGTTCGTCACAAGACAGGTCGACCGCCTCGACCTGGTTCGCACGCGTACGGACGTCACGGAAGGGTGGGCGACCAGCCGTGACCAAACGATCCTGGACTTGGCCGACAGGCCGACCCTCGGAGGCGTCACGGTGGAAAGCACTTCCGAGGCGATCACGGCTCTGGCGGGCGACGTCGACTGGGAACTGGTGCGCGAATTAGCGCGTGTTCAGCGCAAGCACGCCGCAATTGCTCGGGCCTGCTGGCTGGCAGCCGCTGTGCTTGATGATCCTCCCGCGCCGCCTCCCTTCCGGCGCCTGGTCCCGGCGGCGGGACTTCGGCCGGCCGTCCCAGTCGCAGCCGAGAGTTACGGGATAGCCGCCTAGCAAACAACGCGGGGCAGCTCTGGTCGTGTCCCGCGAACTGGCGCCACTGCCTCTTCCTACGCGTATGGGGCTGCGAGTCCTCCGGGTGGCTGACCACACCGGCCTCAGCGGCGCTTTCTCCATAACACCAGAGCCAGCGCCACACACCCCGCGAGGGCCGGGAGGACCATGCCTAGGGCCGCCGCTCGCAGGCCTATGAGGGTTGCAATGCCACCGTCGACGAGGCTTCCGATGGGCCGAGAGCCGTGAAAGGACAGGCTCCACAGCGACATGATTCGGCCACGATGGGCTTCCTCGACCGCGAGCTGGAGCAGGCTCGTCGCGACGGTGACCGAGGCCAGGTATCCGAACCCCGCCAGCGCGAGTCCCGCCACAGCCATCGCTTCTCCGCTCGACAGAGCGAAAACGGTCATGCCGGCGGCCAGAAGGCCGAGGGTCAGCACCATCAAGGGATATGTGGGCGGCCGCCGGCCGACCAGCGTGAACGCGGCGAGTACGGCCCCCGCTCCGAAGGAGCCGACCAGCACGCCGGTGAAAGTGTCGGGCCGGCCGAAGAGCTCCGTTGAGAACGACGGTGTCAGAGTGTTGACCGGGTCTGCGCTGAGCGAGACGATGCCGACCACCACCAGCGGGCCAAGCAAGGAGCGCTGCTCCCGAACCATTCTCAAGCTGTCACGTAGGCGGGGAGTCTCGTCGGGGAAGATTCGCTCGGTCCGAGGTGATACCGCCGACAAGCCGCCGACCAGCGCCAGATAAGAAAAGGCGTTGACCGCGAAGGCGGTGGGAATTCCGAAGCGGGCTATCACCCCCACCGCAAGAACGGGACCCAGGGCACGGGAGAGATTGAACGTCACTGCGTTCAGCGCCATGGCCGCAGGCAGTTGCGTAGAATGCACGAGCGAGGGCACCATCGCCTGCAGAGCGGGAGTGCTAACCGCGGTCGCCACCCCCAGTCCCAGGGCCAGCACCACGACGATCCCAGCGGTGGCAAGCCCCTTAGCAGTGAGCGCGGCAAGCAGCACCGCGAGGCCCGCCGCGCCCAGCTGAGCGGTCACCACGAGCCTGCGACGGTCAAAACGGTCTGCGGCCACGCCCGCCCAGGGGGCGAGGAAGATGACCGCCGCGAACTGCGAGAAGTTGACGACGCCGACCAGGAAAGGTGAGCCGGTCAGGCGATATATCAACAGGACCGCGGCGATGCTCTGAAACCAGGTGCCGGAGTTCGAGAGCAGGTTGCCGGCGAAGTAGGGCCAGAAGTTGCGCCCGATCAGCACCCTCCCGATCGAGGTGCGCTCGCTCACGGCTTTCGGGCCGGCGCACTCGGGGCGAAGGGCTCCCGGCCTGTGGCTGGGTGGCTAAGGCGAACCGTGGGTAAACGCGGACCGTTTTCATTTCCCACCCATGTCGCGGGTGGGCCAGCTCCGGGCAACTTTGAGTCGAAAACCACCTGTGGTGTGGTCACGGGCGCAAGGTTCGGGCTGGGGGCCGCGGGCCGTGCCAACTTTGAGTCGAAAACCACCTGTGGGGTGGCCACGGGCGCAAGGTTCGGGCTGGGAGCCGCGGGCCGTGCCAACTTTGAGTCGAAAACCACCTGTGGGGTGGTCACGGGCGCAAGGTTCGGGCTGGGGGCCGCGGGCCATTGCCTTTACAAGAAGCCAACATGAATCTTATGATGCCCTTGTCGTATGCAATCGATTGCAGCAGCCGTGGTCGGGCCGCCGGGGCCGGCACCACGGGAGTTGGCGTTGGCCGCTAGGCCCGCGCAGGGGGGAGGCAGTCTTGTCACCCAGGTCGGGATCATCCTGGAACCGGGGGCCGCGCTCGGGGGCCGGCGGGCGCTCGAGCGTCGGGGCGACGCTGGTGATGGCGGTTGCTCTGTTCGCTGCAGCCTGCGGCGGCTCGGACTCCGGAGGAGGCTCGGGCGAGCCGGCAAGCGACGGCCCCATTCGTATCGGCGCATCGCTGCCGTTGACCGGAGACTTCGCCCAGCCGGGCTCGGCCGCAGGCCAAGGCTATGAAGTGTGGGAGGAGATGATCAACGGCGATGGCGGCTTGCTCGGCCGCGATGTCGAGCTGGTCATCCTCGATGACGCCAGCGACCAGAACACGGTGGTCGCGGACTACAACCGGTTGATCTCGCAGGAGCGCGTCGACCTCTTGCTCGGGACCTTCTCGTCACTGCTCAACCTGCCCGCCTCGGCGGTCGCTGAGCGGAACCGCATGGTCTACGTCGAACCCGCCGGAGGCGCCCCCGAAATATTCGAACGCGGGTTCAAGTACCTCTTCTTCGCCCAACCGGCGACCGCTCCCCACCAGGCCGACATCTTCGTGGAGTACATCGAGAGCCTGCCCGAGGACCAGCGCCCTCAGACCGCCGCCTACCCGACTCAGGACGATCCCTTCACGAAGCCGGTCATCGACACGATCCAGGCGAAGCTCGAGGAGCTCGGAGTAGAGACCGTTTATGCGAAGGTGTACCCGCCGGACACGACCAACTTCGACTCGATAGGCAACGCCATCAGCTCCGCCGGGCCCGACCTCGTGGCTCAGGGTGCGGTGTTCGAAGATGGGGTCGGGCTCATTCGCTCGATGCAGCGAGCGGACTTCAATCCTCAGATCCTGTTCCAAACCTCCGCCCCCGGAAACTCCACTCAGTACTCCGACGCAGTGGGGATCGAGAATACCGAAGGGATCTTCTACACGGTGAGCTGGAGCCCCGAGGCCGACTACCCGCTCAACGCAGAGTTCGTGAAGGCCTACGACGAGAAGTTCGGAGGAGTGCCTCCGGAGGACGCCGCCGATGCTTTCGCCGCCGCCCAGGTCCTGCAGACGGCCGTCGAGGAGGTCGGGGAGATCGATCAGGAAGCCATCGCGGACTACCTGCACGAAAATCCGGTTGATACCATCCTGGGTGAGCTCACCTGGGACGAGACCGGCGCGCCACAGGCCGAGTTCATTCTGGCGCAGTGGCAGGACGGTGCCCCCGAGGTTGTCCTCCCCGAGGAGGTCCTCACCAGCGACAAGATCGTCTTCCCCAAACCGGATTGGTCCGGCTAGCGCCACCTGACCCGCTGAGAAGGGCCGGGCCGTGGAGCAGCTAGGTCAGATCATCATTCTCGGCCTGCTGCTCGGAGGCGTTTACGCGCTCATGGCTTCGGGGCTGACGCTGATATTCGGCGTGATGCACATCATCAACGTCGCCCAGGGGGCCTTTCTGGTGTTGGCTGCGTTGATCACCTGGGAGCTCTGGAAAACCACCGGGATCGACCCGCTGGTGACGATGATCGTGACCGCTCCCCTGATGTTCGTGGGGGGATATGTCGTCTACAAGCTTCTTCTCGAGCGCCTGCGCGACTCGTCACCTTCGATGACGGTGTTGCTGACCTTCGGCCTCGCCCTGGTCATCGAAGGCGGCATGGGTGTGGTCACTCGTAACGTCTTTCGCTCGGTGACGCCCAGCTACTTCAACTCCTCCTACAACATCGGACCATTCTTCCTCCCCAAACCACAGGTATATGGATGCCTGGCCGCCGTCGCGGTGTTGGGATTGCTCTACTTCGCGCTCACGCGCACATGGATGGGCCGCGCCATCCGGGCCAGCTCACAGAATCTCGACGCGGCACAGCTCGTGGGGGTCAGTGCAACAAGCGTGGCCGCCCTGACCTTCGCACTTGGAGCCTCAACCACAGGCGTCGGAGGATCGATCCTCTCGGTCCTGTTCGCGTTCTTTCCCGCATCTCACTACGTGTGGATCTCGCGGCTCCTGGGCATCATCGTGCTCGGGGGCATGGGCAGCCTCCCCGGCGCTGTTGTAGGAGCGCTCCTGCTCGGGATCGCGGAGACCGTGACGGCCAGCTACATCTCGCTTCGCTGGGCGACCGTCGTCTTCTACCTCGTGATCATGGTCGTGCTGTTGGTGCGGCCACAAGGGCTCTTCGGCACCCGCCTCAGGGAAGACGTCACATGACGGCTCGGTTCCTCCCGTCCCGGATCCTGCCCTCCCAGCACCGGTCGGTGGCGGCAGCAGTCGTTGCCCTCGCGGCCCTCATCGCCTTCCCGCTCGTCGCCCCCGACGACATCTACCGCCAGAATGTTATCTTCCAGACCTTTCTGCTGGCGGTCGGAGCAATCAGCTGGAACGTGGTGTCGGGCTATACCGGATATGTTTCGCTCGGCCAGAGTGCGTTTCTGGGGGTCGGTGCCTACACCGTAGCGATCCTCTCGCTCGAGTGGGGCGTATCACCGTTCCTGCTGTCGCCGCTTGGGGGCATCGCCGCCGCGCTGGTTGCACTGGTGGTCGGTTTCATCGTCATGCGCTCACGCGGCCACGCATTTGTGATCATCACCATCGCCCTGCTGTTGTTATTCCAGACCATTGCGCTGAACCTCGGCTCCCTCACGGGTGGGTCGAACGGGCTCACTCTGCCGCTGCCGCAATGGAGCGCCGACTTCCAGAACTTCCCCTTCTACTATTCAATGCTCGGCCTCGTCGTGCTGGCGCAGATCATGTCGATGTGGATCCGCCGCACCAAATTCGGGACCGGGCTTGTCGCCATCCGAGAAGACGAAGCCAAGGCCGCCGCCGTGGGTATCCACGTCGTTCGCTACAAAGTCTTGAGTTTCATGGCCAGCGCCGTCGTGATGGGAGTCGCGGGCGGTGTCTACGCCTACTACCTGACCTTCATCGATCCGCGCGGAATGTTCGACATCCTGGTCAGCGTCGGAATCGTCTTGGCCGTTCTCATCGGCGGAAAAGGCACTTTGTGGGGACCCGTTCTCGGGGCTTTCATCGTGCAGCCTCTCAACGAGGCGACCAACGTCTACGCGCAGGGGTCGCAGACGCGGCTCGTGTTCTTCGGCGGGATGCTGGTGCTCGTCGTCCTCTTCATGCCCGACGGCATACTTCCCACTGTCTCGAGACTGCTGGAGCGCCGGCGCCGGGCGCACAAGAGCGTGTTGTCGATAGACCAGGAGCGGATCGCACAGCGCAAACCAGCCCTCGCATTGTCCGCCGAACGCGCTGCCCCCAACCCCCAACAACCGCTGCTCGAAGTGCGAGATTTGACGAAGCACTTCAGCGGCTTGAAGGCGGTCGACAATTGCTCGCTGGCCGTGCGCGAAGGCACCGTCACGGGACTCATAGGTCCCAACGGATCGGGCAAGACCACGATCTTCAATCTCGTGACCGGCATGATGCGCGCCGACGGCGGCGAAATCAAGTTTGCGGGCGAGAGGATAGACGAGCTGCATCCGTGGGAGCGCGCTCATCGAGGACTCAGCCGCACCTATCAGATAACCCGGCTGTTCAAGCAGATGTCGGTGCTCGAGAACGTCGTCGCACCGCTGCCCGAGTTCCGCTGGAGTCATCTGCGCGCGGGAGGGATCTCGGGAGCCGAAGCCGACAAGGCCAAGGAGCTGCTCGACTTCGTGGGCATGGCCAAGTTCGCGCAGGAACGGGCCGATCGTCTCTCGTTCGGGCAGCAGAAACTGGTAGAGCTGGCGCAGGCTCTGATGCTCGACCCACGGCTCATCCTCCTCGATGAGCCCGCCGGGGGAATCAATCCCAGCCTGATCGAGTCTATGGCCGATCTGATCCGTGATCTCAAAGCGCAAGGCGTGACCTTCCTCGTGGTCGAGCACAACATGCCCTTCGTGCTCGGCCTGTGCGACCCGGTCACCGTCCTGGCACGCGGCAGCAAGCTGGCCGAAGGTCGTCCCGATGAGATTCGCAAGGACCAAGCGGTTCTCGACGCCTACCTCGGCGAGCCGGAACCGGTCCCGCAATAGTGCCCCGATGTTGACCCTGAGCGGAGTGTTTGCGGGTTACGGGGGCGGCAATGTGCTGCAGGGATTGGACCTCGAGGTCGGCAACGGCTCCATCACGTGCGTAGTCGGACCGAACGGCGCAGGTAAGTCGACGGTACTCAAAGCAGTGAGCGGCCTCATAAAAGCAACCGCGGGCTCCATAGAGCTCGAGGGCAGGATGATCAACTCACTTAGCTGCAAGGAGATCCTGAGCGCGGGCATCGTCCAGGTGCCCCAGCAAGATGCTCTGTTCCCCTCGATGACGATTCGCGAGAACATCCTGATGGGAGGCTATCTCCTCCGCAGGGACCGCTCGCTGCTCAAGAAACGCTACGACGCGGTGGCGGAGATCATCCCGTTGTTAGCGGAGCGGCCTGACGAGAAAGCGGGCAATCTCTCGGGAGGCCAGCGCCGCATGATCGAGATCGGCCGCAGCCTGATGCTCGACCCGAAGCTGGTTCTGCTCGACGAGCCATCGTTGGGGCTCGAGCCGAAGGCGGTGGCGCAAGTCTCGGGGCTCATCCAGCTTCAGCGCGAGCAGGGGCGCACGATCCTGCTGGTCGAGCAGAACGTGCGCCTCGGCTTCAAGATGGCGACACACGGGGTCATCATGGAGAGTGGCAAGATCCGGCTCGAAGGCTCCCCCGCGGAGCTCCTCGACCATCCCGAGATCGCAGACCTCTACCTCGGCGGCAGAATGGAGAAGAGCGCCGGACCCAGCCCCGCCACTTGACCTTTGAGTCCCCAACCACGCCACGGGTGGTCACGGCCACTAAGTTCGGGAGGGCCGAGCGAAACCCGGCAAGATCAGCCCACGCGTTGCAGACCTCTGGGAAACGAATGCAGGCGCTCGGCCCCCTTCTCTGTGACGAGAACCAGCTCGCCCGTCTGCACCCCTGCTCGCCCGTCGGGCGTTTGAACGTTCGGCTGCACCACGACCGTCATCCCGGCCTCGAAGAAGAAGTCGGGCACTGCCTCCAGGGTTCTGCTGCGACTCCCCAGCACGGGAGGGAAATAGCCGCCCACGAAGCCGTGGACGAGATCGTCGCCCGTGGTGAAGCCCGCATCTTCGATCACTCCCGCAGCCTCGACCAGAGCCGCGGCCGCGGCCCCCGGCCTCAGCTCTGCAAGCAATGCATCGAACGCTCCGTCGGCAACCTCGTGGAGACGGGCGAACAGGGGCTCGGGATCCTGCCCTACCGAGAAAGTGCGCAGGAGCTGGGCCGGGTAATCCCAGTACGAGGCACTCACCTCGCAGATCAGCGCGTCGCCGACTTGGAGCCGGCGCGCCGAAGGCCACTGTGCGGGAACCGCGATCTGGGGGTCGGACATCGACGTCGCCCCGAAGTAGTGGATGTGGGTAGTGGCGCCGTGGCCGACGTAAGCACGTTCGACGATGTCGCCGAGCTCGGGCTCGGTCATACCCGGCCGGGCCTCGTCCTGGAGGGCCCCGACGGCCGCGTCGGTCAGCGACGCGCCCACGGTCAGCCACTCGATCTCCTCTGCAGACTTTATGAGCCGCAGCCGAGTGTAGGAAGGGTTGAGATCGACGGCCTCGGAGGCGAAGGCCTGAAGCCTGTGATGGTCGGCAAACCCCAGCGGCCCGATGACTCCGATGCGTGCCGAGCGCGCGCCGCGCCGGTCGAGCTCCTCGAGCGCGCTCGGCATCGCCGCTCCCGCCCAAGATACGTCGGCCTCGGTGGCCATCCTCCGGGCATTGGGGACATGGTTGTAGAAGTTGACCAGCAACAAATCGCGCTCACCGGGCGTGAACACCACACAGGCTTCCCGTGTCACCGGCCAGCGCGTGAGCCAGCCCACCGCGGTGCCCGACCGGTTGGCTCCGTACACGAGTGCGTGGTCACAGCCTTTAGCCTTGAGGACGCCTTCGAGCGCTTCCCTCCGGCGGCGCATCTCGTGGTCTGAGAAACGAGGATAAGGCGTGCTGTGAGGCCCCCGGCTTGACATCGGCGCGCCGAGGCTACTACCTTCTCGCCCACAACCGCAAACGTTTGCAATGCATTGACCGGAGCACTAACGAGGGGGAGCAGACCACATCGACGAGCTCGTCGCCAGCGCCATAGCGCATTGGAAGCCTCGCTTCACCGCCAACGGAGTCACTCCGCCCGACTTCGAGCGCATCACGCAATCCCTCGAACGCTGGGAGCAGTGGTGCGACGCGTGGTGCGAGGCGGCGGCCGAACACGAACGACTGGGCCGGGACGCGCTGGCCGCAGGACAGTTTCGCTCCGGCGGCGCCCATTTGGGCCGGGCGGCGCTCTATTTCCATTTTGCCAAGTTCGTATTCGTCATCGATATCGACAAGATGCGGAGCGCGCACATGAGGGCCGTTGCCTGCCTCAACGATGCGCTTCCCCATCTCGACCCGCCTGGCGAGCGTCACGAGATCGCCTTCGAGGGGGCCACGATCTTCGGGGTGCTGCGCAGACCTGCCGGGGAGCGGCGTTCGCCCGCGGTCGTGCTGGTGCCGGGGCTCGACTCCGCCAAGGAGGAGCTGCAGGCAAGCGAGGCTCTGTTCCTGGAGCGCGGTTTGGCGACATTCACCGTCGACGGCCCCGGGCAAGGCGAGGCCGAGTACGCGCTTTCAATCCGCGGCGACTGGGAGACGCCGGGCGCGGCCATCATCGACCATCTCCGCGCGCAGCCGGGCATCGATCCCGAGAGAATCGGCGTCTGGGGGGTGAGTCTCGGTGGCTATTACGCGCCGCGTATCGCGTCCGGTGTACCCCAGGTGCGAGCGTGTATAGCGCTGGCGGGCCCCTACAACTTCGGCGCCATCTGGGAGGGCCTTCCGCAGCTAACCCGCGACACCTACCGCGTGCGTTCAAACACGGACAACGAGGAAGAGGCGCGGGCGCATGCGCTGACGCTGTCGCTCGAAGGGTTTGCGGAGCGCATCACCTGCCCGCTGCATGTGGTGATGGGAAAGCTCGACCGCATCATCCCCTGGACCCAGGCCCAGAGACTGTGCGACGAGGCGTCGGGAGACGTCGACTTCCTGCTGCTCGACGACGGCAACCACGGCTGTGCCAACGTCTCCTATAAGCACCGCTACTACAGCGCCGACTGGATGGCCGCGCGGCTGGGGGCCGCGGGATGAGTGTCGTTGAGCTCGAGGCCGATGTCGTCGTCGCGGGTGCCGGCCATAACAGCCTCATAGCGGCCGCCTATCTAGCTCGCGCCGGCTTCGAAGTGATCGTGCTCGAGGCGCGCGACATCATCGGCGGCAACACCGTGACCGAGGAGCTGACCCTTCCCGGCTTCAAGCACGACTCGTGCTCCAGCGCACATGTACTCATCCAGTCGAACCCCCTGCTGCGAAACGACGAGCTCGAGCTCGGCCGCTATGGGTTGCGTTACATCTACACCGATCCGGCCGTAGTGATGCCGTTCGAGGACGGCTCAAGCCTGACGATGTGGCGCGACTCTCAACGAACTGCGGCGGAGATCGCTCGCTACTCGAAGCCCGACGCGCTCGCATATCTCAAGCTTCTCGCGCAGTGGGATGCGGGCCTCAAGCAAGTCCACTCACGAATCAACAACCTCCCCCCTTCGGAGGAGACCCTCGACAACGACGCGGGCCGGGCTTATTCGAAGCTGAACGCGATGAGCGCGCAGGACTTCGTCTTCGATCACTTCGAGCACGAGCGCGTGCGCTCATTGATGCTGTGGCTTTCCTTTGCAACGATCCAGGACACGCAACGGCCGGGCACCGGCATCCTGCCCCTTTCCGTGGCAGCGGGACGACAGGAGTTCGGGTGGGCGACGCCGGTGGGCGGCTCGGGAGCTCTTCCGGGCGCGCTGGCCCGGTTGATCGAGGCACACGGGGGCACGGTGATCCCGGGCTCGCCGGTGACCGAGATCATGGTAGAGAAGGGCCGCGCTACCGGGTGTGTGACGGCGTCGGGCGGCGTCTATCGCGCCCGGAGGGCGGTCCTCTCGACGATCCACGCCGCCCGCCTTGTAGACGTGCTTCCTGCCGACGAGGTACCCGAGGACTTTCGCTCCGCGATGGCAGAGTGGCGACCCGGCCTCACTTTGTTCGCGCTTCATGTCGCCCTGCGACGGGTGCCCTCATTCTCGGTCGAGGAGGGCGTTCTGATGGCGACGGCCGGCGCCTACGGCTCACCGGCAGGGCTCGCCGAGCAGATCAGCGCTCATAACGAGGGGCGTACCTGCGACCGGGACCCATGGATACTCGTCGTCAACTCCAGCGCAGTGGACCCCGGACGCGCACCCAACGGAGGCGCAACGCTGAAGCTTCTGACGATCGCCCCGCGCGAGCTCCTCGACACCAGTTGGGACACCGAACGCGACCGCTTCGGCCATGCCTTGCTCGAGCGGGTCGCCGACCGCATGGACTTCGATTCCGCCGATGCCCTGGCGGTCGTGGCCGAATGCCCGCTCGACCTCGAGGAGCGAAATCCTCACAACTATCTCGGCGCCTGTCACGGTGGAGAGCTCTCACCGCGGCAGTCGGGGGTCAACCGGCCGGCCCCCGGTTATTCGGGTTACCGCCTCTGGCTCGACGGTCTTTACCAGACCGGGGCGACCACGCATCCAGGGGGGTCGGTGTCGGGCCGCCCCGGCCGCAACGCAGCGCGCGTGATGCTCTCGGACTTGGGCGTCGACCCCTCGAGCCTGATGCGGTGACGTTCGCGAGCATCGCTATCATTGTCGTAGCTATGGGAGTGGGTGCCTTCATCAAGGGCGCCACCGGGCAGGGCCTGCCACAGATAGCGATACCTGTGATCGCCACCTTCCTGGGGGTGGAGGCGGCGGTGGTCATCATGGCGGTGCCCGGAATCATCAGCAACACATGGCTGATCTGGACCAATCGCAGCTTTTTCTCGCGCACACGTGACCTGCCGGCGCTGCTCGTGATGGGAACGGCGGGAGCCGTGCTCGGAACGATCCTGCTTAAGAGCCTCGACCCCGACATCTTGTCCCTCGTCCTGGCAGGAATGATCGGGCTCTACATCCTCGTCTACTTCCTCCATCCCACGCTGCGCCTGACGCCCCCAGTAACACGGTTGACGTCACCGCCGGTGGGGGCCGCGGCCGGCGTTCTTCAGGGCGCGACCGGCATCTCGGGTCCGTTGATCTCGACCTACCTGCACGGCTTCAGGCTGGAGAAGGAGATCTACGTCTTGTCCATCACCACCGTGTTCCAGGTCTATGCCATGGTCCAGGCGATCACGCTGGCGGCACTCGGTCTCTACACCACTCGCCTATTCGTGTTGAGTCTGCTGTCGCTGGTGCCGATCATGGCGTTCCTGCCGCTCGGGTCGCGTCTCACGGGCCGGCTGTCGCGCAAGACCTTCGAGTACATGATCCTGGCGGTGCTGCTGGGCTCGGGGCTGAAGCTGGTCTTCGACGGCCTCACCTAGAAGTCGCACGAATCTCGGGACCTCGCGTGCTCACCCACGAAGTAGTACGACCGGACGGCGTCCGATTGGCGAGGAGGGTCTACGAGGGAGGGGGCCAGCCGGATTAGAGGAGCGGCCAGGGGGCAGGCGCCTCCGGTCGTTTCCTTCCCCGTGATAGCGTCGATTTTTGATCAGTTTCCGATCAAGAGGTCGCAGCCATGTCGTCCACCCCGACCGACAGCGAGCTCAAGGCGCGTCACCGTGCCATGTGGGCCTCAGGTGACTATGACTCGATGGTCGAGACCTTCCTCCTGCCCCTGGGGCCGGTCCTCGTGGAGGCTTGCGGGATCGGCCCGGGGATGCGTGTGCTCGACGTCGCCGCCGGCACCGGCAACGCCTCGATCCCTGCCGCCGAGCGCGGAGCATCGGTGGTCGCGAGCGACCTCACCCCCGAGCTGCTCGACGCGGGTCGCCGGCGCGCGGGGGGCGTCGAGCTCGAGTGGAAAGAGGGCGACGCCGAGCGACTGCCCTTCGAGGACGAGGACTTCGACGTCGTCATGTCCTGCATCGGCGCGATGTTCTCTTCCACCAGGCCGATGAGCTCGTACGCGTGTGCCGCCCCGGCGGCACGATCGGCTTCGTGAACTGGACGCCGGAGGGGATGATCGGCGCGCTGTTTCGGACGATGGGCCCGTTCGCCGCACCGCCGCCGCCCGGCGCCCAGCCGCCGCCGCTATGGGGCGCAGAGGACCATCTCCAGGACCTGTTCGGCGACCGCGTCGCCTTCACCACGCTGGAACGCCGCGTGCTCGAGATAACCGCCTTTCAGCGCCCGCTCCACTACCGCTAGCACTTCAAGGAGCGCTATGGGCCGACAATCGCGGTGTTCGCGAACGCCCACCGAAACGAGCGGGCGCAAGAGCTCGACGAGGCGCTCGCGGAGTTCTGCCACGAGTGGAACCTCGGTACCGACGAGCAGGCGCGTTTCGAGCACGAGTATCTGCTCGCGATCGGGACGCGGGCGTAGGGGCTCCGGATCGAGGGGAGCGACGGGCAAGTGCTCCCGCTGGTGCTACATCCGGGTGATTTGACCGAACCTTTCCACATAAAGAGCGGCAGCCGCTCCTAACGTGGGAAGTCGCAACTACGGGAATGTGCTCCCAGCCGCGCCCCCCTCCGAGCGCACCGATGCGGCCACGGTGTCGCTCGTGCCCGGCCGGTTGAGGTTTGACTGCGTCTCGCGCGTCGTGGAGAGCGGGCCACCGACCGTGTAGTAGCGGTGTCCTGCGACCATCAGCTCCTCGGCGGGGAAACGCGTCATGATCTCGCAGCCATCGGCGGTGACGACGAGCTGCTCCTCGATGCGCGCCGCCGACCATCCATCGGCAGCAGGCCAGAATGTTTCCAAGGCGAATACCATGCCCTCCTCAATGGGCTCGGGATGATCCAGCGACACCAGGCGGCTGAATACGGGCTTCTCCCAGATCGACATGCCTACTCCGTGCCCAAACTGCAGCGCGAACGCAGCTTCTTCGTCCGGAAACCCGAAGTCCTGGGCCCGCGGCCACACCTCTACGACATCAGCGGTGGTGACACCGGGCTTGATGAGGGAAATGGCTTCGTCGAGTAAGTCACGGCAGCGCTTGTAGGCGTCCACCTGCGCGTGGGATGCGCTTCCGATTGCGAACGTCCGGTAATAGCAGGTCTTGTAGCCCATGTAGCTGTGAAGAATGTCGAAGTAGGCGGGGTCTCCCGGGCGCAACACCCGGTCGGTGTAAACGTGCGGATGCGGGTTGCAACGCTCGC
This sequence comes from Actinomycetota bacterium, assembly GCA_035646635.1. Lineage (GTDB taxonomy): Bacteria > Actinomycetota > CADDZG01 > CADDZG01 > WHSQ01 > JACDAL01. The sequence continues at coordinate 19,508 of DASRPA010000184.1, read as the reverse complement.
CGGAGATTGCATTTACTCCCTCCACGAACTCAGAGCCGAGGTCGTAGAGCACTTTGTTGACGAGACCTACGCACTCGTTCTCCCTCATACCCGGGCGCATGGTGCGGTAGAGCTCGTCGTAGGCGGCGTCGACCATCATGCAGGCGGTGTTCAACAGCGTAATCTCGTCCTCGGACTTGATCAGGCGCGCCTGCTGCATCAGCTGTTGGCCGTCCACCACCTCTATTCCCTCAGCCTGCAGCGCGAACAGAACCGGTAGCTCGATCGCGTCCACGCCCAAAGGGTCGTGAAGGAGGCCTCGCTCGGCGAGCTCGATGCGGATCTTTCTTGCCACGTCCTCGGCGCGACCCGACTCAGGCGACATGGCGCCCCTCAGGGTCGATATCCCCGCGCGTGAGCGACCCTCCAGCCATGGGTTATAGAGCTGATGGTGGCGCGCGGCCGAGCCGAAGTCCCACATGATCGGCTCGTCACCCTGTGGAAGCAGGCAAAAGCGGTTGAGCTTGTCCTGCGCCCAAGTGCCGATGTGGGTTGCGGTGATAAAGCGGATGTTGTTCATGTCGAAGCACAGCAGCGCGCCGCAGCTCGAATCCGCCAGCACCTGCTTCGCCCGCTCCACACGACCGGTGCGCAGACGTTCCATGTCGACGCGTTGTTCCCAGTCGACGTTCATGAGACCGAATGTCTTGAGGCCCACAGCCCCTCCTCCACCTCGCACGCCACGCTCCGGGTGGAGGCGGCGGAGAGAGTTTACGCAATCGTTTGCGGTCTCGGATCTCCTGGAACCGGTGTCAAGCGACCCCGTCCGCCTAGGAATCCTGCTCAGACGTCCTCTGCCGACGTGTTTCAGGGGACACGTAGTCGCGCAGCGAACGGAAGCGGGAACCCACGATCACGGTCCCCGCCAGGCAGGCCACTCCGCCGACGACCACCGAGGGACCGGCGCCCACGGCCTGAGCGACGAAGCCCGCCTCCACATCACCCAGGCGCGGCCCCCCTGTGACCACCATGAGGTTGAGCGCGTTCATGCGGCCGAGCAGAGAGTCGGGAGTGACCTCAAGAAGGATCGTGCTGCGAAACACGGCACTGATGACGTCGGCCGCGCCCGCGACTGCGAGCCAGAACAGCGTCAGGATGAAGGAGTGGAGGGAGACTCCCGCAACGGTGATCGCGGCTCCCCATACCGCCACCGAAATCAGCACGGCGACGCCGCGGCGCCGGACCCGAGAGACCCAGCCGGTGGTCAGCGCTCCGATCAGCGCTCCCGCCGAGGGGGCCGCGTAGAGCAGCCCGAGCCCGAACGGCCCCACTGCGAAGGTGCCGTCGGCGAGCGCCGGGAAGACGGCGCGGGGCATGCCAAAGATCATCGCCACCAGGTCGATTATGAAGATCGACATCAGCAGGGGGGTCCTGCGCGCGTAGGAGAGCCCCTCTCTGATGGCCGCAAGTCCGAGCTGCGCAGTGGGTGACTCCTCCCTCTCCATGGACTCTCCAGGACGCAGGGCGGGCATCCAACGCAAGGCGATGAAAGCCGCCACGAACGTCATCGCATCGACAACGTAGATCCAGCCCACATTCGACAGAACTCCGAGAAGCAAACCTCCCAGCGCAGGGCCTGCGATGTGAGTCGTCTGGTAGAGGACCTGGCGCAGTGCCATCGCGGCCGGCAACTGGTCTGAGGCCACCAGGGTGGGGATGGCGGAGCTGCGAGCCGGGCCGTCGATCGCGGTAACCGCAGACCCAACCGCCACGAGCGCATAAAGGGCGCCCGGTCCCGGCGAGCCCCACAGCGACAGAGCCGCCAGCGCCGCAGAGTCTGCTATCAACAGCAGCTGGGCTCCGGCCATGATCTTGCGCCGGTCGAAAGTGTCCACCAGGGGGCCGCCCACGATCGAGACGAGGATGAGCGGCACCACCTCGGCCAGGCCGACCAAACCGACCGCGGCGGTTGACTTGGTGAGCGCAAATATCTGGAAGGCCACGGCGACCGTGCGCATGTGGGTGCCGATCAGCGACACGACCTGGCCCAGCCACAGCGCCCTGTAGGGGACCGAGTCCCTGAGTGGAGAGATGTCGATTGCGATGGCGCGGGCCCGGCCGAGCCCTGCTCGCGCCGGCCTCAACGGCTCATCTACCCTCCCAGTCGGCTCCCATGATCCAGTGAAGCTAAACGGGGGCCGGACCTTCTGGGGCGGTCAAAGAGATACCTCAGTCTGAGGAAATGCCCCCTGACCGGGCCAAACGCTTTGTGGACCAGAAGGGAATTGAATCCTGACCTCACCCGTGCGAGGAAGGCAACGGGGGGATTACGGGGAACCATCAATGACCGACGGGGTACTCATCGTTGCAGCTCAGCGGGAGTTTTGAACCAGCCACGGGCAGCCGTCCAATGCCCGTGAAGAACGGCGATTTGCTGCACGGCTTTTTGGGATTTCTTGGGACGGCACCTGTGGATCGGACGGTATCCATGATCGTTGAGATTGTTCTTCGTGTTGCCTTGCCCGTCACTCAAGACCTAAGTTTTCCCTGTCGATACCCGCTCCATGAGTCATCTCGGCGCGTCTAGGAGTTCCAATAGATAGGCGGCCTCCGGAGCGAGGCAGAGAGCAACTAGAGAGAATGGTGCACGGAATGTCTCCTCCACTCCGTTGGCTGATCTTTCTCGTGGCCTTGGAGGTTGCGACCGCAACGATCCATCGTGCCGCTTCGGCAATCGAGGTTGTGGCCACCGGTCGGGGGAACTGGGTGGCCTGGATGGCAACCGTGGCGCTCGGCCTCGTACCGGTGCTGACGGTCGTGGCATGGAGAGTCGTTCGGGAGCAGCGCCAGCGGTCGCTTGACAATGGCCGAGATGTAGACGAGCTGCTGGCGGCCCGTGACCGCTTCCAGCAGGCCTTTGACAACGCTCCCATCGGGATGGTCTTGGCAGATATGACCGGAAGATTCGTCGAGGTGAATTCGACCTTCTGCGACATGCTGGGTCGTTCTGAAGACGAGCTTGTTGGCAACACCAGCGACGCCCTGACGCACCCGGAAGACGTGGCCAAGAGCGCCGAGATCGTCTCCCGGGCCTCGTCGGGGACGCTCACCTCGAGCCCCTTCGAGAAGCGTTACCGCCATGCCGACGGCTCTGACGTGTGGGTCAAAGGGCAACGTGTCAGTGCCCAGGGTCACGGGGGACAACCCTGTCTACATCGTTGCCCAACTGGAGGACGTCACCCAGCGCCGTTCGGCAGAACTCGCCCTGGCCCGTGAGCGCGCTTTTCTCGAGGCTGTCCTCGAGGATCTCGACACGGGGGTGATCGCCTGTGACGCCGGCGGGAACCTGACGCTCTTAAATCGAGCCAGTCGTGAGATCTATAACCTTCCCGAGGAGCAAGTTTCCGCAGGCAAATGGGCGGAACACCACGACCTCTATCGCGTCGACGGGGTTACGCCGCTTCCCATGGAGGAGATCCCACTCTTTCGGGCGCTTAATGGGGAGAAGGTGCAAAACGCACAGATTGTCATCGCCCCCAAGAGCGGCGAGCCGCGGACTCTCGTAGTCAACGGCCGCTCCCTCCATGACGGAGACGGGTGCCTGCTGGGCGCCGTCGTCGCAATGCATGACGTGACCGATCGGCGTAAGGCTGAAGCCGCTCTCGTCCGCCAAGCGCTGCACGACCCGCTCACCGATCTTCCGAACCGGCTCCTGCTGCGCGACAGGCTCGAACACGCGCTCGCCAGCCGAGAGCGCCATCCGGCCCCGCTGGCGCTGCTGATGCTCGATCTCGACGAATTCAAGACAGTGAACGACAGTCTCGGACACGAGGCAGGTGACCAAGTACTGGTCACCATTGCCGATCGCTTGCGACCCTCACTGCGGCCCGGTGACACAATTGCCCGTCTCGGGGGCGACGAATTCGCCGTTCTCCTCGAAAACACCACACGCAATCAGACGGTCGCCATCGCAGCTCGAATTCTCGCACTCGTGCGTGCGCCGGTTCCGGCCCGGGGTCGACCGATCACAGTCGACGCCTCCATCGGCATCATGGTCAGCGAAGCCGGAGACAGCGCCGGGGAGATGCTTCGCAACGCCGACCTTGCAATGTACGTGGCCAAGGGCCGCGGCAAAGGCAACATGCAGGTCTTCGAGCCCTCCATGCACGAGGCGGTATGCGAGCAACTGACCCTCGAAACCGAGCTGCTCGAGGCGATCACCGGTCACCAGCTCATTCTCCATTACCAGCCGGTAGTTTCACTCGTCACCGGGCATCTCCGGGGCTTCGAGGCCCTCGTCCGCTGGAATCACCCGGAGCGAGGGCTCGTCTCGCCGGCGTCGTTCATACCGGTCGCCGAGGCGACGGGGCTCATCGTGCCACTAGGAGAGTGGGTCCTGCGGGCGGCTTGCCTGCAAGCTCGCCGGTGGCAAGACGACCATCCCGAGGCCCGAGACCTCACCATGCACGTCAACATCTCCGTCCGTCAGCTTCAGAGCGGTTCGATCGTCGACGTGATCGGTGCGGTGCTGACAGATGCCGGGCTCCGCACGGAGCAGCTCATGCTGGAGATAACCGAAAGCGTCATCATGCATCAAGGCCAAGCACTTGCCGTGCTCAATCGCCTGCATGAAAAGGGGATCCGCTTTGCGATCGACGACTTCGGGACCGGATATTCCTCGCTGAGCCGTCTTCACTCTCTCCCGATCGACAAGGTGAAGATCGACAAGTCGTTCGTGGATGCGACCGCCCAAAGTGAGCCGGCACCGATGGTCGCGGCCACCATTGCTATGGCCCACAGTCTTGGCATCGAGACCGTGGCCGAGGGCGTGGAGACCGCCGACCAGCTGCCATTCTTGCGCCTCCACGGGTGTGACGAGGTACAGGGCTACCTATTCGGGCGTCCTGTCGAAGCTGCCACCATCGACGGCCTTCTGAGCGACCGAGGCGCCGGACCTCTCTGGACGAAGCTCAAAGCAGCGCGTGTGTAACGTTCGACGAACAGCTCTGAGCGTTGGTGCGCGTCACCTGGTTTGCTACTGAGCAGACGCTGAGCAACGCGACGGAGGGTCGAAGCGTGTCAAGGTGCGCCCGGGTACGGATGCCTGTCCGGAACCCAAACAGATCCCTGAGCGAGGTGGGAATGACATCGTGACTTGGCTTCTGGGTTGCCTGCGCGCCCGATCACGGCTGCGGCCCGACCGCGCGCTACGAGGTCGCGACTACAACGACCCGAATGCTCCAAAGGCCAACAGCATCGTTCCGTCGGTCACAGCGATCGTGGCCATGAGCTTACCAGGACGCAGGACGGGCCTCCAGCGCAAGGCGATGAAGGCCGCTGGGAACGTCATCGCATCGAGGACGTATTGAGTGGAGAGATGTCGATGGCGATGGCGCGGGCCCGGCCGAGTCCTGCTCGCGCCGGCCTCAACGGCTCATCTACCCTCTTAGGTGGCTCCCATGATCCAGTGAAGCTAAACGGGGGCCGGGGTCAGGTCGAACCTTGTGGCTCAAACCACCTCGGAAGTGGTCGGGGACGCAATGTTTGGAGTCGAAAGCCTCCTAGCTCGCCGCCCTGAGTCTGGAACGTCGCTTGGGCAGCAGCAGAGAGCTGTCGCCGAACTCGTGCCACAGGTAACCGGCGGCGCGGGCGCTTGCGTACGCCTGCCCGACCAAACGGGGGCCGGCGACCGCCTCGAGCAGGAGCAGGTGGGAGGCGCCGGGAGGGTGCCAACCGCTGATGATCCCGTCGATCGCGCGTGCGGGTCGGGTCGGCCCCAGAACGAGCTCAGTCGATCCTTCGCCCGCCGTGACCGAGCCGTCCGGGCGCGCGACCGTCTCGAGCGCCCGGGTGACCGTGGTCCCCACCGCGATCACGCGGCCCCCGGCGCTCTGTGTGTGGTTGACGAGTCGGGCAGTCTGTTCGGGCACTCGGAAGTGCTCGGCCGCCGGAAGCTCCTTGGCCTCGAGCGACGACACGCCCGCATGCAGCAGCACGGGAGCGAGGGCAACCCCCTTCGTGACAAGCTCGGTCACGAGCTCGTTGGTGAACGGGCGCCCGGCGCCGGGCATCTCGGCGCTGCCGGCCTCCCGAGCGAAGATCGTCTGGAAGGCGGCGAGGTCCCAGCGGCCCCTCGCATAGCCGTAGGTAATCGGGCGGCCGTGGCGGGCGAGGTACTCGTCCATGGGGCCGTCGGTTGAGATATTCGCTCGCCACAGCCGGACTCCTCCGGGCATTCTGGGATCGGCGCGCGGCGACTGCAGCGTCAGCGCGACTCCGCCGGGAAGCCCGATCGACTCGCCGTCGAGGATCGGGCCGGAGCCGTCGCTTGCTCGCAGCTCGACTATCCACGTGCCGTCGTCGCGGGGGTGGAGAAGTGGACGACCACCGCAGAGTCACCTCGGCGAATCCCCTCCACGGCCGCAGCCAAGGTGGCGGACGTGTTGACCACGATGAGATCGCCGGGGTGAAGGAAGCGGCTCAAGTCCCGGAAGTGCGCATGATGCAGCCCGTCGGGCTCCGCCACCAGAAGGCGGACGCCGTCTCGTTCGAGGCCACGCTCCTCGGGCGGCTCGGTCGCAGAAAGCTCCGGGGGCAGGGCGAAGCTCGTGCGTGGGGGGGCGAGCACGTCCATCACCGGGAGGTCTGGGCCACGAGCAAGTCGGCGCTGCGATAGCGGCCGCTGGGCGGACGCTGTTCGATGAGGCGGAGCAGGGTGGGCACGACGGTGTGCGGCTCGGGACGGTCCGAGATGTCCTCATACGGGAACGCCTGCTGTTGCATGGTGGTGCGCATGTCCCCGGGATCGAAGGCGTAAACGGCCAGCGCGGGTTGCTCGGCCGCGAGCACCGCGGTGAGCTGATCGAGCGCCGCTTTGGACGAGCCGTAGCCGCCCCAACTGGGGTACGCCTCCACGGCCGCGTCCGAGCTGACGTTGACGATTGCGCCTCTGGCCGCGACGAGCTCTGGAAGCACGAGTTGCACAATCGCGAGCGGTGCCAGAGTGTTGATTCGGTACACACGTTCGAGCTCGTCCAGAGGATAGGCATCGAGCTGGGGCTGAGGGCTGGGCCCAAGCTCGCTGGCGTTGTTGACGAGGAGGTCGAGACGGCCGAGGCCGCGGATGATGCGTGAAAGCTCCTCTCGGTGAGCTTGATCTGCGACGTCTCCGGCAACGGCGGTTGTCCTGCCGCTCCCCGGCCACGCCTGAGCCACGCTCTGCAAGGTGTCATCGTCGCGGGCGTCGACGACCAGGTCCCAGTCATTGTTTGCGAGCCCTTCGGCCACGGCCCGGCCGAATCCGCGTGAGGCGCCGGTGATGAGTGCGACGGGCATGGTTCCTCCATTCGATGGCGATCTGTGTGGACTTCCACAGCAACTGTCGCTATTCTAGAAGTTGAAGTTAACTTTAAGTCAAGCCCTTTAGAAAGAGGTGAAGAGTCATGGCTGCAAACGTACTCACCGTCGGCGCAGTCGCTCGCCGCAGCGGCTTCGCCGCCTCGGCCCTCCGTTACTACGAGGGGGCCGGGTTGATCGAAGCGGAGCGCAGCGAGGGCGGTCAGCGGCGTTTCGAGCGAAGCGTGCTGCGGCGGCTGGCCTTCATTCGCGCCGCCCGACATGTTGGGCTCAGCCTCGACGAGATCCGTGAGCTCTTGGCTCAGCTCCCGGCCGCGAGAACTCCCACGCGCGCGGACTGGACCGGGATCTCCCGACAGTGGCGCAACCGGCTCGACCGCGAGATCGATGCGTTGGTTGCGTTGCGGGACGGGCTCGACTCCTGCATCGGGTGCGGCTGTCTGTCACTGCAGCGCTGCCGCATGTCGAACCCCAACGACGTGGCTGCAGCCTCAGGCCCGGGGGCCGTCTACCTGCCGAGGCGGCTGCGGGAGCCGATCCACAACGCGTTTTGAGCGCCCTAGGTGAGTGACTGGAAAGTAGGGTCCGCGCTCAAATTGACCCATCGGTCAAGCGCCTGACCAGGAGCTTTGCGGTGGAAGTTCATCCCAATTCGACTTTCTGCTCACTCACCTAGAGCCAGTATTCTTTACGCTAAGTGGGCGCGCCAACGGGCTCGACTGGACACGGGCCACGGTCGCAGCAATCGAAACGGGACGACGGTCGCTGGCAGGAGACGAAGAGATGCTGCTCCAGGCGACCCTGGACGTACCCGACCTTCACAAAGAACTGCGGGCGACGGACGGGCTAGCCGAAGACGACGAGATCGAGATCGGTGATGGCTACATCCTCACGACTGCTGAGTGGCGATCCCTCGCAAGCGGACAGAACCTCTCGCCGAGCCACTCGGGGACACAAGCAATGTGGCCCCAAGACTATGAGGGGGACCGTCAGGCAAGTGCCGCCTTTAGGCGACAGGAGGACGTACTCGTCAATCACTATCCAGTGCCGGAAAACGAGACGCCTCGAATCGTGGCTGCCACTCAAAACGAGGCGGAGGTCAAAACCGCCCGGCGCCTCAAGCGTGATCCCCGTGAGGTTGCCTACGCGTCATGGAGCCTATGGGGGCACAGCCTGACTGAGGAGCGAGACCGGAGGTTGCGCGAGCAGCAGGATGAGGGGGATATTCCCCCGCGCCGAGGGCACATCACGCGGCAGCTTGACAGAGAGCTGAGAAAGCACATAAGGGAAGCCAACCGGCGAAAGGAGGAGAAATAGCGCGAGGCCGTACCGCAAGGATGGCGTGACTACATTCCGATCAGCAACTTGGGCAGGGAGGCAGCAGCCCAGCGGTGCACCAGCAGCGGCAAGGGGCCGCTTGATCTCCGAGGGCCGGTTGGAGCGGTGCCTCCGGTTTCTGGAGGCTCGGCGGACGCGAAGATTGGCGGCGACAGTGGCCATCAGCGCTTCCCGCGCAAATAGGACGCTCCGCAGTTGTTCGCGACTCTTCTCGAGAGTCAAGAAACGTGAGTCGCGCCGAAAATGCCGGGGCGCTAAGCGAACCCTACGTAAGGAGAACGGTGAGGTGCTGCACCGATGCCGTGCCGAGGGCCTTCGAACATTTCATCCGTCGCTCTTGGGCTGCCTAGCATCCGCCTCCACGATAGCGGCACACTGTTGCGACACTGGCGTTTCACCCAACCTGCCTACCAAAGTCGTGGGCGAGCTCCGGCGCCTCGCCGTCTAAATCATCCTCACCGAGCCGGGGCGGTGTCATCGGGTAGATTGGAGGCCCGGTCAGAGACCGGCTGGAACGTGTGTTCAGGCCTCTGACCTGCACCAATAGTGTCTTGCGCCCGTAGCTCAGTGGATAGAGCGTCGGACTTCTAATCCGAGGGTCGGGGGTTCGAATCCCTCCGGGCGCGCCAAGCAAAAAGCCTGGTAGATGTGAGAGTTCGTAGGTCTGTCTCACATCGGCTCCGCCACCTCTGTCCCACCGCTCGACCCGGCTCCGGCACCTAAGTCCCACCAATTCCACGCCTTTGGGGGCCCGACGCGGTCATCACTTGTGCTCATCCGAGCCAAGGAGGATCTCATCATGCTGGTGGAGCTTTCGATGGTTGAGCAGCCCTACGAGGCGGTAAGAGAGGTGCTCGACACCGGCGCCACCGTCACCGACGTGGCCACCCGCTATGGCGTCGACCGCAGGACGCTTCACCGCTGGCTCCTCCGCTACTCCAACGAGGGCTTGGCTGCCTGGGCTGATCGCAGCTCCAAGCCGGATCGTTGCCCCCACCAGATCGCCCCCGAGGTCGAAGCCCGTATCGTCGAGCTGCGACGAGCCCATCCCGGCTGGGGCCCGCGCACGATTTCAAAAGCTTCGACGAGAGCTCGATGACGCCCCATCTCGATCTGCGAGATATCGCTGTCTCGTGCGCCACCGACTCATCGACCCTAAACCGAGGCGACGCGATCCTCGATGTGTGCCACTCCAAAACCTCTTCTCGTCTCCAACTTGCAACGGTTGGTTTGACTTTCAATGCGATCGTGTCCTGCTCCCTGTCACACCACTTTGCCCCTCCATCGTTCTCTCCGATTCGTGGTGATGCCGCTCGTGCATTACCTCGACCTGCCTCTTCGCCTGTGGCCGCTCTTACCACGGCCCGAAGGTGGCACGAGGGGTGTGACAGTTCGCGGGGTGACCGCTAGGAGCGGGGAAGGTCCAGAGGTTGAGTCTCCAGGCCAGTGCTCATTACCGGTTGTTTCGCATCGTTAGGCATCGGTTATGCGGAGCTTGTAATGCGGCACAATGAGACGAGCGCGACCAGCCGTCTGAGTAACGGGCGCGCTGTCTGGGTCCTGGTCTGCGAACCTCGGCCCGCCTCTCGGAAGGCTTCCTGGGGCAACGCTACGAGCGCATCTGATCCGATGAGCTGACAGGACCTCGACTGACCGAGCACGGATACGCACCCTTGCGGCCCACGGGGGCCCAGATGGAGGGCCTGCCGACACTCGGGGCTGAGACCCGAGCCATCCCGCTATCGACCACCATCAAGTCGTGAGACTCCCCGCCGATACTCATTCGATGAGTATGAAGCACCTGATCAGCGGCCCATTGGGCACACGAGCAAGCAGCGACAACAGCAGACCACTCTAGGAGCGAGGGATCCGCTATGAGCATCACCGGCGAAGGGCTTCTCAAGCGATGGACACTTCCGACGGTCGCCGTGATGCTTTTCGCCGCGATCATCGCCCTTCGCTTTGCGGTGCCCGATAAAGATCAAGCCGTTCTAGTCCTGTGCGTGGTCCCGATCGCGCTTATCGCCATCAGGTTGGGGACGGCCTGGGGACTCGCCGCAGCAACCTTCAGCCAAGCGGCATTCGTCGCCTGGTCGATGAGCCAGCGCATTCCTGTGGGTGTGTTCGACCATCTCTCCCGTGCGACGGCATTCTTTCTCGTGGGCGGGCTCGTGGGGCACTTCGTGACCCAGCGAAGCAAAGTCGAGGAGCAGCACGCCCGCTGGTTTGACCTATCGGTCGACCTGGCCTGCACGGCCGGCTTCGACGGCTACTTCAAGCGCGTGAATCCAGCCTGGGGAAAGACTTTGGGCTACACCGACGAGGAGTTGACGTCCCGCCCCTTCCTCGATCTGGTCCACCCCGAGGACCGGGCGAGAACGGAGAACCAGGCCGCCAAGCTCGCCGGGGCGACCGAAACAATCGACTTCCAGAACCGCTATCGGGCCAAGGACGGCTCGTATCACTGGATCGAGTGGGCGGCTAGAGGAGTCCCCTCGGAGCAGTTGATCTATGCCTCGGCCCGTGACGTGACAGATCGAAAGAGGGCTGAAGCCGCACAACAGGAGGCTGAAGAGCGCTTTCGAACTGCATCCGAGAGAGCCCTGAACGAGAGCCAGACCCTGCTCGATGAAGTGGCCGATAACGCCAGCGCAATGATCTCGATCAAGGACCTGGACGGTCGCTACATGCTGATCAATCGCCACTTCAAACGGGTCTTTCAAGTGACCGACGAGCAGCTCATCGGGAAGACGGATCACGATTGGTTGTCACAGGAAGCGGCCAACGCCAACAGGGTGACCGACCAGTTCGTCATACACAAGCACAATCCGCTGGAGATAGACGAGACGGTCGTTCATCCGGACGGGGAGCTCCATAGTTACATCTCCCAGAAGTTCCCGCTCTTCGACTCGTCGGGAGAGCCGTACGCAGTCTGCGGAATCTCAACAGACGTGACTGCTCACAAGCGTGAGGAAGAAGCGAAGAGGTCCAATCTCGCCAAGAACGACTTTCTGTCCCGTATGAGCCATGAGCTGCGGACCCCACTCAACGCGATCCTGGGCTTTGCTCAACTCTCACAGATGGATGTCGCGCTGGACAGTGACCATCGCGAGAACATCGACCACATCGTCAAAGGAGGCCGTCACCTGCTCCTGCTCATCAACGAGGTCCTGGACATCGCCCGAATCGAGGCCGGAGGGCTGTCTCTTTCCATCGAGCCCGTGCACGCGCTCACCGTTATCAGTGAAAGCGTCGATCTGGTCAGGCCACTCGCCGCCGAGAGCGAGGTGGCGCTGAACTGGACCCTTCCAGAAGGCTATTCGCGCCGGCATGTCCTCGCCGATCACCAGCGAGTGAAACAGATCCTCTTGAACCTGCTGTCGAACGCCGTCAAGTACTCGCGGAAGGGGGACTCGGTCACCGTGGTGTGCGAGGACGTGGAGGGCGGGCACATGCGGATCGTGGTCATGGATACAGGACCCGGCATTCGAAGTGAAGAGCTGGAGCGGCTGTTCGTGCCCTTCGACCGGCTGCGAGCGGAAGGGAGTGAGATCGAGGGGACGGGGCTCGGGCTTGCGCTCTCCAAGGGACTCGCGGACGCGATGGGCGCCAACATTGGAGTTACCAGCGAGGTGGGTCGCGGCAGCCGCTTCTGGCTCTACATTCAGGTGGCCGAGGACCCCGTCGACCGGCTTCCCCGACTCGACCAACATGCCGAAAAGCGGGCCACGATGACCCCCGGAACCGTTCTCTATATCGAGGACAACCTCTCCAATCTCAAGCTGATAGAACGCATCTTCGCCACCCGCCCGCAACTGAGCCTCATGACCGCCATTCAAGGGCAGGTTGGCCTCGACCTTGCCCGCCGGCATCTCCCCGACGTGATCCTGCTCGATCTCAACCTCCCTGACATGCCGGGCGAGGAAGTCCTGGCCGACCTCAAACGGGATCCGCTCACCGACGCGATTCCGGTTTTCATCGTCACCGCAGATGCGACGAAGACCCACGTCAACCGGCTGTTGAATGCAGGAGCCTCCGCATTCATTACGAAGCCCATCGACGTCAAAGAGTTGCTCGCGACAATCGATCAGGCCGTTGCAAGCGGAGTTCCGGAGTGAGCGGCGGGCGGATCCACCGAGAGCCACGCTCGCCGGCTTTCGATTCCAGGTTTGTTCTGCCTCCGACCGAGACCGCTCCACGAGGCGCAATTGAAGGCACGGTGCGCTCGACCAACCCACATGCGCCGCCCATACTCGTCGCCGAGGACGACCCGTCCCACGCGTTGCTCATCAGGAAGACGTTTGCGGCGGTCCGGATCGCCAATCCACTTCACGTCGTAGAGGACGGGGAAGCAGCCATTGCCTCTCTCGCCGGTGGAAGCTCGGGCGGCAATCATCCCCCTCCCCCTACCCCGGTTCTTGCGCTCCTCGACATCCACCTGCCGCTCAAGTCAGGACTCGAGGTTCTCGAGTGGGTGAGGAGTCAAGTCTCGCTGAAGCACCTTGCGGTGATAATGCTCTCGTCCTCGGACCAGCGGGCAGACATCAGCCGCGCCTACGAGCTCGGGGCGAGCTCCTATCTGATCAAGCCTGTCGGCTTCGGCGCCATGCAGGAAGTGGTGAGGACGCTGGATCTCTACTGGTTCATTGGGAATAACCCCGAGGAGGCGACTGGGTGAGCAGCCGAGTCCCCCCGGCGACGTGGCTCGTGTACTTGGCGCTGGGACTGCTGGGGAGCTTCCTCTATTTCATCCTTCCTCCTACCGGATGGGGGGATAAGATCATCTTCGTCGGATGCAGCGTGTCTGCGGTAGCTGCGATCGTCTACGGGACGCTGAGCCACCGACCGGCGGGGCTCCGTGGCTGGTACACGCTGGCGGCAGGCCAACTATTTTACGCGCTCGCCAATGCAATCTGGTTGCAAGGTCCCTCATTTCCATCAATTGCGGATGTCTTTTATCTGACCTCTTACACGCTTCTGTTTCTCGGGCTTGCACTCCTGATTCAAGATTTCAGTGCGAACCGCGACCGGACAAGCACCATAGATTCCCTCATCGTTGCGATCGGCATAGGTGTCCTGGCTTGGATCTTTCTCATCCATCCCTATGTGGTCTCTTCGGGGCTTCCGCTCCTGTCCAAGCTGGTTTCCATCGCCTACCCGCTCATGGATCTGTTGTTGCTAACCGTTCTCGCGCGTCTCCTCTTCATCCCCGGAACCCGCCTGTCTAGTTTCTGGATTCTCGGGGGCAGCATCCTTGCTCAACTCATCGCGGATACCAGTTACACGCTGAATCTTCTGGACGGTCGGTTTCATTACGGCCAATGGTATTTCGCCGGATGGCTCCTGTCCGCGCTTCTGATGGGTGCCGCTGCACTCCATCCATCGATGAGCACATTCATCCGACAGGACCGAAGAGAGGTCGAATCGACGCCGCCCTCGTGGCGATTGGCGGTTCTGGGTCTGGCGCCCCTGATGACTTCCACGGCCTTGATCGTGCAGCAGGTGCTCAACCGGGATATCAGGGACCTCGTGCTTACCCTCATAGTCACGGTCCTCTTCGTCCTGGTGATGATCCGTCTCGTCGGGCTCGTCTCGGACATCAAGCGGCGCAGAGCCCTCGAGACAGAGCTTTCTCGTCTCGCCCTTCACGACAGCCTTACGGGGCTTCCCAACCGGGTGTTGTTCCACGACCGTTTGGAGCACGCACTGCGGCGCGCCGACCGGCGCGCCGAGCCGCTCGCAGTCGTCATGATCGATCTGGACGGCTTCAAGGGAATCAACGATTCGATGGGGCACCACGCGGGGGACGCGGTGCTTGTGGAGGTAGCGCGTCGGATCCAAACAACAGTGCGGGCAACCGACACCTGCGCCCGGCTCGGTGGTGATGAGTTCGGCCTCCTTCTCGAGAAAACAGACGCAGCGGCTGCCATGCAAGCAGTGGAGCGACTGTACGAGGAGCTGCTTCGGCCCTTCGTTTTCGAAGAATCCGAGCTGTTCCTTCAGGCAAGCTCCGGGCTGTCCGTCGCAGCCGGCGGTGGGGAGGGTGGAGCGCTCTTACGCGATGCAGACTCGGCGATGTATGCCGCCAAGGAACGAGGGGACGGCACCTGCCAGGTCTTCGATCCTCGGCTGCACGACTGGGCCCTCCAAGAGCTGACCCTGCGGTCAGAGCTCCGTGGGGGCATCGAGAACGACGAGTTCTTCCTCAACTACCAGCCGATCGTCGACCTCCTGACCGGGAGGACGGTGGGCGTGGAGGCCCTGGTGCGCTGGGCTCATCCCACGAGGGGGTTGGTTCCTCCGCTGGACTTCATCGAGATCGCCGAGCGTACGGGGTTGATCGTCCCGCTCGGGCGCTGGGTGCTCGAAAGCGCTTGTAGGGAGGCCGTAACGTGGAGCGAGAGTTTCGAAGGCGATCCCCCCCTTCACCTGGCGGTCAACCTGTCCGCCCGCCAGCTACGCACCCCTGAACTTGCCGACCAGATAGGCGACGTCCTCTCGATGACGGGGCTCGCAGCAGAAAACCTGGTGCTCGAGATAACCGAGACCTCCCTGGTGAGCGATTTCGAGCACACGATCCACGACTTGCACCGGCTGAAGGAGCTGGGCGTGAGGCTCGCGATCGATGACTTCGGCACCGGATACTCCTCACTGTCGTACCTCAAGCGCCTGCCGGTAGACATCGTCAAGATCGATCGGGCCTTCATCGGGGGAATAGTCTCGACGACAGAGGAATGGTCGCTGGCCCACGCCATTGTGAAGCTCATCCGGGCGCTCGGCCTCGAGACGGTCGCCGAAGGCATCGAGGACGCCGGACAGCTCGCCCACGTCCGGGCCCTGGGATGTGACCTCGCGCAGGGCTACTACTTCGCCAAGCCGATGGAGGGGAAGGCGCTGATCGAGCTGTTGACGAAGTCGAACACCGCCAAACCTCTTGTGGCGGGCTGAGGAACGATGTTTCTGGGCCCGCTGGACCGAACCCTGCGAGCACGACGCGAACAATTAGGACTGGATCAGGCGCAGGTGGCCGAGTTCGTCGGAGTGTCTCAGCAGACGATCTCCCGATGGGAGAGCGGAGCGATCACTCCGCCCCCCAAGCGGCTGGCGAAGCTCGCCGTCGCGCTGGACATCGATCTCGACCGGATGCTTGCCTATGCGGGATATCTGTCGAATGGGGCCGATTGGCCGCGCTGGCAGCTCCTCAACACATTCAGCGAGCGAATGACGGAATTGTCCGACGACGAGCTCGCGGCAGTGATAGATCAGGCCTGGGAAGAGCTCAGCAGGCGGACTCTGCAGCCAGAGAGCCACTAGACGGCAACGATCTAGTCCCCTGTTGACGCTCCATCTGCAGAGTAAGGGTCAATGGCTTCGAGCGCCTGCCTGGCCGAGGCGATCTTCTCGGAGACCACCAATACGCCTTCCCTCTTGACGACGCGTTCCATCTCCAACACCTCGTGACCCTCCACCAGGATGAACCACATAGGATTTTGGCGGACGGCACGATAGGTCTCCCAGCGCACGTCGAGCCGCGACTCGCAGTCGCCGTCCCCACACTCACAGACCACGGACATCGACTCGCCCGACTCCACACCTCTTTGTGCTGCAATCCGCTCGTTAATCTGACGGCCCAGGGCTTCATTGCTTGCGATACGACGTGCCCGCAAATCGTCGTCGTCCACGAATCGTCCTCCCACTTGCCCGATTGTCGGGCACAGCTTGGGTTGCTGCATCTCTCGCCGGCGCTTGTCTGACCAAGTCCAGAAGCCAGGCATCCCCAACTCTAATCGGTCCTTACGCCTCGTGTTTCGGCCTTCTTGGCAGGGGGGCCTGGACATTTTTGGGGGGCACGTCAATTAGGCCGGGCATACCCACCACTCTCGGTCGCCGAGGACCCCACTTGTGATGAGCCCGGTGCAGCTCACAGATGAGGCGTGACCTTCTGTGAGCAGCCTCTCGACCGAGTCGATGACGTTCTTGATCCACTCGAGTACGCGTACATCGAGCGGTAGTCACGAACTCGTCAACAATGATGACGTTTTTCGATGGCAGCTCGGAACTCATCGAGATCGACTGGTGAGCCACTCTTCTTAGTGGCCTCCAGCGACAGCCTGCCGTAGAAACTCGTCGTCTGCAACTTGCTCGGGGAGGAGATCCACGAGGGCATTTTTGCTGCGGGTATGGAGATACAGCCTTTATCCACGGCACGAGGACCATGCGAGGTCGGCTCCAGCCCACTCAGGCTTCGCTGCGGCCGGCGAAAGAGAGTCCGACGGCCACGCAAATGCTTGCAAAACAACCCGTCCTCGCCGACCGGCAGGTGCACGAGAAGGCGGGCCCACCATCTCCCACCCACAGCCGTACTGGTAGGACCGTCGACCCCGAACGGATGCGGTCCCCTCCGCGCCGCCAATCCTAGGCTTGTTCACCGGCGGCTCGCGGCATGGGTCACGCCGCGCTCTGAGAAACGGGCGCGACCGAGGTGCTGGACGGCTCAGAAGGTGGCTCCCATCGAGGTAGGGGTGGAAACGACTCGGCTGGTGGCAAAGCCGGCCCGGATACCGGCTATGGCGGATTCGGCACTCTACAAATGGGACATACTGCCCGGTCATGGACGAATCGCTGCAAAGAATCGTCTGGGAGCGACTGGAAGCGGACGGCTCCCTCAACCTCGACTGGAGCGTTTATGTCATCGCTGCCTGCATTGGAGCGGCCGACCTAGAGGCGACTCTTGAGTCCTCGTCCGCCGCCGAGGCCTCCGAGCTGGCTCCGCCCGCCACCACCTACCGCCCCGGCGGGCGCCTACCTCTCCTCCATCACGGTTCAGGGCTTTCGTGGGATAGGCCCCGAGGCAACACTGAAGCTCCAAGCGGGCCCCGGCTTCACGCTCGTGGTAGGTCGCAACGGATCGGGCAAATCGAGCTTCGCCGACGCTCTCGAGGTGCTGTTCATCGGCGACAGCCACCGCTGGGCCGGGCGTGCGCACGTGTGGAAGGAAGGCTGGCGCAATCTGCACCATCCCCACCCGGCCATGGTCGAGGCGGTCCTTCTGGTCGAGGGCTCCGGGCCTGCCACGGCCACCCGGCGGTGGAAGGAGGACGATGCCGTCGAGGCGGGGTCGCCGAGGTCCAGCCCCACGGCAAGGCGAAGCAGAGCCTGGACTACCTCGGCTGGACCGAGGCGCTTGTGACTCACCGCCCGTTCCTTTCCTACAACGAGCTCTCCTCGATGCTCGACGAGGGTCCCGGCAAGCTCTACGACGCGCTCTCGCTCGTCCTCGGCCTCGAGGACCTGGTCGAAGCTCAGACCGCCCTATCAACCAGCCGCCGGAATCGCAAGAAAGCGATGGACGCGGCGAAGAAGGCCCTTGTGCCGCTCAGGGTTCGGCTCGAGCAAGTGCGCGACGAAGGAGGAGACCAGCGCGCGGTGAATTGCCTGGCGGCAACCGGGGGCAGGATCTGGGATCTGGACGCACTCGAGGCGCTAACCGATGACGACATCGCAGCGGCCGGCGAAATCGACCGGTTGCGGCGGGTTGTTACTCTTGAGCTCCCGGCCCCCGCCCGAGTTGCCGAGGCTGCCCACAGGTTGAGGCAGGCGGCCCTAGAGCGCGACGCCTCTACCGGGTCAGGCTCTCATCGCGCCGGGCACACTCGCGTCTCTTCTTGAAGGAGCACTCGAGTACCACGAACACGACAACGGCTCGAACTGTCCCGTGTGCAACAGTCCCGGAGCCCTCGATCCACAGTGGAAAAAGCGAGCACAAGATGAGGCGGCCCGGTTACGCGCAGAGGCGGCCTCTTGGGAACAGGCGCTTGGCGCGGAAAGGGCGGCGGTACGAAACGCCAAGGAGTTGCTGGTGCCGGCTCCGTCTCTGCTTCAGGAAGCGGCAGACATCCTTGCGCCCGAGCCCGTCCTCGAGGCATGGCAGCAGTGGCGTGCCGGCATCGCGCTCACCACCTCTGAGGAACTCGCCGCCCACCTTGAAAAGAACTCCGAGCCTCTCTCTAGCGCGCTCGAAACCCTGAAGCTCGAAGCTCGCGCCGAGCTGAACGCGCGCCAAGAACGCTGGCGGTCCGTGGCGCGCGACTCACCCAGTGGGTCAAGGAGGCGCGCAGCGCAAGCCTCGGAATGAAACATGACCCGTCGCTAAAAGCAGCCGAGGAGTGGCTCAAGAAAACCGGTGATTCGATCCGCGACCAACGTTTCGAGCCCATCGGCAACCAAGCGATCGAGTTGTGGGAGCACTTGAGACAGCAATCAAACGTCCAGTTGGGCAAGATCGAGTTGGCCGGAGCGAAAACGCGCCGGCGCGTGACGCTCGACGTCACCGTCGACGGCGTCGCGGGAGCAGCGCTCGGCGTCATGAGTCAGGGCGAGCTCCATGCGCTCGCGCTGAGCCTGTTCCTTCCCCGAGCCACGCTGGAGGAAAGCCCTTTCCGATTTGTGGTCGTGGACGATCCGGTGCAATCCATGGACCCCGCGCGCGTCGATGGCCTGGCGCGCGCCTTCGAGGAGGTGGCTCAAGAGCGCCAGGTGATCGTCTTCACCCACGACGACCGGCTGCCAGAAGCCGTTCGCCGGCTGGGAATCGAGGCCACCACAGTGACGAGGCGACCGGCTTCGGTCGTCGAGCTCCGGCTCACCTCACATCCTGTGATTGCCTACCTGTCGGATGCACGCGCCCTGGTCGCCGACTCACAGCTTCCCGAAGATGTCCGCCGTCGCGTAGTGCCCGGCTTCTGTCGTTCGGCGCTGGAAGCGGTCTTCACCGATAAAGTTCGTGGTCGCCGGTTGGCGGCAGGAGCGGAGCATGCAGCCGTCGAAGACCAGCT
>DASRPA010000183.1:0-20483 GCA_035646635.1 Actinomycetota bacterium | reverse complement strand
GCGCGAGGAGCGCTGCGTACCTGGAAGGTACGTGAGCGACAGATTGAATCCCAATTCCAACCTCGGCGGAGCCGTGGAACGCCGCGAGCGGGGATGCAGAGGCGTTCGAATGCCACCGTATTTATGGGGAGGTGCACTAAGCCGCCGGCAGCACCTTGACCCGCACCTGCGTCCAGCCCGCGCTCACGTAGCGGAGCTTGCGGGCGGCTCGCTTTGACAGGTCGATGATCGTGCGGCCGGGGCAGGAGCAGCGATCGGCGACGGTTACGGCGATCTTGCGACCGTTCGCCCGGTTCTTGACCATCAAGGTCTTGCCGCACTTCACGGGGAGCGCCAGATCCACCGCCGCGATCATCTTGCGGTGGCGGTAGCGACCGCCGCAGGCCATGGTCTGGCCGACGTAGCGTGACGCGTAATAGGTCGAACGGCCCCACAGCACCTTGGGGGCCGCGGCAACGGCGGGAGCGGACAGCAGCGCGACACAGACGGCGGCCGCGAGTAGGACGGACAACTTGCGCATGGAACTGACCCCCAGTGATTCGGATAGCGGGCAAACAAAAAGGAGCCCTCGAAGGGCTCCGCCGAAGAGCCTAATAAGGAAGTTGTTGGGAGTCAAATCCCGCGCCACATACCGCAGGTTTGTCCCCAAACCGACCGTATAGGTCTTTTTAGGGCCAAAGCTGGCGGCGATGACGCTCCGAATAAGAGGCCGCTAGGGGCGGACTCCGAAACGCTCGAGGACACGCCCGGCCCCCGGTTTCTCCGCCTCCAACGCCCGGACCAGGTCCGAGGAATCCGCGATCGAGTAGGCGTTGGCACCCACGTAGCGGCGCAGCCCACAATCGATGGCGCTCGGCGAGCCCACGGCGGCGAGTGCCTTGACGCCCTGCGCGTAGACGCCCTGGAAGTAGGCATCCTGGTGGCCGTCCCAATAGGGCATCCCGGCGCCGAGGCGATTGCGGGCCGCACCGGGAACGGGCTCGGAGGCAAAAAAATCGATCTGAGAGTCGATGCGTGACTGGGCATAAGTGGTCAGGCCCTCGTCGAGCCACGGCTCGCGCGCGGGGTTGCTTCCCACCAGAGAGTAGAACCACTGGTGGGCGACCTCGTGGTTGGTGACGATGCCGAGCGTCCCCTCCCCCTGCATGACCAAGCTCGGGTACTCGATGCCTGCGTGCGCCAGCCCGGGAGTGATGGCGAGGTTGAAGCTCGGCCACGGGTAGGAGCCGTATCTCTCAGCCAGGGCTTCCAGGGCACGCACCACTGCGTTGAGGTAGGGCTCGGGAGACTCGCCGACCACGCCGTCCACCCCCACGGTCACCCGCACCGGCTGGGGGGCCCGCGCCGTTGCGGTGGCCGTCTCGAAACGCCCTGTAGCGAGGGCGAAATCGCGCACCGCCCGTGTTCGCCACCGCCCCGGCGAAACCTCACGTCCGCTGGCGAGTGCCTCGACTCCGGGAGGAAGCTGCAAGGCGACGTCGAAGTCGGCCACCGGCGAAGTCGAGGTCTCTGCCAGTGATGTGGACGGAGGATCCCGGAGCCAGCCGGCCCCCGGTTGCCACGCCAGCAGGGGAAAGAAGGAGCCCAGCCGCAAGGAGGTGCCGTCTGCAGAGATGCGGTCGAAGGAGGGACCGGGAAGCTCGAGCCTCCACGGCATCGAGACCTCGATCGTTTCACCGGGCTTCAGACGAGGGCCGGGGTCGACTTCCAGAGTCGTGGGATCCGTTAGCTGCGCGTCGAGGCGCCGTCCGTCGCTCTCGACCCGCCCAACCTCGAGCCGAGTCCCGGCACGAGCCTGTCGTGGCCCGTTGGGCCACAACCGGAACACGAGCACATCGGTGGGGAGATCGGGCGTGAAGGCCACCCTGAGGCGCCCTGTGACCACCCCTTGTTCGGGGCGCACGGCGATTCGTAAGTGATAGCTCGGCCGGTCGGGATCGGGCCGGGGAAGGACCACGGGGTCCCGGCACGTCGCAGCGTCGGGTTCGTCACGAGAGCGGTCGTATGGCTCTCCCGTCGAGCCCTGGGTAACAGGTCCCGTACAGGCGGCCAAAAGCAGCAACAGTGGCGGCCACGCCGACAGGCGAGAAAGCATGCTCCATGGTAGGAGCCTCCCCGAGTAAGGCTCTTACCGGCGCAGGAAGCGACCTACGCGAGACCCGAGATCAGGATGATGCTCACCGGTACCAGGAAGAGGGCGGCCGTGAAGCCCGCCAGCCTCGGCTTGCTCATCGTCATTTGGCGCTGGAACCTCCAGACGAGCGTGCGCACCTGCGGGTAGAAGAAGGTCAGCAGGACGACGCTGAGGGCGGCGGCCGAGATCATTGAGGCCAGCACGATGCGAACTGCGGCAGGGGAGTTCAGGGCGAAAGCCGCAAGCATCGTGTCCCCCAGCGTGGTGATGTTCGCCCCCATGATGTAGGGAAGGATGTCCTCCCGCTTCACATAACGCTTGGCGACCAGCGGCACCAGGATCGTGAGCGCAACCGAAACCGACATGGTGATGAGCGCCACCAGGCATCCGAGCCCGAACATCGGCCACTTCTTGCTGACCCACTGGAGGCGGCGGCTCTCCAGATCCGTGTCGAGGTCGGGCATCACGGAGTCGATCAGCTTCATCGAGCCCAGCAGCACGGCGAGAGCCCCGAGGAAAACCACCGCTGCCGGGAGGCTCTCCACGCGGCTCAGCAGGCCGCCGTAAACCACGTCTATGAGGTCTCCGAACTGGCCCGGGAAGTGGAGCTCGAGCGAATGATAGGGGCCCCAGTTGAGCAGCAGGGCCCCGAGCAACATGCCGGGCACGTAGATGAGCGCGGTGGTGGACAGGGCGGTCACGGCCGTAGCCACTGGGCGGAGCCGGCCCCCCTTGCCGCTGCGAAGCGCATAGACAACGGCGACGACCAGCACCACGAAGGCGGCGCCGAGGCGGGAGCCGGTAAGCATCGTGAAGCCCTGGATCTCGGTGATCGAGTCCGCAGCTACCAGCGTCAGCGACGTTGCCGCGATCGGGGAGCCCGAGAGCACGAACAGAGCGCCGATCCAGCCGAGCCCCAGGGTCGAGCCCGGGTTGCGCACGAGCAGGCCCCTGTTCTGAAGCACATCGAGGCCGCTGGCACCCGTCTTCATGAGCTGCAGAGCGCCGACGAACAAGAAAAGGGCGAGCCCGAAGCGCAGCACCCACCACAGAATCCCCAGCGCCCGCGCGGCAGGCGACCGATCCGGCCCGGACGCGCCGCGCGTCGTCTTGCTGTCGCCCGCAGTTGCTGGGGCGGCGGCTACCTCGTTGCGCTGGCTCATGGGCCGCTCACTCCGATCCATAGTTACACTCCATCTATAGCCTAGGTAACACTCTTAGAGGAGTGTAGCAATAGGCAGATTGCGCTAGGCCATTTATTGGCTCCGGCTCACGGTAGCGAAGACTGGGAGATTTCACCATAGATAAGTCAGGCAAAGGCGCGTGGGCGGAAGAGGACTCCGCCACCTACTCGGACCTGGCGCCGGTAG
Source organism: Actinomycetota bacterium (assembly GCA_035646635.1). Taxonomy (GTDB): domain Bacteria; phylum Actinomycetota; class CADDZG01; order CADDZG01; family WHSQ01; genus JACDAL01. The sequence goes on along the minus strand of DASRPA010000183.1, from coordinate 16,979 downwards.
CGGTGCCGGGCCGCGCTCACCAGATCACTACGCTCGCCTGCTTGGTGCCGTTCTCTGCGCACGAGGCTTTCACCGCCGTCGATCTCGGATGCGGTCAGGGCGCACTCGGCGCCACCATTCTGCGTTGCTTCCCTCAGGCCTCGCTCGTGGCTCTGGACGGATCGCCGGCGATGCTGCGGAGTGCCGCCGCCCTACTGGCTTCCGAGGGAGGGCGGGCGGTCACGGCACACGTCGAGCTGGACTCCTCCGAATGGTTCGAGCTCGTCGACGGCGCCGGCTGCTTACTCTCGAGCCTCGCCCTGCATCATCTCGACGGCGCGTCGAAGCGGCGGCTCTTTGAACGCATGCATGGCCGCCTGTCGCGGCGAGGGGCTCTGCTGATTGCCGATCTGGTGGAGCCCCAGGTGCCCCAGGCGAGGGCTCTGTTCGCCCAAACCTGGGATCGCAGCGCCCGGGAGCAGGCGGGGGGCGGGCCGAGCTTCGAGCGCTTCGTCGAGACACGCTGGAACCATTTCTATTTCCCCGATGAGGGCGACACGCCGTCGCCTCTCAACGACCAGCTGCGGTGGCTCGAGGCGGCCGGGTTCGCCGGGGTCGACTGCTTCTGGATGCAGGCCGGCCACGCGATCTACGGGGGCTTCAAGGAAGTGGGGCCGGTCTCGGCAGAGGGAGTCGGCTACGAACACGCCCTGGCCACGGCCGAGGAGGTCCTGGCGCAGCTGTAGGCGCGGGGGCCCGCCGCTCCTGACATGGCTTTGTGCTAGCTCAGGGGCGGATTCCGCACCTTTTCTGGCACAGAACTGGATTAGGGGCGGCCTGAACCGGGGCTCGAGGCGCTCGCCGGGACGTTCGGGCTAGGCCCGGGCGGCTCGCTCGAAGGGCAGGAGGGCCGCGTAGAGAAACTCGTTCACCGGCGCCTCTACCCCGGCCTCTCTCGCCAGCCGCACGACCGCGCCGGTGAGATGCTCGAGCTCTGAAGGACGCCCGGCCTCGATGTCTCGCTGCATGGACGACGTGCTTCCTGGCTCGAACTTCTCGAGCAGCGCCATGCCGGAAGCCACTACCTCGGGTTCCAGTTCGACACTGCGAGCTCGGGCGAGCTCGGCGATCTCACTCATGGAGGCCTCCAGCAAGCGGCGAGTTTCTTCCAGCTCCAGGATCACATCGATGCTGGAACGCGTCACCCCACCCACGCCCGCGAAGGACGTGATTACCAGGAACTTGTTCCACAACGCCGCCTCCGGATCCTGCGGGACGGCGACGTCGACCACCCCGGCACCCTCGAACGCCTTTGCCAGCTCATCGACGCGGCCACTGCGCTTACCGTCGAGCTCGTTGAAGGCGATGAAAGGCGCTCCGCCAACGTGCCTGATGTGGCCCGGCTCCGAGACGAGGCTGATGATGCGACACAGGCCGGAGAGCGTGTGGGCCTCCCCCACTGTGGCGGCCACCTGACCGGGAGCTTCAACTCCGTTCTGAAGCGGCAGCACCGCTCCCTCGGACCCCAACATGGGCTCGGCTGCGGCGGCAGCTTCTTCCACCTGCCACGCCTTTACTCCGAGAATCACGATGTCGACCTCGCTGACGGAGTGGGGATCGTCCGTCGCGCGACAGTCCAAGATCACGAAGTCCCCGCCGATGCTGTCGACGCGCAGCCCCCGCTGCTGGAGCGTCTCCAGCGTCGCGCCGCGCGCCACGAAGACGACATCCTCTCCCGAATGGGCGAGGACTCCCCCGAAATAGCCTCCAACTCCTCCGGCACCGATCACCGCGATTCTGATGGCGGGCTCCCTTAGTCGGCCGACGTGTTGCGAGGATAGACCTAGCCGAGGGGGGCGGCTCCCTTAGTCTTCGGGCATGGCCGAGGACAGCAAGGTGGATCGGGACGAAATGAAATTCCGCGAGCGCTCCTCGATGGTCATGCGAGGTTCGGAGGACGTCCTCTATATAGGCGTATCTGTGGTCTTGGCGGCAGCAGGCTTGATTCTGTTCGGCAACGGGCTCTACGCCTTCGCCACAGCCTTAGGGGAGGGGGAGCTGTCCTCCACGGTACTTGAACTGTTGGACGCGATGCTGCTGGTGTTCATCGTCACCGAGCTTATTCACACCATCAGCTCGGTCATTCGGGAGCGAGTGCTGCTGACCGAGCCCTTCCTCATCGTGGGGATCGTCGCGGCTATCCGGCGACTAGTGCTCATCAGTGCCGCGGCCAAGGACCTGCTCGGCAAGCCCGATTTCGCCGATGCCATGCTCGAAATTGGAGTACTGACCGCCGCCATCGTGCTGCTCTCGTTATCGATCTTCCTGCTGCGCCACACGACGCGGTCCGAGCCGCGGCCGGATTACGAGCCCAAGCCGGAGGAGTAGACCGGTCGAGCTGCGGCCGTGGGTGATGGAAGCGCGCCGCGAGCTTCTGGCAGCGGCCCCGTGGCTTCACGTCTGGGCCGAAGACGTGAGGCTGCCCGACGGCCGGATCGTCGAGGGCTACCTCCGGCTGGAGATGCTCGACTACGTAGTCGTCGTTGCGCTCTCCAACACCGGAGTCATCGTCCTCCGCAGCTACAAGCACGGGCCCGCTGAGATTGTGACGAGTCTGCCGGCAGGCTATCTGGAACCAAACGAGGAGCCTGCCGCGGCGGCGCGGCGCGAGCTCCTCGAGGAGACAGGCCACGTCGCCGAGCAGTGGGAAGAACTCGGCAGCTTCGTCGTCGACGGCAACAGGGGGGCCGGAACCGTGCACATGTTCCTGGCTCGAGGAGCCCGACCGGTTACAGCTCCCGATGCCGGCGACCTCGAGGAAACCGAGATGTCGTTCGTGGCACTCGACGACCTCATCGCTGCCTTGCAGGGCGGCGCCATTCCGGTGCTTCCGATGGCCGCGGCAGTGGCCTTGGCGGCACAGCGGTTGAGCCAAAGGGCGTGAACGGCGAGGTCTCGATCCGGTTGCCGTACCGGCGTCCGCTTCCGTTGGCAGACTTGCTGGAGTTCCTCGGTCGGCGTGCGGTCGCGGGCGTGGAGCATTACAGCGCCGGGAGGTACCGAAGAACCGTGCCTCTCCCACACGGTTACGCAATAGTCGAACTCTTCGACGCAAGTGATCACATCGGATGCCGACTCGAGCTCAATGATCGGCGCGACTTGTCGACAGCCGAATATCGCTGCCGCCGGCTCTTGGACCTGGACGCGAAGCCGCACGCGATCGATGACGTTCTGGCGACCGATTCGGCCCTGCAAGCGGTGCTCGCAGCGAAACCAGGTCTCCGCCTGCCGGGAACAATGGACGCAGACGAGCTGGCGATCCGTGCCGTGCTCGGCCAGCAGGTGTCGGTAGCCGCAGCCCGCACGATTGCGGGCCGGCTTGTGGCCGCCTACGGTGAACCGCTTCCGCAATCCGCGGGAGCTCTCACGCATCTGTGGCCCCGCGCGTCGGTACTTGCGAACGCGGACTTGGCGGTGCTCGGGATGCCGAACGCCCGAAGACAGGCGGTGAGGAACCTGGCGCGCGTGCTTGCGGACGGCTTGTTGCAAGATGTCGGGGCAGAGCCGAGCGAGGTACGTAGGCACCTCCTGGCGTTGCCCGGCATTGGTCCCTGGACCGCGTCCTATATCGAGATGCGCGCTCTTGCAAACTCTGACGCCTTTCTTGCCTCAGACCTTGGAGCCAGAAAGGGGGCCAAAAGTCTCGGGCTTCCGGTTGCGCCGCTCGAACTGGAGCGGCACGCGGAACGCTGGCGGCCGTGGCGGGCGTATGCACTGCAGTACTTGTGGGCGGCTGCCGCCGGTGAGCCCCCGCAGCAAGCAAGGGGACAGCCAGATTGGGCCGCTCAACTTGAGAAGTCGGGCACTGAGGCCCGTGCGCCGGAGGCGCGGCCCTTCGGCTCCTCCCACTCCTCCTGCCGGCCGAGCGCGGTGAGGTCGAGGAAGTAAAAGGAACCGCCGGTCATCTCGGCACCGCGACGCGTACATCGAATAGGTGTGGAACACGTCATCGCCGTTGCGAAAGAAGAAGCTCGTGCCCGGTTCTTCGATGGGCTGGTCGCCCTCGATGTAGTGGGAGGTACCCGCCTGCTCATGCTCGGCCCTCGTCCGGTAGTTGTATTCGACCGGGGTGACCGAGTCGTCCATCGTGACATGGAAGTCATAGTTGAAATAGCTTCCGTACGACGAGTACCAGGGGAACGACCAGCCTTTGCTCGCCTTGTAGCGCTCGAGTTTGTGCAGTGGCGCGCGCGAGACGTAAACCAACGATGTGTCGCGCACGTGAAGATGCTCGAGGAGACCGGTCGACATCTCGTCGGCGCCGGCCGAGCAACTCGAACAGCCGTCCTCCCAGCTCGGGTCGAACATTAAGTGGGAGACGATGAGCTGAAGCCGGCCCTCGAACAAATCGAGCAAGCCGGCTTTGCCATCAGGATCCTCGAATACGTAGTCCTTCTCGATCTTGACCATCGGCAGCCTGCGGCGTTCGGCGTTCAGCGTGTCTCGCTGCCGAGTGGGCTCCTTCTCCTTGACCAGAAGCTCCTTGCGGGCCCTGAGCCACTCTTCTCGTGACACGACTTGCGGAAGACTCACGTCGACTCCTCTCTCTTGGCCAGACTCTTTAGTATTGAGACGGTCGGGCATTCCGAACATCATCGGTTCCCGATGAATACTGTTACTCGGCGCAGTCTGATCCTTGAAATGTGGAACCGGCCAAGGAGGGTTTGAGATGAGGGTAGTGGTAACCGAGTACGTGACTTTGGACGGCGTCTTCGAAGAACCGGGAAACTGGAGCTTGATCTTGCGAAGTACAGGTTCGATGAGCTCTTCGCGAGCGACGCGCTTCTACTGGGCAGGGTGACTTACGAGGCTTTCGCCAAAGCGTGGCAGAGCATGACCGACGAGGCGGGCTTCGCCGACAGAATGAACAGCCTGCCGAAGTACGTGGCGTCGACGACACTGCAGGAGGCCGAATGGAACTCAAGTGTGATCAAGGGGGATGTGACGAAAGAGGTCGCCAAGCTGAAACAGCAACCGGGCCAGGACCTCTTGGTTGCCGGGAGCGGTCAGTTGGTCCGCACGCTGATGCAGCACGATCTCGTAGACGAATACCGCTTCATGGTGCACCCGGTCGTCATTGGAAGGGGCACGCGTCTCTTCGACGAGGAGTCCAACAAGACCGCGCTGCAACTCGTAGACCACGTCACATTCGATTCCGGCGTCGTCATCCTCACTTATCACCCTGCGCAGAAGAAGGCTGGCGGCCGTTAGCAAAGAAATAACTCGGGAGATCGAGCGCTCCAAGTCCCACCGGACGTGCCACCTCCCCCTACGCTAAGTAAGCCATCGAAAGGCAAGCCGACCAACCTACCGCCGGAGGTGCGCATGGACGTGGTGACCGTCAGCGAGTCGCCGCTCGGAATCGAGGAGCTGTTGGAAGTCGTGAGGGGAATGCAGATCCAGCTCGGGCCCGACGCGCGATCCCAGATCCTCGCAAGTCGGGCAGTCGTAGACGACGCGCTTGCTGGGGTCGCGCCTGTCTATGGGCTCAACACCGGCGTGGGCCACATGAAGGACGTGCGGCTCTCGGAAAAGGAACTGCGCACGCAGCAAGAACTGCTCGTGATGACGCACGCCGGGGGCGTAGGTCCACCCTTGTCCACAGAGCTCGTCCGGGCGGCGATGATGACGCGCCTGAATGGAATTGCTCGAGGCGGCTCGGGCGTGAGCCCGGCCGCCGCCGACATGCTGGTGGCGATGCTCAATGCGGGAGTACATCCGATCGTCTCCCACACGGGGTCTGTGGGAGCCGGAGATCTCTCTCAAATGGCCAGTGTTGCGTTGGTCGTCATCGGCAAGGGCAGCGCGGAGCTCAACGGTGAAGTGCTTTCAGGCGCAGACGCTCTCCAGCGCGCGCGGATCGAACCGGTGGTGCTCGGCGCCAAGGATGGGCTCGGACTCATGTCGGCCAACGGGATCTCGATTGGCCATGCTGCCATCGAAATTGCCAGGATTGCGCGAGCGGCGGAGGCGGCCGATGTCGTCGTCGGGCTGTCCCTAGAGGCTACCGGAGGAAACCCTTCCACCACCTTGCCCGTCGTCGGACGCGCCAAGCCATACGCCGGGCAAATCGAGGCGGCTCGGAGCATTCGAACGGCGCTTGAGGGGAGTTATCTGCTCGATGGTGGCGCCTCTCGATCTGTCCAGGACGCACTCTCCTTCAGAGTTACCCCGCAGGTGCATGGTGCTCTTCGCGAGGTCATGGCGTTCGCGCGCCGCAGCGTCGAGATCGAGCTCAACTCAATGAGTGACAATCCTCTCGTGTCGGTGGACGACAGAACCATGGTGCACAACGGCAACTTCCATCCCATCGTCATGGCGCTCGCTTTCGACGCAGTACGCGTTGCCCTCGCTCACGTCGGACAGTTGAGTGAGCGCCGCATGAGCCACCTTTGGGACGCCTTCTTCGAGAATTTGGCGGCTCCGCAAGAAGACCCCCCAGGCGGTCCGATGTCTCAAGTTCACGCGCGCCCAAGAGCAGCGTCGGCGTCCACCGGGCTCTCACTCAGGTATCCCGCTGCGGCCATCTTCAGTGAGCTCAAGCAGCTGGCCGCTCCCGCGACGCTGGACTCCCCTCCACTCGACATCGGCACCGAGGATCATGCGACCGGCGCGCCTCTTAGCGTGCGCAAAGCCGGCGAGTCAGTCGCTCTGCTCGAGGACTTGATTGTCATCGAGTTGCTCATGGCGCGAGATGTACTGGCCACCGCACGGGTCACCAGAGATCTGGGAGCGGCCACCGGAGAGGCGCTCCGAACGGTCGAGGAGACCATCGACGCGACCCTGCCCGAACCATCTCCCAGCGACATCCACCGATCTGTGCGGGCGGCGATGTTCGAAGACGTCGCCTACAAGCCTCGTAAACGAGCCTGAGCGTCGCTCGGATCCGATCGTGACCGACAGAGATTGAGCGTGGAGCGGAGCGAGCTCGAACCGCCGACCCCCTCCTTGCAAAGCTCCCGCTCCAAGCGCTCTGCTGACGTGCGCAAATGCACGTCGGGGACGAGCGAAAAGCACGCAGTTATCTGCTCAGTTGAGATCGCGAAACGTCTCGGGGAGCGCCGGGGTCACGCTTTTTGGCGCTCTCACGTCTCGGCGTCGGTTCCGCCTAGCCGCATAAGGCTTTCCGAGCGCTCCCCACACTCATCCCAGCGCTTGTAGACTCCGAAGGCAGCCATCCAACGGTGCTGCCCGAACCGAGAATGGGAGGTGAGCATGGTCGAGCCGATTGTCTACATCGACCGCTCCAAGATTCGGGAGGGCAAACTGGAAGAGCTCAAAGCGGCCACGCACGAGCTGGTTGAGTTCGTCGATTCCAGCGAGCCCCAGCTGATCACATACGGGTTCTACCTCAACGAGTCAGGCACCCAGATGACCATCGTAGCGGGTTCATCCTGACTCCGCGTCGCTCGAGTTCCACATGGAGGTAGCGGGCCCGGCATTCCGCAAGTTCACGGATCTCATCAAGCTGCTCACGATTGAGGTCTACGGGCGGCCGAGCGACAAGGTGCTAGCGCAGTTGCGACAGAAGGCGAAGATGCTAGGGGAGAGCGGCAACGTAATTGTTGACGAACTGCACGCGGGCTTCGCGCGATTCAGGCCGCAAGAGGCGACTGATTGAGACGACCGGGGCCGCTGCTCGACTCGCTGAGTGAGCAAGGAGCAGCGGCCCTCGATTCGTCCTGGCGCATAGCCACCCAGCGCACGTTGCATCAAAGCGTGCGACGCACGACCAGCGCGCCTTAGTTTACTGCCCGTTACGAAGGCGTTGTAGCTGCTGGCGTTGTCGCTTGATGACCCACTTTAGTGCGACGCGCACTCGCGGCACGCGCGCAGCCCTTGGGTCATGCGATCCACTTGCGAAGCGCAAGCTCTCGACTTCTGCGAGCAAAGTCGCGACACTTTACAGGCTCTCAAGGCTGACGCTTTGCATCTATCACGCCAAAAGCGCACTTACAAAACGCACTTGGCCGAATATATCTGTCCATGATCTCCTCGTCGTACTAGTTCGCCTCTCGTTAGCGTCCCGCGAGGGAGCGTGGCTACACCATCGCGGAAGAGATGCGTCCGCTACCTACTGATCGAGCCATGTGATCCCGTACTTCTCAGAGACCCTTGCGTATGCCTCCAGCATCGCTGAACCGGTGCGCTCCGCCTCCGCCAGCTCACGGAAGAACCCCTCGAATCCCGCTGGAGAGAAGAACTCCAGGAAGCGGCCAGTCCGCGGCACCACCCTCCGCTGCGCATGGGGAACGCCGCGAGGCCCGAACACTATCTCGCCGGGACCGACATGAAACTCGTCGTCGCCGATCTGGATTATGTGCTCGCCTTCGAGCACGTACCACAACTCGTCTTCGTTCTTATGAACGTGGAGTGGCGTATCGAGCGGCGCATCCTCCTCGATGATGGTGAAGGCACCGTCAGTCGTATCGGCAGAGGCTCTGACCACGAACTCGGCGTCGCTGAACCGGAGGCGTTCACCGCCATCTGCTTCGACTCTGTGGCCGCGAGCCTGTGCCATAGGGCTAACTGTAATCGGTGGGTGACCCTTGCCCTGCGTCAGTGTCGGGCTCGTCGATCATCGCGGCACAGTCTCGGTCGGGTGCGGGGAGATACCCGAACCTGCAGCGCTGGCGACTCGATACTTGGCTCGATCGCTCACGCGCGCTCGCTAGATGATCCGACAGGGCGTCGCATGGCTCGGTTACGCTTGCTCTCTTGTGTCACTCTTTGTCATGACCGAAAGCGTGCAATGTATTTACGCAAAGATCGCACGAGACAGCGTGGGAGTGCGTTCGGCGTGAACGACGTCGAGGGTCTAGTGCTCTATGTCGGCTCCCGCCCCTAGTGACGCTTACAACTCGGGCGCGCAGTCAACGGCATCAAGCCCTGATGCGGAGAAAAGACCGGACTGCCCTATTAAACTCCTCGGGCGCTTCGATGTTGCAGAGATGACCGGAGTCCGGCAGGACAACAAGCGTGGAGCCGGAGATGCTTCGTGGAGGTCCTCGGCGACGGTCAGAGGTGCCCGCACGTCATTGTCGCCGTAAACCAACAGCGTCGGGACTTTGATGTGGGGCAGTACGTCGCGCAGGCTCTCGGCGGACGCACGCGCCATGGCCCGGAAGCCGACGGGATGGAACGCCAGCATGGTCGCGCCGAACTCATCGACAGACTCCGGTGGCGTCGCGTCGGAGAACATCGTCGGGAGTAGCGCTCTCACGAACTCGTCGGGCGACAGACTGGCTACCACAAGCGCTTGATGAAGACGCTGCTCCACGACGTCGGCAGGCAGAGAGCCTGCCCACCCGGCGTATGCCGACGCCAATATCAACGTCATCGGGATGGCGGAGTGTCGCCGGTAGAGCTCGAGCGCAAGCGCGCCACCGAACGACAGCCCGGCCACGTGCGGCTTTTCTAGGCCGAGCTTGTCTAAGAATCCGGCCAGGCAGTCGGCGTAGCCCGCCATGCCAAACCTTTCGGGCGGATCGGATGATCGACCGACCCTTGGTGCGTCCCAGGCCACCACGGTGAATTCGTCGGAGAGCCCTTCGATCTGCCGCCGCCACGATGCGGGTACAATCCCTCGATGCCTGCTTTGAGGCCGCGCTTCTCGACGATCTGCGAGATGCCCGAGTCGGTGACGGGCTTGCGTTGACCGAGCCATAGAGCATCGAGGTAGGGTATCTTCTGCGCCTGCCGGGCTCGGATGTAGCGGTCGAGCGCAATCGCAGTCTTGTGCCCAAACGGGCGCGCGCGCGGACGGCGGCCTTTGCCGAGCACGATCACTACGTCTTGATCGAACTCAACGTCTGACTCTTTGAGATGCGCAACCCCGAGTCGATGAACAATCCCAGGATCGCCATGTCCCGGCGGTCGGCGAACTCTTTGCCCTCGCAGGCTTTGAACAGCCGCTTGATCTCGTCTTCTGAGAGCACCGGAACGGGCGTCTCGGGGATGATCGGTGGCTTCATATTGCGCACGGGCGACTCGGCGATCTCCCCCTCTTCGGCGAGCCAGCGAAAGAACACTTGCAGGGCGCGGTAGCGGTTGCTCGCGGTCGCAGGCTTGTTTCTCGTCAGCAAGTCGGCAATGAACGCTTCGATGTGCTCTCGTCTCATTGCAGCGACGCTAAGGGGCATCCCGGTGCGCTCGAGATAGTCGGCGAGCAGCTTCACCGCATCGCCGTAGACCTCGACCGTGCGGGGTGCCTTGTTCTCTGAAAGCAGCAAAAGCCGAAACGACTTCGGCAGCGTTGTGATGTTCCCGATCTCGATCTCGGTGCTTGCTTTGGTGAGACTCGACTTCATCGCTCTCCCCCTCGTGCATCAGACCAGAGCAGTTGCTCAGTGAGCGCTGTGCTGATCGCCCGGCGTCTCTTTCGGGGAAGTTATCTACTCAGCATATATGCTCTGACGTGCTCTTATGCAAATACGAGTGGAGCGGATCGGACTCGAACCGACGACTTCCTGCTTGCAAAGCAGGTGCTCTACCAACTGAGCTACCGCCCCGGTGGCTACCAGTCTACCGGGCGCAGAAAAGGGACAATGGGGGCATGGAACGTAGCACGTTCGTGGTGGCTCGCAACCCCGACCCCGAGAGCAGGCTCCCCTACTTGCTCAGTGTCCCGGTGAGCGGTGGGTTGCTGCTGAAGGCGCGCGACAGCTGGCCTCGCTCCGCCCGTGTCTACTGCCACCCCCTCGAAACAGGATGGCCGGAAGGGGCCGAGGTCCTAGAGCGGGTGCCCACGTCCGTCTGCCGGCGCCGGGGACCTGCGGTCGACCTGGTGCTGGACCGGCCCCGGCTGGCTCGCTCACAGTTCGTCTTCACCGAGGTGCGAGGACGGCCCGCCATCTTTTGGCAGACGCAGAAGACGGCCCGCGCCGCCAACCCCGGCGCTCGGGTCCCCCGCAAGCGAGCGGTTGCCGACATCACCGTCCTGGTGGACACACGGGAGCGTTATCCATACCGCTTCGCCCAGCGCCGGGTGGAGACAGAGCGGGCGGCTCTGCCTGCTGGTGACTACGCGGTGGCAAGCGGCGGGACGGTAATCGCAGCGGTCGAGCGCAAGACGCTCGAGGACTTCGTGACCTGCCTATCGAACGGCACGCTGGCATTCCAGATGCAGCGCTTGGCGGACGTGCCTCTCGCCGCGATTGTGGTCGAGGGTCGGTACTCGGAGCTTTTCCGCCTGCAGCACGTCGACAGCGGCTGGATCGCCGACGTTCTCTCTCGCCTCCACGCCCGCCATCCGGAGATCCAGGTCACGTTTGCCGACTCCCGCAAGTTCGCCGAGGAGTGGACTCACCGCTTCCTGGCAAGCGCCTTCGCAGACGATAAGGACTAGACACACGCAGGCGGGCCCGCCCCTCGAAGCCGACCCAAATGTCGCTCTAAGCTTCACAGGGGTCAGATTCCGTACCCTATATAGCACAGAGGTACGTGGAGTCTGATTCAGCTTGAGGCGGCCGGTCGACTCTCCCAGAGCTGCGTGCCTCTCATCCTGAGGTGCCCCGGCCTGCGCTAGTGGCGATGCAAAACGTGCTCGCACATGACTGTCGGGATCGACGTCGAGCGCGTGTGGGCCACCGTGGAGCGAGACCTGCCGCCGCTGCGCGTGGCGGTCGAGCGCCTAATTACGGAAATCTCAGCACCTTGACCGGCGATGTCCTTGGGCGGGGTTCCAGCAGGTCAGACTGGGAATACCCCTTCTCAGCGGACCGTTGTATGGATCAACGACCAATTCATGTGTCAGACAACTCAGGAGGAACCCCGGATGGCGGATGTAGAGGCAGTCTCAGAGCAGGATTTCAACGAGGTCGTGCTCGCCTCCGACACTCCCGTGATAGTCGACTTCTGGGCCGAATGGTGTGGCCCCTGCCGCCTGGTCCACCCCGAGCTGGACAAGATCCAGACCGAGTACGAGGGCAAGGTCAAGGTAGTCAAGCTCAACATCGACGAGAACCCGGCCATCGCCGGCAAGTACGGGATCATGAGCATCCCCACCATCACCCTTTTCGCCGACGGTGTAGTCAAGTCCCAGGTCGTAGGCGCTCGGCCCAAAGACGCCATCGTGGCGGGCCTAGGTCTCTAGGTTCTGAGCCCTCCAGCGGTCCGCCCCGCTAAGATGGGCGACCGCCGGGGCCCATAGCTCAGCTCGGTTAGAGCGCACCCCTGATAAGGGTGAGGCCGATGGTTCAAATCCATCTGGGCCCACGGAACGTGGTCACCGAGTTGCTCGGCGCCCTTAGCTCCTCCAGCTCTCGAGGACATCATCGACGTCGCCTGCGACTGCTCTTCGGGCGTCGTCTCGATCCCGCCCGGTCCCACACCCCCGCGATACTGAGCCGCTCGCTCCCGTTGGGCCGCCCGTTCATCCGCATCGGCGATGCACTCCTCCTCCGCCAGCTCGAGCGCCGCTTCCTCCACCAGGATTCCCTGGCGCCCGTAGCGCTTGCGGGTGCGGCTCCACTCCAGGACCAGCGCTCTAAGCTTCGAGTGCTTGGTCGCCCCGGCGTGTTAGGGCGGTGTCGCTTCGTGGCAGATACACGAGGTGGCCGAGGTCCGAGCACGAGGCCGTCGGCACAAGAAGGCGTGAGCCGGAGCGAGCTTATCCGGAGGGCGTCCCTGGCTCTCATCGAAGCGACAAAGATACGCAAGCTCGAGAAGAGGCTCGTAGATGCCTACACGAGGGTTCCCCAAGACCCGGTTCTGGTTGAGACGGCGAGGCGCTTGGCGGCCGAGACAACTCCCAACTGGTGAGGCGAGGCGACATCTGCTGGGCCGATCTCGGCCCGCCTGCAGGACGCAGGCCCGTCCTCATCGTCACCCGAAACGCCGCCATCCCCGTGCTCGCCGCCGTCGTTGTCGCTCCCGTCACTCGAACCGTCCGGGACATTGCCTCTGAGGTGAGACTCGGGCTCGATCACGGCCTCCCCGAGGAGGGTGTAGCCAACTGCGACAATCTCCTGACGGTTCCCAAGCAACGCTTGGACCCGGAGCCGGTCGGAGAGCTGGGAGCTTGGAAGGTAATGGAACTCGATCAGGCTCTGTGCTTTGCCCTGGAGATCAACTTCTAGATATGGGGCCAACTCTGTGGCCGTAACTACCTGTGGCGTGGTTGGGGACGCAAAGTTAAGGGGGGTCCCCATACCCTTCCGTTTGTGGTTAGTCTTTCTCAGAGCACCCGACAACGCGGGAGCCTGGCCTGGCATCAAAAGGGGATCGGGGAGGGCAAAGTGGACGAGAACATGCACCGGCTGGACGCTGTTCGCAAGAGGTCGAGCGAGCTCGACAATCACCTAATAGATGAATATGCGGCGGGACGCCTCAGCCGCCGGGCGTTCATTCGTCGTGGCACCGTCATGGGGATGTCGATCCCACTCCTGTCCTTCATCGCCGCTGCCTGCGGCGGCGGAACCGAAACGCCCAGCCCGAGCGGCGGCGGGTCGAACAACGCCAAGCCACAGGCGGGAGGCGCACTGCGGACCGGGATCGGTGTGCAAGCGGGGGCCATCGATCCCGTCACGGTGAACTTCGAAGCCGGTCTTACGGTACTGGGGCAATCGGGCGAGTACCTCGCCTGGTCGGACAAGAATCTCGAGCTTCAGCCGCGCATCGCCGAGAGCTGGAAGCCCAACGGCGACGCCTCTGTGTGGACCTTCAAGATCCGCCAGGGCGTCAAGTTCCACGACGGGACCCCGCTCACCGCGGAGGACGTGGCGGCGAGCATCAATCTCCACGCCGACCCCGACAACGGTTCCAATGCCCTCTCGGTCTTCGGCCCGGTGCTCAAGAAGGGTGCCGCCCAGGCGACCGACGACCAGACCGTCAAGGTCGAGCTCGAAGCTCCCAACGGCAACTTCCCCTACCTGGTCAGCTCCGACAACTACAACCTGATCATTCTGCCCAAGACCTACGACGGGGACTGGGAAAAGACCTTCATCGGAACCGGCCCCTGGAAGCTCGACAAGTACACCCCGGAGGTAAGCGTCACCTATACGAAGAACCCCGATTACTGGGACACGAGTCGCCAGCCCATCGCGGACACGAGCGAGATCACGTTCTATGCGGAGGAGCCGGCTAAGGTTCTCGGCCTCCAGGGTGGCGAAGTGGACATCATCAACAACTTCTCCGTCGTCGGAGGAAAGGCGCTGCTCACCGATCCCACCATTCTCGTGCTCGAGGTGGAGTCCTCTGCGCACCGTCAAATACACATGCGCACGGACATGCCCCCGTTCAACGACAAGCGCGTGCGCCAGGCCATGGCGCTCCTGATCGACCGCGACGCCTTGGTCGCGGGTCTGTGGGAGGACAAGGCCAGTCTCGGCAACGACAGCCCTCTCGCCCCCGTCTTTCCCTCGACCGATACCAGCGTGGAACAGCGGGTGCTGGACGTGGCGCAGGCCAAGCAGCTCCTGGCGGATGCGGGGGCCGAGAACATAGAGGTCGAGCTGAGGCTATGGGACGGCTTCGAGATGCCCGACCTCGCCGCCGTCATCAAGAACCAGGCGCAGGCAGCGGACATATCGGTCCAGCTCAACGTCACAGACGCCGGCACCTACTACGGAGACGCTGTGTTCGGGAAGTCCCCGTGGCTCGACTCCAGCTTCGGAATCACCGAATACGGCCACAGAGGGGTCCCCAACGTCTTGTTGGACGCGCCGCTGACCAGTAAAGGCGTGTGGAATTCCGCTCACTTCAAGAACAAGACCTACGACGGGCTGGTGGCCGATTACGTGGCGGCGCTGGACCTGCAGACCCAGAAGAAAACCTCGAGCAAGATCCAGGAGCTGTTGCTCGACGAGGTACCGATCATCTTCGCCTATTTCTACTTCCACCTCGGAGCTACCAAGGAGAACGTGACCGGAGTCGAGAAGACCGGCATGGGACACATCGACCTAACCAAGACGGGGTTCACGGGCTGAGCAGCAGGCGCCGGGGCTGGGGAGGGGGCAGGCGATGAGAAGGTTTTTGTTGAGGCGGCTGGCGCTCGCGCTCGTTACCCTGTTCTTGTTGAGCATTATTGTGTTCCTTTTGGCTCAGGTGCTGCCCGGCGACGTGGCGCGCCGCATTCTGGGGCCGTTCGCCGATCAACGGGCCGTGACCGCGCTCAACAAGGAGCTCGGGGCCGACCGTCCCCTCGTGGTGCGCTATGGCACCTGGGTCGGGGGCTTCGTTCAGGGAGACCTGGGAGAGTCCGCCTCGACACGCCAGCCGGTGTGGGAGGTCATCAAACCCGCGCTGTTCAACTCCGCCAAGCTGGCGGCGCTGGCGTTCGTGCTGGTGGTGCCGCTGGGAATTCTGGGAGGAGTGATAGCGGCTCTACGGGAGGGTCGGCTGACCGACCGGCTGATCTCCATAGGAGGCCTGTCGGCGACGGCTACGCCGGAGTTCGTGTGGGCGGTCGTGGTGATTCTGGTGCTGGCGCTGTGGCTCAAGATCCTGCCGGTCACCGCTGCATTCCCCGCAGGCTCGGGGCCGCTGGTGCAGATCAGGTATCTGCTGCTGCCTGCGATCTGTCTCGTCTTCGTCCTGTTCGGCTACATCGCCCGCATGGCGCGTGCCGGAACGATCGAGGCACTGGGCGCCGACTACACTCGCACCGCAATCCTCAAGGGCCTGTCGCAACGCAAGGTCCTGACACACCATGTCCTGCGCAACTCGTTGTTGCCGACCATCGCGGTGATCGCAACCCAGGCCGGTTACCTGATCGGGGGCCTGGTGGTGCTGGAGGTCATCTTTAACTACCAGGGCATCGGACAGGTCGTGTTCCGGGCCGCTGAGCAGAAGGACTTCCCTCTGTTACAGAGCGCCGTGCTGCTCGTCGGCCTGGTGTACCTGCTCGCCACCCTTGCGGCCGACATCCTCTACTCGATCCTCAACCCGCGAATCAGGCTGCAGGGCGAGTCGTGAGCACTTCAGCAGAGAAGCTCGCCGTCGCCGACCAGCCTGCACAGGCGCCCGTCCAGTCGGAGGAGCAGAAGGCCCAGCGCGAGCGCCTGAGGCTCCTGGCGCGCACCCCCACCTTCATTGCGGGTGCCCTGATACTTGGACTATGGGTCTTCTCGGGCCTGTTCGGCGACGTCGTTGCGCCCCACAGCCCCTTCCAGGACGACCTCTTGGACAAGCTCGCCGCTCCCTCCGCGGAGCACTGGTTCGGTACCGACCGCCTCGGGCGAGACGTCCTCTCGCGGGTACTCGTGGGGGCGCGCGACATCCTCATCGTGGCTCCGCTTGCGACTCTGGTGGGGACCGTGCTGGGCACCGCCATCGGGCTCACCGCCGGCTACTTCCGGGGCGCGGTCGAGGAGGTCGTGATGAGAGTGATCGACGCCATTCTGGCCATCCCTCTGGTCATCGTCGGGCTCACGGCCCTGGTGGCGTTGGGGCCCTCCCGGGTGACGGTCATCGGCGTCATCGGGATCGTGTTCGCCCCCATCATCGCCCGAACCGTGCGGGCGGCGGTGCTGGCCGAGCGAGAGCTCGAGTACGTCGCCGCGGCGACGCTGCGAAACGAACGCGCCCCCTACATCATGTTCGCCGAGATCCTGCCCAATGTCCTGGCGCCCGTGCTGGTTGAGTTCACGGTGCGTCTCGGCTATGCCATCTTCGCCGTCGCCACGCTGTCGTTCCTCGGCTTCGGCATCCAGCCCCCGGCGCCGGATTGGGGGGTCCAGATCAACGAGCACTACGCGCTGATCTCGGGAGGTTTCTGGTGGCCCGTGCTCTTCCCCGCCCTGGCGATCGCCTCCCTGGTGATCGGCGTGAACCTCGTCTCGGACGGCGTCACGCGGGTGTACGAGCGATGAGCGACTCGACGAACACCGCTCCACTGGCCCTCGAGATCAAGGACCTCGAGCTCGCCTATCGCGTCCGGGGCATCGACCGCAGGGTGCTGCGCGGCGTCTCCTTCACCATCGGAAAGGGCGAGTCCTTCG
>DASRPA010000182.1:0-3148 GCA_035646635.1 Actinomycetota bacterium | reverse complement strand
CTCGGAGATCGCCCGGCGCATCGAGTCGGTGACCTCGTCGGCATACATGATGACCTGGCCGTCGACGTTTCTCGCGGCCCTGCCGATGGTCTGGATCAGCGAGGTTTGAGAGCGCAGAAAGCCTTCCTTGTCGGCATCGAGGATCGCCACCAGTGAGACCTCGGGAAGGTCGAGGCCCTCGCGCAGGAGGTTGATGCCCACGAGCACATCGAACTCGCCGAGGCGCAGGTCGCGCAGGATCTCGATGCGCTCGACGGCACCGATATCCGAGTGCAGATATCGCACCCGGATACCCGAGGTCAGCAGATAGTCGGTGAGGTTCTCGGCCATCTTCTTGGTAAGAGTGGTCACCAGCACCCGCTGCGAGGCGTCCGTGCGCCTCTTGATCTCATCCAGGAGGTGGTCTATCTGGCCCTTGGTGGGACGCACCACGACCTCGGGATCGATGAGCCCGGTGGGCCGCACGATCTGCTCGACCGTGGCGGAACTGTGCTGCCGCTCGAAGGGTCCCGGGGTGGCGGACATCATCACGATCTGCTCGACCCGGTCGAGAAACTCGTCGAAGCGCAGAGGCCGGTTGTCGAGCGCGCTGGGAAGCCTGAAGCCGTGCTCGACGAGCGTGCGTTTGCGGCTCATGTCTCCCTCGTACATACCCCCGAGCTGCGGCACGCCGACGTGCGACTCGTCCACCACTATCAGGAGGTCGTCGGGAAAGTAGTCGATCAAGGTCGAGGGCCTGCTGCCTGTGGGCCGGCCCTCGATGTGACGGGCGTAGTTCTCGATCCCGTTGCAGAAGCCGACCTCTCTGAGCATCTCGAGGTCGTACTCGGTGCGCATGCGAAGCCGTTGCGCCTCCAGAAGCTTGCCCTGTTGCTGCAGCATGCCGAGTTGATCGGCGAGCTCCTGCTCGATTGCCTCGATGGCTGCGGACATCCGCTCGCGCGAAGCAACGTAATGGGAGCCGGGATAGATCGTGACGTGATCGAGCTCGCCGGTTATCTCGCCGGTCAAGGTGTCGAGCAGCACGATGCGGTCGACTTCGTCCCCGAACAGCTCGATGCGAATCGCCTTTTCCTCGTATGCGGGAAAGACCTCGATGGTGTCACCGCGGACGCGAAACTTGCCGCGCACGAAATTCAGGTCGTTGCGCTCGTACTGGATGTCGACGAGCTTTGACAGGATGAAATCGCGGTCGGCGGTTCCACCCCGGGCGACATCTACGACCTGCTTGAGGTACTCCTCGGGAGATCCCAGGCCGAATATGCACGACACGCTGGCGACGATGAGGACGTCGTCGCGCTGTTGCAGCGCGCTGGTCGCGCTGTGCCGCAGTCGCTCGATCTCCTCGTTGATCGACGAATCCTTTTCGATGTAGGTGTCGCTCGAGGGCACATAGGCCTCGGGTTGGTAATAGTCGTAGTAGGAGACGAAGTACTCGACTGCGTTGGCGGGAAAGAACTGCTTGAATTCGTTGCAGAGCTGGGCGGCGAGCGACTTGTTCGGCGCGATGACCAGAGTGGGTTTCTGGATCTGCTCCAACGACCAGGCCAGAGTGGCGGTCTTGCCGGTCCCCGTCGCCCCCAACAAGGTGGTGAAACGGTTGCCGGCAAGAACGCTTTCTGCAAGACCGCGGATCGCGTCCGGCTGGTCCCCTGAAGGCGAGAAGTCTGCTTCTACTTTGAACGGCGGCATCCTCCCCCTACCGTAATAGCTGGGGACGACGCTGCGCCCACGGCCTCGCTTCCTCGAGCTGTGCCGAGACTCGCAGCAGGATCGCCTCGCCCGCCGGCCTGCCGATCAGCTGAACGCCGATCGGAATGCTTTCCTCGGTCCAGTGAAGGGGAAGACTGCAGGCGGGCTGCCCGGTGAGGTTGATCAGAGGGGTGAACGGAATGAACAGGCCCATCCTGGCGAACTGTTCCCAGGGATGATCGGACTCGAACACCCACCCGACAGGAACCGGGGGGAGGGCAAGGGTCGGCGTCAAGAGGAGGTCGTAGTCACGCCAGAAGGCCACGATCCCGCGTGCCTTTGCCTGCAGCCGGGACAGGGCGCGCACATACTCGAGGCTCGAGGTCTGCGCTCCGCTCTCGATCAGGGCGCGGTTGATCGGCTCCAGCTCCTGCGGCTCGCACCCGTCCACGCTACGCGCCTGCCACAGCGTCACGAACAGGGGCGTGATCTCAGGATCCGCCCACTCGGGCGCGGCTTCCTCGACGATGTGACCGAGCTCTTCGAGCGTCTCGGCTGCCTCCATCGTTGCGGCCACCACCTCCTCCGCCACCGGCGCGAAGTTGGGGGCCTGGGTGGTGACTGCAATACGCAACCGACCGGGGGGGGCGCCCACCTCCCGCAAGAAAGGCCGCTCGGGGGGCGGGGCCCAGTAAGGATCCCCGACCTCGTAGCCGGCCATGACGTCGAGCAGGGCGGCCGCGTCCTCGACCGTGCGGGCCAGCCCTCCCTGCACACCGAGGCCGGCGAGGTCGCCACCGCCCGGCGCGCTGGAGATGCGCCCCCGTGACGGCTTGAGCCCATAGAGCCCGCAGCACGACGCCGGGATGCGGATGGAGCCACCTCCGTCCGAGCCGTGCGCGATGGGACTGAAGCCGGCCGCGACCCCGGCGGCTGCTCCTCCGCTCGAACCCCCGGGCGTCAATGACGGGTCCCAGGGGTTGCGGCAGACGCCGTTCAGCTCGGACTCGGTGACGCACAACGTCCCCAGCTCGGGCGTGTTCGTCTTGCCGAGGATGATGAAACCGGCGTCCTTGATCCGCTTGACCGACGCCGCGTCCGTCTCCCCCACCTTGTCGGCGAACGGCTTGGCCGAGGCGGTGAAGGCAACGCCCTCGACCTCGGTCAGGTCCTTGATCGTGATGGGCACGCCCACGAACGGCGGAAGGTGCTCGTGAGAGAGCGAGCGCTGCGCCCGGCGCGCCTCCTCGAGTGCCCTCTCGGCGGTCACCGTCACGAACGAGTTGATGTCGCCGTCGAACCGCTCGATACGCTCGAGGTATTCGGTCACAAGCTCGACGGGCGAGACCTCGCCTCGTTTGATGAGCTGCGCCTGACGCGTGGCCGAGGCGAACACGATCTCCGACAAGTCAGCTACCTCGGCGGCGACGCCGACGGGGGCGGGCGGGGGGAACGG
>DASRPA010000181.1:0-2561 GCA_035646635.1 Actinomycetota bacterium | reverse complement strand
GCAGGCCAAGGAGGCGGTGATCGCCGAGAAGCAAGAGCTTCTGGCGGATGTCCGCTCCAATCAGTCACGGCTCGAGGAGATCGATCGCCAGCTCCAGCAGGACGCCGCCCGGATCCAGGCGTTGCTGGCGCCGGTGCCCTCGGGCTTGTCCCCGCCGGTGGGAGGCGGGGAGCTCTCCCTACCCGCCAACGGTCCCATCACCTCCGGTTTTGGCTTCCGAATACACCCCATTTTTGGAAGTTCGCGGATGCACACCGGCATCGACATCGGAGCTCCTTATGGGGCCCCCGTATGGGCCGCCGACGGCGGCACGGTCGCCTACGTGGGCGTGATGTCGGGCTACGGCAACGTCGTGGCCATCGAGCACGGGGGTGGGTTGGCTACCACTTACAACCACCTGTCGGCCTTCCTGGTCTCGGAGGGCCAGAGCGTGGCGAGGGGGAGTCAGATAGCGGCGGTGGGCTGCACCGGCTACTGCACCGGCCCCCACCTGCACTTCGAGGTCCGGGTTGGTGGCAGCCCGGTAGACCCCATACCTTATCTTCAGTAGCGTCCGGCACGCTTAATATTAGGCATATGGATCGCTGGCAGAAAATCTCAATTGCGGCGTTGTGCGCCGCCATAGTGGCTCTCGGAAGCTTCTCGTTCGGCTTCTCTTTGGGCCGGCCGGGCGCGAGCGTGCCCCTGTTCGGCTCTGATTCGGGCGACGGCGACGAGGTCATTGCCCATGCGATGGACAAGATTCGCTCGAGTGCGGTAGATCCTCCCTCCGAGAAGGAGCTCACCCGGGCCGCCGTGAGGGGCATGGTCACAGAGCTCAAGAAGTCCCAGGACCCCTACGCGGCTTTCTACTCCCCACTGGGCTATCGAGCTTTTCAGGAGTACACGAGCGGCCGCTTCTCCGGAATTGGCGTGTGGCTGAAAGAGCGCGCGGGAAAGCTCGAGATCGTCTCCGTGCTGCCTAGGACGCCGGCGCTGAAAGCGGGCCTCCGCCGCGGCGACGTGATCAAGAGTGTGGATGGCGAGTCTGTGGGCGTCATGTCGACGGACGAGGCCGTGGGCCGCATCAAGGGCCCCTCCGGATCCGAGGTTGAGCTTGCGGTTCTCCGAGGAGGCCGGCAAATCGCGCTTTCTCTCACCAGGCGCAGCATCGATCTGCCGAACGTTGTTGCCCGCCTGCAGGAGTCGGGCTTGGGCTACATCCGCCTCTACGGTTTCGCCCGGGGCGCCGGGCGCCAGCTACGGGACCGGGTTCAGAGGCTCACTTCCACGGGGGCCGAGGGTGTGATCCTCGACCTCAGGGACAATGGCGGCGGGCTCTTCTCCGAGGCCATCGACGTCGCCAGCGTATTCATCGAGGACGGCGACATCGTCACCTACAAAGAGGGCTCCGACGTCGAGACTGTGTACGAAGCCGAGGGCCAAGCCTACGAGGAGCTTCCTCTCGTGGTGCTCGTCAACGAGGGCACGGCCAGCGCCTCGGAGATCGTCGCCGGCGCGCTCCAAGACAGGCAGCGAGCGATTCTGGTCGGATCAACGACCTACGGAAAGGGCTCGGTCCAAAACGTGTTCCCGCTTCCCGATGCCTCCGCCCTCAAGATAACCACCGGCGCTTACTTGACGCCGGCGGGTCGCGATATCAACGGCGAGGGCATCGAGCCTGATGTTGAGATCACCGGTGGGGCCGCTCTCCAGAAGCGGAGAGCGGCCGAGATCCTCGAGGGCATCGTCCTTTCCACCACCGGCGCCCAGGGTTAGTGCACCTTTGCGTAAGTCCCGACGGCTCCGCCGAGGTCGGAATTGGGATTCTTATCGCACCAGAACGTCCCTGCATCGACGATGGCGGCGTGTCTCGTCGCTCACGTACCTTCCAGGTACGCAGCGCTCCTCGCGCCTTGCCCTCGCCGCGCAGTGCCGCCCTGGATGCTGACGCTACTTCCGCGCAGGAGCACTGAGGGTGGCCCGCGACGAGGGCTCGGGCACGAAGCTGATCGCCCAGAATCGCAAGGCCCGGCACAACTACGCCATCGAGGAGACCTTCGAGGCCGGGTTGGTGTTGGTGGGGACCGAGGTCAAGTCCTGTCGCGACGGAAAGGCCAACCTTGCCGATGCCTATGCAAGCGTCGGCAATGGCGAAGTGTGGCTGCTCAGCTGCCACATCAGTCCTTATTCGCACGGGAATCGGGACAACCACGATCCGGTGAGGCCTCGCAAGCTGTTGCTCCATCGTGCAGAGATCGAAAGAATGGGAGTGAGCTCGGCCCAGGGAGGCCGCACCCTGGTACCGCTGCGGCTGTACTTTCGGCACGGGGTGGTGAAGGCGGAGATTGCCATCGCGACGGGCAAGAGGGCGTACGACAAGCGCAACGCGATCGCCGAGCGGGACGCCGAGCGCAGGATGCGACAGCTGGTAGGCCGCCGCCGCTGAGCCGGGCCAGGCCCCGGGCTCCCGCCGCCCATTTCGGCCGGTACGCCAACGCGCGCAAAGCGCGCCTGAGTCCCAAATCCGTACTCCAGAGCGCCCAGCGCGCGATTGAGTACCTGAGATGCCCGCCCCCGGC
>DASRPA010000180.1:0-27544 GCA_035646635.1 Actinomycetota bacterium | reverse complement strand
TCACACTCCGGAGCAGGTAGGGCCCTGTCTTCTTACGGCGAACGCCCCAGGAGTTGTCGAAGTAGCGGATGACGTGGCGCCTGGCGATCCACAGGCGCCAGCCCTCGACCGTGCCCGGATAGTCGGCGACGCCGGCCCCGGCGTCGTCGGAGAACCTCATACCGGCACCGTGGCCGGCTCGGGCGCCTCCTGCGGTTGCCGCGCGGGAACGGGGTGACGCTCCGGGATCGGCGTGACGGTTGGCTCCCAGGTCTCCGGTTGCCCCTCTTCGCCGATGTCGAGAGCGCGCGGCCCCCGCCGAGGAGGTACGGAGTTACGGCACCCGGCTCTGCCTTTGCCTGTCCCCATTGCTGGTCCCCCCCAATAGCGTCACCGTTGTTATTCCTCCAAATGGTGCCAGGAAAAGGGAAAAATTTCTATGGCCGCTACGGATGGTCTTAGTGGCCCAAATGGGCTAGTCCCTGCGGGGTAGGCCGGGTCACGTAGCCAATCGCGCTCAGAGCGCCTGGAGGTACGGAATCGGTACCCAGGAGCGCGTTGAACGCGTTTGAATGCCTCAGCCGGAGGAGTCGAGGGCGCGGATGAGGTCGGTAATGATGTCTGCCGGGTCTTCCAGCCCGACCGAGAGGCGGCAGAAGCCCTCGGAGATGCCCGCGGACTCCAGCTCCTCCGGCGAGAGCTGCGTGTGGGTAATGCTGGCCGCGTGGACCAGAAGGCTGTGGTGGCCCCCGAGCGAGGCGGCCGGGGTTACCAGTCGAAGC
Organism: Actinomycetota bacterium; assembly: GCA_035646635.1. Classification (GTDB taxonomy): domain Bacteria; phylum Actinomycetota; class CADDZG01; order CADDZG01; family WHSQ01; genus JACDAL01. Next base: position 26,783 of record DASRPA010000180.1, on the reverse strand, counting down.
GCCTCCTGGAAGCGGGCGGCGCGCTCCCGTCCGCCCGTCACCTCGAAGCCGAGCACGCCTCCGCCCCGCCCACCGAGGAGCTTGTCGGCCAGGACATTGCCGGGATCGCCTTCCAGAGCCGGGTAGTGGACCGCCTCGACTGCAGGGTGGCGTTTCAGGGACCTTGCCACCACCAGCGCCGAGCTGCAAGCGCGCTCCACGCGCAGGCCTACGGTCGCCAGGCCGCGCACGGCGAGCCATGCGTTGAACGGGGACAGGGTGGCCCCGAAATCACGCCCCAACTCCTGCAGCTCGTGAATGAAGCCCCCATCTCCACACACGACACCCCCGAGCAGGTCATGATGCCCGCCGAGGAACTTGGTGGCCGAGTGAACGACGGCCGAGGCGCCGTGCTCGAGCGGACGGCACAGACACGGGCTCGCAAAGGTGTTGTCGACCACCAGGGGCACGCCGGCCTCTGCCGCCAAAGCGGCGAGCTGGTCGAGGTCGGCAACGCGCACGCGTGGGTTCCCGATCGTCTCGCAGTAGAGCAGCCGAGCTCCCTCGAGCGCCTCGGCGATCCCGTCGAAGTCCGAGACGTCGAAGATCCGGGCCGAGATCCCGTAGCGAGGCAACCTCGTCTGCATTAGCTCGTAAGTGCCGCCGTAGACCTGGCGAGCCGCCACGAAGTGGTCTCCGGAGCTGCACATGGAAAGGAAGATCGCGGCGATAGCGGCCATTCCCGAGGAGAAGGCCTCCGCCTCTTCGGCCCCCTCGAGGTCTGCGACCGCGGCCTCGAAGGCGTCGACCGTGGGGTTGGCCCAGCGGCTATAGGTGTAGCCCGCGCCGACTTTCTCTGCAGAGGCGCGCGCAAAGGCTTCGGCGTCCGAGAAAGAGAAGGTGGTGGACGGGTCGAGCCTCAGGGCGAGAGGCTCGCCGGGCTGCGAAGGAGGGCTCGGAGGGTGGACGGCGCGCGTCTGTAGCCCGCGTCCGGCCTCAGGGCTCAGAGATGCACCACCGGGCACGTAAGAGTTCGGGTGATTCCTTCCACCGATTGAATCTTGGCGACTACCAGCTTGCCGAGATCGTCGACGTTGGGTGCGCTGGCTCTGACGATCACGTCGTAGGGCCCGGTGACGTCCTCCGCTGCGCCGACGCCCGAGATCTCGCGCACCTCAGTCGCTACCTGCGCGGCTTTGCCAACTTCCGTCTGGATCAGGATGTACGCCTGAACGTCCGCCACCCTCGCCCTCCCTTGTTTGTCTGCCTTTTCCGGTCGATGGTCGTGATTCCCCGCTGCCTGGATTGCCCCCCGACCTCCTTACCGTAGCCGGGCGGTCGCGAGCTAAGGGTAAGCCAGACAAGCTCTCGACGTAAAGGCTGTGTGTGGGCCGCCACGGCTGTGAGCCGGCAAGCCGCGGTTAGGCTCGCCCCTCTGGGGGCATCGGCCACCGAGGCAAAGAGTCTCATGAAGCAGTCGTGGACAAGCAGTCGGGAGAGAGGCGCGTCGGATGGGCGATGAGGTCAGCGGAATCCAGACGACCGGCAGGATCATGCGCAACCGGAGCGCCGCCGAGCTGATAGAGCATGCAACCTGCAGGGACGAGTCACTACTGGCGGCGTCGGGGGCGCTGGTCGCGCTCACGGGTGAGCGCGCCGGCAGGTCGCCGAAGGACAAGTTCTTCGTGCGCCACGGAGAGAGCGAGAAGCAGATCGCGTGGAGCGCGACCAACCAGGGGGTCGAGCCCGAGGCCTACGATGCTCTGTTCGAGCGGGCAAGCGACCATCTGGCGGACAAGGACCTGTTCGTGGTCGACGGCTACATCGGCGCCGATCCCAAGCACCGCATCCGGCTGCGAGTTATCTGTGAGCTTGCGTGGCAGGCGCTGTTCGCCCGCCAGCTCTTCCGCCGCCTCGAGGAGGAAGAGCTCGAGGGCTTCGAGCCGGAGTTCACGGTGGTGGCAGCCCCGGGCTACCAGTGCCGGCCCGAGCGGGATCACACCAACACGAACGCGTTCGTCGGACTCGACCTCGAGCGCAAGCAGGTACTGATCTGCGGCACCTACTACGCGGGGGAGATCAAGAAGTCGTTGTTCACCGCGGCCAACTACCTCATGCCCCAACAGGGAGTGCTGCCGATGCACTGCTCCGCCAACCTCTCGGATCGCGAGGGCGTGGCGTTGTTCTTCGGGCTTTCGGGGACCGGCAAGACAACCCTGTCGGCGGACCCCGAGCGCAGGCTCATCGGTGACGATGAGCACGGCTGGTCGGACGACGGAATCTTCAATTTCGAAGGCGGTTGTTACGCCAAGTGCATCAATCTCTCTGAGGACAAAGAGCCGCAGATCTGGAATGCGATCACCTTCGGCTCGGTCGTCGAGAACGTCGTCATGGACCCCCGGACACGAGTCGTCGACTTCGACGACGATTCCTTGACCGAGAACACACGCGCCGCCTACCCGCTCGAGATGATCCCCGGTTACGTGCCCGAGGGCCGGGGAGGGCATGCGGAATCGATCGTGTTCCTCACCGCCGACGCCTTCGGGGTCCTGCCGCCGATCTCGATCCTGAATCCAGCAGCCGCGGCCTATCACTACCTGTCGGGCTTCACCGCCAAGCTGGCCGGCACCGAGGCGGGGATGTCGGACGAGCCCGAGGCCACCTTTTCGACCTGCTTCGGCGCCCCGTTCCTTCCATTGGCCCCCAGCGTCTACTCGAAGATGCTGGAAGAACGAATGAGCCGCCACCGGGCGCGGGCCTTCCTCCTCAATACGGGCTGGACCGGCGGCCCCTACGGAGTCGGTTCGAGGATCGACCTCGAGCACACACGCGCGATGGTGCGAGCTGCGCTGGGTGGTGAGCTCGAAGGCGTGGAGACCAGGATGCACCCGGTGTTCAATCTCGAGTATCCGGTGACCTGCCCGGGGGTACCCGATGAGATCCTCGATCCCCGGAAGGCGTGGGACGATCCCGAGGCCTACGAGGCCCAGGCCAAGGAGCTCGCCCGGATGTTCGTCGAGAACTTCGAACGGTTCTCCGGGGAGGTGCCGTCCGAGGTCGTCGAGGCGGGGCCGAAAGCGAGCTGAGCCGGCCCCAGCCGCCCTCCGGAGCGATCCGCTGGAGGATCGCGTGAATAGAGTGGCGATCCGCTGGAGGATCGCGTGTGAATAGAGTGGGGGAGCTCGGGGAGCGCGGACTGATTCGCAGGATCGTCGAGCGCCTGCCCCCCGCGCCCGAAGGCGAATTGTGGGCCGGTGATGATGCCGCGGTCATAACCGCGGGCTCGACTCGCTTCGTGCTTACTATCGACACGCTGACCGACAAGCTCGACTTCGACCTGGCGCGCGGCTCGGGCGGCTCGGGCAAGGACGCGGGGTGGAAGGCGATGGCTGCGAACGTCTCCGATATCGCCGCCATGGGCGCCACGCCGCGGCACGCGGTGGTGTCGTTGAGCCTGCCGGTGGAGACCTCCGTCGCCGTCGCCGACGATATTGCCGCCGGCCTGGCCGAAGCCGCATCGCGCTGGCGGGTGGGGCTGGCCGGCGGTGACGTCGGCGCGGCCTCCGAGATCTCGATCACGGTCGCCCTCACCGGGGAGGTGGGGTCGAACGGCCCGGTGCTGCGTTCCGGCGCCGCAGCAGGTCACGCACTGTGCGTGACCGGTTTCTTGGGAGGAGCGGCTGCGGGCCTCCGAAGCCTGCAAACCTCGACCGTCACAGAGCCAGCGGTGCACGAGGCGAGGCTTCGCACCCGCCAGTTGCGACCGCAGGCGCGCCCCGAGGCGGGCCTCGCGCTCGCGGGGCTGGCCACGGCCATGATCGATGTCTCCGACGGATTGGCGGTCGACCTCTCCAACCTGCTCGACGCCTCCGGCGCGGGCTGCGAGGTCGACCCGGAGGAGATCCCGGTCGATCCGGATCTCTTGGTGCTGGCGTCAGAGCCTGACTGGGGGGAACTCGATCCCCTGCTCCTGGCTCTCACGGGAGGGGAGGATTACGAGCTCCTGTTCGCCATCGAGGAGACCGACGTCGGCTCCGCCGAAGCGGGCCTGCGCGAGCTGGGGGTGGGGATGACACGCATCGGCATGGTCGTGGCGGATGGTAGGAGAGTGGGGAGAGAAGACTTGGACCACTTCAGGAGCTTGGGATGGCAGCACCTGCAAGACCGCTAGAGAACGTGCCCACCGCTCTGACGATCGCCGGGTCTGACTCCGGGGGAGGAGCGGGGATCCAGGCCGACCTCAAGGTGTTCATGGCGTTCGGCTGCCACGGCATGAGTGCCGTGACTGCGCTGACCGCCCAGAACACGACGGGGGTCACGGGCGTGCACGAGGTCCCCGCCGCATTCGTGGTGGAGCAGATCCACGCGGTCGTCTCTGACCTCGGCGTCGACGCCGCCAAGACCGGCATGCTGGCCTCGGCCGCGATCGTGGAGGCGGTCGCCGAAGCTGTGGTCGTCCACCGCATTTCTCCTTTGGTCGTGGATCCGGTGTCGGTGTCAAAGCACGGAAGCCGCCTTCTGGCGGAGGATGCAGTCGATGCCCTGAAGACGCTGCTGCTCCCTCACGCCGCTCTTATCACCCCCAACCTGCACGAAGCCGAAATGCTGCTGGGCCATTCGGTGAACACGCTCGAGGAGATGAAGGAGGCCGCTCGCGAAGTGGCCGACCTCGGCCCCGAAGCCGTGCTGGTGAAGGGCGGCCACCTGCAGGGTGAGGACTCGGCCGTCGACGTGTTCTTCGACGGAGCCTCGGTGGAGGAGCTTCGTGGCCCCCGCTTCGACACTCAGGACACCCACGGCACCGGTTGCGTATTGGCGGCGGCGGTGACCGCGGGGCTGGCGAAGGGGGCCGGCATGGCGGAGGCCGTGGCGGACGCCAAGGCCTTCGTGGCCGGCGCCATCGAGAGAAGCCTGCGCCTGGGCTCGGGCTACGGCCCAGTCAACCCGGGCTGGCGGCTGAGCTGATCGTCGATATACCAACTGTGAGTCCCCAACCACCACCCGCGTGGTTGCGGCCGCAAAGTTCGCCCCGCGAATTTTCTGATGGGTTGTGTCGTGCTCCACAACCAATCCCAAAAGCGATCAACTTGGGCCGGCCGACGAGTCGACCGCGGCCCGCCGTGCGGCGTCGAGCGCATCCTCATCGAGGTCGCCGGCGCGCGTCCGGAGGTCGAAGTAGAGGGCCGCCATCAGGGCCGTGAGGAACGGCACCATCACGAGACCCATGAACGCCGCGCTTGCGGCCCCCTGCAGCATCGCCAGTGCGCCGCCGCTCCACCCGGCCCCCGATGCCACGCCCAGTGCCGCGGAGTAGAGGATCCCTTCGAGCAGCCGCAGCACCAGCACGAGCGGCAGGAGATAGGTGAACGTGCGCAGCGTCTGGCCGGCAAGCAGGGCGCGGGCCCGTGGCCTCGCCTCGGCGAGCGGCCGCTGCTCTACCGCTACCACTTGCGCCAGGGCGGGCGGGCCCAACAGGACCAGCGGCAGGATGAGGCCGAGGAAGGGAACGAGGTGGGCAAACCCGCCCAGGAGCATGGAATAGAGGGCCGCCCCCAGCAGGGATGCGCGGAGAGGACGAAGCTCTCCATATACATCGGCGAGCGAGCGGCGCCGCCCCACGAGATCGGAGCCGATTAGCGCCGCCCCCAGCGCCACGAGGATGCTGGCGAAGAGCTGGAACAGGGACTCCCGAGCGATGAAGATGCCCACCCACAGCGACTCCGGGGCATCTGCGCGCCATAACCCGAAGCCCGCCAGCGGGAGCCAGAAGAGAATCGCCCCGAGCACGAGCGACGCGGGGGCCAGGCGCCACAGAGAGGTCCGGTAGAGCCCGAGAGCGGAGGAGACCAGCGCTCTGAAGGACAGGGGAAGGCTGTGGTTTCTCTCCGCCACGGATCGAGGAGTAGCTAGCGGCCGACGCGGCGCTTGGCGACCCAGCCTACGAGCAAGAGGCCAGCGCCGGCGGCGGCTCCGACTGCCAGTTTCTTGCCCGCCTCGGTTGCCTCGATGCGGGCGCGGCCCATGAGCTCATCGACCTTCTGGGCGAGGTCGTCTCTGGTCTCTTCTATCTCGGTGACTGTGGTGCTGGAGTCTTGCCCCATTTTTGCCCCCAGGCGTGCCCCTGTGCGCTGTCCGTGTGCGGCCGAAGCCGAAATCCTACCCGAACAACGCGTCGGTTAGACGCCGGTCTTGGTCGTGGCCGAGCCCGGCCTCTTGCGCAGCGACTTGGCAAGCTCGACGTCGTCCTTGATCGTCTTCTTGGTGAGCTCGGTCTTGAACGGCGCCTGCAGCTTTTTCTTTGCGATCAGGGCTCCAATTCCACCGCACACCAGAAGCACCAGCGCGGTCACGAGGTCGGCGACCCACTGCCACAAGAAGGTGTCGAGGCCGTCCCTCAGCGCCAGCAGCACGAACATCAAGGCGAGAAGCCCGAATACCCCTGCAATCGCGATGATCACCGCGCCCTTGGTCTTGACCGCGATCGACTCGCCCACCTCCTGCTTGGCCAGCTCGATCTCCTTGCGGAACAGCGTCGAGATGTCCTCGGTGATCTCCCTCATGAGCTGGCCGACGGACCGGCTGCCCGGCCGCTCGTTGCGGTAGTAGTCCTCGGACGACGGTCTGGTCCCCGTCGTGGTCATGGGCCCCCTCCTGTCTGGTTGGGTCTGATCGACTTGGGTCTGATTGAACCGGTTGGGATCGGACTCGATCTTCGCGTGAGGCGTCGTTCGGCGAGCACGGTATTGAGCTCGGCCGACAAGAGCGTAATGCGTGAGATCAGAAAGGCGGCGATAAGGAACGTTGCAGCGGCCGCGAAGGCTCCGAACGTGGCCTCCCTGCTCTTGGCGCCGCTGGCGATGTAGAGCGAGCTCAGCGCCTTCAGCAGCTCGAACGCGACCGCTCCGGAGATGGCGCCCGGAAGCACGGCATGCCACGACCGGTGCGCACCGCCTAGGTTGCGGAAGGCGCTCGCGAACAGTCCGGTGCTCACGAGCAAGCCGGCCAACAGACCGACCAGTGCGACCAGCCGGGCCAGGGCTGAGCCTTCCCCGAAGGTTTGATCCGAGAAGTTCGCCACGCCACCCAAGGCGGCGGTCAACACCGCCGCCGGGCCCAACAGAGCCAGCCAGCGCAGGGACTTGAGCCTCTTCTGCAGGAAGGTGCCCTCCTCTGAGATGTGGTCGAGCCGGTTGAGCGAGTGCTCCAGCGCCACGACCGCGCCCGAGCCCGTGTAGAGGGACAGAACGACGGCGGTCAAGGCGAGGCTGCCGGCCCTCTCCTGGAAGAAGCCCAATCCCGCCTCCTGCAGGACGTTCGCGAGAAGGGGAACCGCTCCCACGCCGGCGTCGAGAAGATCCTTCCTGAGCTCCTCGTTGCCTCTGGCGACGAAACCGAGCACCGATACCGCGAACAGAAGCAGGGGAAAGATAGAGAAGAAGATGTAGTAGGTGAGCGCCGCCGCGTGGGTGGCCCCGTCGTCCTCGGAGAACCGCTTGAACGTGGTTATGGCGATGTCGACCACGGAATGGCGAGCCCGGGCCCGCTCGAGCCTCAGCTTGGCCTGGGAAACCGCGTTGGTGACGGCGCTCAGGGCGCTATCCGACGCGCAGGACTTTGTTGGCCTTGAGGCATTTCGTGCACACGTTCAGCCTCTTGGCCGTGCCCTCCACCAGCACACGCATCCGCTGGATGTTTGGGTTCCAGCGCCGGCGGGTGAGCCGGTGCGAGTGCGAGATGTTGTTGCCGAAGCCCGGCTTCTTTCCACAGATATCGCAAACCGATGACATAGCGGCCAAGGGTACCGCACGGCGGCGTGCCCCGGAGGTGGTGGTGAAACGCGGACCGAGGACATCTCACCACCGAAAAAGGTGGTGCATAGCGGACCGAGGACATTTCACCACCCCGCGGGTGCCCCGGCCCCCGGCGTCGGCTCGGGACGGGGACACCGCAATACGAGTCAGGAGGGGTGCCCGGCGCTAGGCTGAGGGTGCTCCGCACCGGAAATACGGTGCGCACCGAGAGCGTCACTGCGCCCCGATTCGCCAGGCGCGAGGAGCGCTGCGTACCCGGAGGGTACGTGAGCGACGAGACACGCCGCGAGCGGCGATGCAGGGGCGTTCGAATGCCACCGTATTTATGGGGAGGTGCACAATGGCCGAGATCATCACGCTGCCCGTCAGAGGGCTCGAACTCTTCGCCGGGCCCGCCAAGAGGACCCCGCTCACGCGCAAAGAGGGCGCTCTCGAGAGGCTCGGCATCACAAGCGTCCAGGACCTCTTGCAGCACTATCCCCGCTACCACGTGGATCGGACGCAGCTGAGGACGATCTCGGAGCTGGGCCGGGCGCCGCAGGACACAGAGGTCCAGATGCACGCCCGGGTCAAATCGATCAAGCCTCCCTTTCGCACCAAGTCGGGCAAGAGGATGATCGTGGGGAGCATCGGGGACGAAACGGGCCTGATGACCGTCACATGGTTCAACCAGGACTGGGTGGCACGGGCCCTGCGGCCGGGAACGGAGGCTTTCTTCTATGGGCGCGTGAGCCGCTACAAGGGGAAGCTGCAGATGACCGCCCCTCGTTTCGAGATCGTCCGTTCCGGTCGCGAGCCCTTCAACGTCGGGCGCATAGTCCCCATCTATCCGGCCACGGCCGAGCTCTCGAGCGACGGCCTGCGCCGCCTGATGTGGGACGCACTGCACGAGCACTCAGCCGTTGCAGACCCGTTGCCCGACAACCTGAGGCGCTCGCTGGGACTACTCCAGAGAAGTGAAGCGATACGTCTCATCCACTTTCCCGAGACAAAGAAGGATGTCCTCGCCGCCCGTCGCCGCCTGGTATTCGACGAGGTCTTCACGCTCCAGCTCGGCCTCGTCTACCGCAAGCGGCGGGTCGAGCGCACCGTGCGCGGGCTGCGCCAGGTGGAGTCGGGCGAGGGCTCTCTGGCAGAGACGTTCATGCATGCCCTCCCCTTCGAGCCCACCGGGGCACAGCGGCGCGCCTGCGCGGCGGTGGCCTCGGACATGGCAAAGCCCTACCCGATGCACCGCCTCATCGAGGGCGAGGTCGGGTCGGGCAAGACTGTGGTCGCTCTCTATGCCTGCCTTGTCGCCATTGCCGGCGGGCATCAGGCCGCGTTCATGGCTCCCACTGAGGTGCTCGCCGAGCAGCATTTCCTGACCGTCACCGAGCTGCTGGGCCGAGCGTTCGGCGCCGAGGAGGCTCGTAACCTCTTCGCCTCGATCTCCCGCCGCCCCGTAGTCCGCCTGCTGACCGGCTCGACGCCCGAGGGGCAGCGCTCCGAGATCCTCGCCGCCGCCACTGCCGGTGAGGTCGATCTTCTGATCGGCACACATGCGCTGATTCAGAGCTCGGTCGATATTCCCAAGTTGGGGCTGGCAGTGGTCGACGAGCAACACCGTTTCGGCGTACATCAGCGCAAGGGTCTCGGGGCCAAGTCTTTCGCCGACGGCGAACCCGACATCCTGGTGATGACGGCAACACCGATACCCCGCACTCTGGCAGTGTCGATCTACGGCGATCTCGACATCTCGATACTCGATGAGCTTCCGTTGGGCCGGCGGCCCGTCCAGACATCGATCGCCCCCACCGAAGCGGAGCGGCAGGTCGCGTACGAGCTCATACGGTCCGAGGCCATGGCCGGCCGCCAGGCGTTCGTGGTCTATGCGCTGCGCGAGGAGTCCCGCACGACCGACTTGAGGGACGCCAAGAGCGAGGCTCGGCGCCTGCAGAAGGACGTGTGGCCGGAGCTCTCGGTGGGCCTCGTCCACGGCGACATGAAGGCGCAGGACAAGGAGGCGGCCATGACTGCCTTCAGGGGAGGCTCGACGCAGGTTCTTGTTGCCACCACGGTCATCGAAGTGGGAGTCGACGTGCCCAACGCCACGATGATGTTGGTGGAGGACGCCGAGCGCTTCGGGCTCGCCCAGCTGCACCAGCTACGAGGCCGCATCGGACGCGGCGAGCACGACTCCTACTGCGTTCTGGCGACGGGAATAGACCTCGAGGCCGCACGAGAGCCCTCCGCGCGCGCCGCCGCCGAGCGGCTGACCGCGATCAGAGACACCACCGACGGCTTCCGACTGGCGTTGGTCGACCTTGCGCAGCGAGGCGAGGGCCAGCTGTTCGGCGCCCGCCAGTCGGGCATGCCGCAGCTCAAGATGACGCGTGTGCTCGAGCATCAGGACGCGATCATCGAGGCGCGTGAGCTGGCAGTTAGATTGTTGGAGGAGGATCCCGAGCTGCAGCACCCGGAGCATCGTGCTCTCGAGCGCGAGATGAGAGCCCGGTTCCCGGAACGTTCTCTGGAGGTCGTGCAGTCGGGGTGAATACCTTGGCTCACTAGAATTGGGGTTATGTTCAAGTTATGCGAGTAATTGCGGGCCAGGCTAAGGGGCGGCGGCTGCGCGCTCCCACCTCTGGCACGCGGCCGATGACCGATCAGATGAAGGAGTCGCTGTTCTCCGCGCTCGGGGCGATGGACGGGTTTCGGGTCCTCGATCTTTATGCGGGCTCCGGCTCGCTCGGTCTGGAAGCACTGTCTCGGGGAGCCACCGCCACCACCTTCGTCGAAAGCGCCCACGAGGCGATTGTCAAGCTCCAGGCCAACATCGAGGCGACCGGGCTGGGCTCGCGTTCCGAGGTGCAGTGGTCTCAGGTGTCATCGACCCTGGGCCGTCCCGCCGACGAGCGTATGGACCTGATCTTCATCGACCCTCCCTACGGCATGCCGCTGCCGGATGTGCGGCGCGACCTTGAGGCGGTCGTCATGGGTGGGTGGCTCGCGGATGCGGGCCGGATCGCCCTCCATCGCCCCCTCAAGGAGAGCCGCATAGAGCCGTTTGGGCTGCAGCTCGTGTGGGAGCGCGACTATGGTCAGGCCCATCTCTACGTGTTCGCCCATGAGGACGAAGAGGGCTCGCCAGAGGATCAGGGGTAGACGCCGCTAATGGCGAGGGCCCTGTGTCCGGGGTCGTTCGACCCCGTGACCAACGGCCACGTCGACGTGATCGAGCGGGCCGCCCGCTACTTCGAGGGCGTGGTTGTGGCCGTCAATAGAAACCCTTCCAAGAACCCCATGTTCACGCTCGAGGAGCGCACGGCGATGTTGTCCGATGCCCTCTCCGGCCTCGACAACATCGAGATCTCGTCGTTCGACGGCCTCCTCGTCGACCATGCGCGCACCCTCGGCATCAGCCTCGTGATCAAAGGGCTGCGAGCGGTGTCCGACTTCGAGTACGAGCTGCAGATGGCGCAAATGAACTCACGTCTTGCTCCTGAGCTCGACACGATGTTCGTCACCGCCACTCCCGAATGGGCGTTTCTGTCCTCGAGCCTGGTCAAGGAGGTCGCGCGCTACGGGGGCCGGGTGGAAGGCCTCGTCCCCAAAGGAGTCCAGAGCGCACTCGAACAGATGCTAGTCAACGGGCCTTGAGCATGGCAATCTCTTCGTGAGGAGCACGGAGGGCCGCTCCGTTACAACGAAGCTGGGGACGGGATAGCGGAGAGGGGAACGATGGACATCGTTGAACGTTTGGAGGAACTGCAGGTTCTTGTGGAGGAGGCCAAGTCGGTCCCGTTCTCCTCGAGCGCGGTTATAGATCGAAATGAGTTTCTGGAGCTGATCGCACAGCTCAAACAGGCGGTCCCCGATGAGGTGAGGCAGGCTCGTTGGATGGCACGCGACCGGGATGAGCTCCTGGCGCGCGCTCGTAAGGAGGCGGACCGCCTCCTGGCCGAGGCCCGGGAGCAGCGAGACCGGCTGCTGTCGCGCTCGGAGATCGTCCACGCGGCCCAGCGCGAGTCTGAACGCCTGATCGACGAGGGCAAGGCGAAGGCCGCCAGGACGCGGCTGGAAGCCGAGGACTACATCGACCAGAAGCTCGCCGGTTTCGAGATCCTGCTCAACAAGACCCTGTCAACTGTCGCCCGCGGCAGAGAGCAGCTAGTCGCTCCCCGAGGCGATGAGGGGGAGGAATCGAGGGAGCAGGACCCCTTCGACGGCGCCCACCTGAACGAGCCCGCCCTCTGACCCATGCTGAACCTCGGCACGCTGACTTAGCCAAATCCTGGCAAAAAGGTGCCCTCTGATATCATTTCACTACCTCGCGGGCCGCATGGAGAGCCCGCACTGCGCGCAAAAGGGGCGACTCGTTTCAGTGCCTTACCTAGTCTTCTCGGTCGCCGACATCCTCGGCCAGCCCGGCCGGCGCCGGGACATCGTCGTGGCCGCGCCTGTGCCCGATGCCGGAGTGGGACTGACGCGTCTCAGCGACAGCCCGGTCGAGGCGGAGCTGTGCGCTCAGAGCGTCGTCGAAGGAGTGCTCGTCACCGGTCGTCTGCAGGGCTCCGCCGGTGCGGACTGTGCTCGCTGTGCGCGCCCGGTGCCGATTGAGATCGCGCTCGAACTCTGTGAGCTCTTCGTCGAGCCCGGCCACGAGCTGGCGGACGAGGCCTATGAGCTGTCGGGAACAGATATCGATCTCGAGCCCGTCTTTCGCGACACCCTGACACTTGCCCTGCCCCTCAATCCCTTGTGCGATGCCGACTGCAAGGGCCTATGCCCCCATTGCGGCCGGGATCTCAACGAGGGGGTGTGCTCGTGTCGCCTGGAGAGCTCAGACCCGCGCTGGGCGCCCTTGGAGGAGCTCAAGGCGAAACTGTCCCAGGCAGCCTCGGAGGGATCAACCTAACCAAGAAAGGCTCCGGAGAGGGCGAGATCGAGCGACGAACGCCCGTGCCGGACGGCGAGGAGGAAGCAGTGGCCGTACCCAAACGAAGAAAGACGAGATCGAAAATGCGCATGCGGCGCGCCCATTGGCGCGCCGAGGCCCCCACCTACTCGTCCTGTCCCCATTGTCGGCAGCCCAAGCTGCCCCACCGTATCTGCCCCAACTGCGGCTACTACGCGGGTCGCCAGGTTGTCGAGACGGACTAGCTCTTCAGCCGTTCTTGGGGCGCTGGGGCTTCCGGCTCCACCGGGGTCCATCTATGAGCAGGCGCTTACACACCGCTCGTATGCATTCGAGCGTCCCGAGCCGAGCGAGCACAACGAGCGGCTTGAGTTTCTCGGGGACGCCATCCTGGGGGCGTTGGTCACCGACCTCATCTATCGCACCTATCCGGAGCTGGACGAAGGGCATTTGGCGAGGTTGCGTGCGTCACTTGTCAGCACCCACGCTCTCGCCGCGCTCGCCCGCAGGCTCGGGCTCGGGAGCTACATGATGCTGGGCCGGGGAGAGCGGGCGTCGGGAGGGTGCGACAAGTCTTCTCTTCTGGCCGACACCTTCGAGGCGCTGGTGGGCGCGGCCCACATCGACCGGGGCAGCGAGCATGTCGCCACGGTTCTGATTCCGCTCTTCACTGCGCGGATGGTCGAAGTCGCGGCCGAGGGCGGTGGCCACGATTCGAAGACGGCGCTGCAGGAAGTGATCGTGCGCCTGTATGGCACCAGGCCTCTCTACCGGGTTCAGTCCAGTGGGCCCGACCATGCCAAGCGGTTCACCGCCGACGTCTTCGTCGAGGATCGGGCGTGTGGCAGCGGGTCGGGGCACAGCAAGAAGGAGGCGGAGCAGAACGCGGCCCGCCACGCGCTGGGCAGGATGGCGGAGTGGTCCGTGGAGGGAGATTCTGGTGCTCGAGCTAGTTGAGGCGTGTCCTCAGTCCGTCGTGATGTCCGGGAGGTCGAGCGTTGGAGGATAGAACCAGAGTGCACGTGTTCGTCGACGGCGAGCTCGATGCCAGCGACTTTCCGAAAGCCGTCGCCGACAAGGCTTCCGAGCTGGGCGTCACGGGCTGGGTCCGCATGCTCCCAGACGGTCGTGTCGAAGCCGTACTGGAGGGGCCGCGCGACGAGGTCTACCGGGTCGTCGGGCTGTGCCGCGCCGGCCCCAACGGGGTCCGGGTGGCGGGGGTCCAGGTTGACCGCGAGTCTCCGCAGGACGAGCAGACCTTCACGATCAAGTAGCTAGGCCGCATCCGGCAACTTTGAGCCAATAACCACCCCACAGGTGGTCGGCGACGCAAAGTTCGGCCCGGCCCAGCAATTTTGTGCCAATAACTACCTCACAGGTGGTCGGCGACGCAAAGTTCGGCCCGTGGTGGGGGGCCCCGAACCTTCCGGCGCCGGCGCGGCAACTTTGAGCCCGAAACCACCTCACAGGTGGTCGGCGACGCAAAGTTCGGCCCGAGCCCCCAAAGCCGTGGCCGCGTCGGGGGCCGCTGTTAGGTTGACGCCATGTTCCTGAGGTTCCTGCGGCTGTCCGGGTTCAAGTCGTTCGCGAACCCCACCGTGCTCGAGCTGGAGCCCGGCATCAACGTCATCGTGGGCCCCAACGGGTCCGGCAAGTCCAACATCGCCGACGGCATCTCCTGGGTGCTCGGCTCCCAGGCCCCCTCGAGCCTGCGGGGAGCCTCTATGGAGGACGTCATCTTCGCGGGCTCGGCCGAGCGGGCGGGACTGGGCGTGGCCGAGGTCGAGCTCACCCTCGACAACGGCTCCGGCACGCTCGGGCTGGACCTGTCCGAAGTGACCGTCAGCCGCTTCGCCGACCGCACCGGGAGCTCCGAGTACCGGATCAACTCTGCCCCCTGCCGCCTCCTCGACATCCAGGAGCTGCTGTCCGACGCGGGGGTGGGGCGCAGCCTCCACACGCTGGTGGGTCAGGGCCAGCTCGACCAGGTTCTGCACGCCCAGCCCCTGGAGCGGCGCGCCTTCATCGAAGAGGCGGCCTCGATCGGCAAGTACCGCAAGCGCAAGGAGCGCTCTATCCGAAAGATCGAGCGGGTCGACGACAACCTCATGCGACTCGCCGACGTGCTCTCGGAGCTGAGACGGGCGCTGCGGCCGTTGCGGCGCCAGGCGTCGGCGGCGGCCCGCCACTCGGAGCTCGCGGCCGAGCATCGCGAGCTCAAGCAGCGCCTCTGTGCCACGGACCTGCGTGCGCTCGAGCTCGAGGACGCCGAACACAACCTCCACATGCAGACCCGGCGGACGGCGCTGGCCCGCGACGAGCTCGACGGTGTCCGCACGCGCCTCCAGAGCGTGGGCGCCGAACGAGAGTCGGCCGCCGAAGGCGCCGAGCAGGCGCTGGTTCGTGCCCACGGCGTGAGCCGGGTGACCGACCGCCTCGAGAGCCTGAAGCGGCTCGCGGCCGAACGCGCCGCCCGTATCGAGCTGCGTTTGCGTGCCGAGACCGAGGAGGGCTATCGCGAGCGCATCACGCTGCTCGAGGCAGAGCTCGAGCGCTGGGGCGGGCGAGCAGCCGAGCGAGCGGTGGAGGCCGATCGTGCCCGCGAACGTGCTCGCGAGCGACACGAGCAAGCCGCCGCTGCTGCGGCCGCGTTGGTGGAGACGCAGAGGGCGGTCGCCGAGGGCCGGGCTCGCGAAACCACCGCCGCGCAGGCCGTGGTGCGGGCCGAGGGCTCAGAAGCGGCGGGACGGGCCACGATCTCTTCTTACGAGGCGCGCACGGCGGCCGTGCAGCAGCGCCGCAACAGCGCTCAGGCGGCGCTCGAGGAGGACGTTGCCGCCATCCGGCGAGCCCGGGACGAGGTGGTCTCCTCCGAACAGCGTCTGGACGAGGCCACCGAAGCGGCGGCGAGGGCCGAGGCGGCGCTCGAAGAACAGCGGCAAGAGGAAGAACGCCTGCGCGATGCGCTGGGCGCCTCGGGCTCCGAGGGGGCCGCCGCGGATGCCCGCGTGGAGGCGTTCGAGCAGGTCGAGGCGCTGTTCGCCGATCATCCTGAACTCCAGGAGCGACTGCGGCCGCTGCTGGAGGAGGCGCACACACGGGCGCGTCTGGCGGCGGCCGGTACCGAGGAGGCGAGCGCGATCCTGAACCAGGCCCGGGCTCGCTCCGAGCAGCGCTGGGAGGAGGTTGCCACCCTCGACGAACAGCTCAGGAATCACGATGCCCTTCTGGCGGCCGCCGCCGACCGGTTGGCGGCCGCCCGCCGCCGCCACGACAAGCGTGAGACCGAGCTTGCGACTCTCGACGAAGAGCTCGCCCGGGTGTCCGAGGCTCTGGCTTCCGCACAACGTGCGGCGCTCGACGAGCGGACTGCCTTGCCGGCCCACCGTTCGGCTCAGAGCCAGGCGGCCGAAGACCTCGAGCGGCTCCTGCGCTCGGCCGAGGACGCGGCCGAGCAGAGTCGAGCCGTGATGATCGAGGCCAACGAGGCCGAGATAGAGGCACGCGGGGCCGAAGAAAGAGCGTTGAGTGCCCGTCATCGTGTGGAAGAGGCAGAGGCGGGCATTGCCGATGCCAGAAGCTCCTTGAGCGGGCTGGCCGAGGTGCGCGACCGACTCGAGCGCGAGCGTGAACGCGTGCTACTGCTGGCGGAGATGATCGCGGAGGTGGCCGCCAGGGCCGCGTCGTGGTCGGAGCAAGCCCAGGGCCGGGCGCGAGAGGCGCGCGAGCAGGCCCGAGCCGCCGAACGACGGGTGGCCGAGCTGCGCGCCCGCGAGCTGGAGCTCGAACAGGGCCTCGGGGCTTCCGAGCGCCTCCGAACAGAGCTGGACGTGAAGCGGGCAGAGGCGCGCGCTCGCGCCGAGGCGCTGGCCCAGAGAGCGCTCGAGGAGTGGGGGCTCACGGCCGCAGAGCTGGGTGCATTGGACGTCCTCGGCGAGGACGAGGTCGAGGCTCGGAGTCGCGCCCAGCAACTGGAGTCGCAGATAAGGCGCCTGGGCCCGGTCAACCCTCAGGCGGCCGAGGAGTGCAGTCAGGCCGAGGAGCGAGAGCGGTTCCTGGTGGCGCAGATGGAGGACCTCGAGTCCTCGAAAAAGGACCTGTTGAAGATCGTGGCCGAGGTCGACGAGACGATTGTGCAGGTCTTCTCCGAGGCCTTCGAGGACGTCGCTCGTGAGTTCGAGGTGGTCTTCGAGCGCCTCTTCCCCGGAGGCAGAGGCCGCCTGGAGCTGACCGAAGGGCAGGACTTTCTGGGCGGGGGGGTCGAGATCGAGGCACGGCCCCCGGGCAAGAGGGTCAAGAAGCTGTCGCTCCTGTCCGGAGGCGAGCGCTCTCTCGTCGCCCTTGCTTTTCTGTTTGCGATCTTTCGGGCCCGGCCGTCGCCCTTCTACCTGCTCGATGAGGTCGAGGCGGCGCTCGACGACATCAACTTGCAGCGCTTCATCTCGCTCGTGCACGAGCTTGAGGAGCGAGCGCAGGTTCTGATCGTGACCCATCAGAAGAGGACCATGGAGGCCGCCGACGTGCTCTACGGGGTCACGATGCGAGCAGACGGAGTCTCCGAGGTGATCGCCCAGAGGATGCAGGAGTCGCGGGAGTCGCCGGTTCTCAGTCAATGAACAGGGCGGTTTAGCCTGTGAGGATGCTCGAAGAGCTCCTCCCCCAGATATTGGTCGGTCTTGCGCTGGTCGTGATAGTGGCCGGCGTGGTGGTGGCGCGTCGCCGCCGCCCTTCCGGACGGCGCGGGGCAACCCGCATGAAGGACTTCGAGGCAATGGAGCGGGCGGGGCGCACCGCGGTCGAAACGCCCACCCGGCCCAGGGCGGAGGAGGGGAAGGAAGAGGAGGGAGAAAAACGGGAGCAGGAGGGAGAAGAAAGGGACGAGCAGGCAGAACCGCCTCCGAAGACCGCATCGGCAGCCGAGGCTCCCCTGCAGGAGCGGATGCAAGAGGCCCCGCCGCGGCCCACCCTGCGCGACCGCTTGGTCAAGAGCAGACGCTTCTTCGCGGCGCGGCTGGCGGAGGCCTTCGGTGGCGGGGTCGATGAGGACACCTGGGAGGATCTCGAGGCGGCACTCATCCAGGCCGATGTCGGCGTCGAGACCTCCACCAAGATCGTGGCCCGGCTGCGGGTGGCGGCCACAGAACGTGGAATTATCGACGCCGCCGAGCTGAAGGGCCTGCTGGCCGAGGAGCTGGTAGCCCTGTTCGAGTCGGTCGACCCCGGCCGTGACCGGGCGCTTGCGTTCGCCCCGGAGCCGCCCACCGTATGGCTCGTTGTGGGCGTCAACGGCACCGGCAAGACCACGACCATCGGCAAGCTGGCTTCGGATCTCACGCGCCGGGGCCAGGGCGTTGCTCTCGCGGCAGCCGACACCTTCCGTGCCGCCGCCGACGAGCAGCTCCAGGTGTGGGCCGGACGCTCCTCGGCCCAGCTCGTACGGCATCAGCCGGGGGCCGACCCCGGAGCGGTGGCGTTCGACGCCGTCCGCTTCGCTCGCGCCCGCGGCCTTGATGTGCTCCTGATCGACACTGCGGGGCGGCTCCACACCAAGACCCCGTTGATGGACGAGCTCTCGAAGATCCGGCGGGTGGTCGAGAAGGAGGGTTCGGTCACCGAGGCGCTTCTGGTCCTCGATGCGACTGCGGGCCAGAACGGCCTTGCCCAGGCGCGCAGGTTCACCCAGGCGGCGGGCGTCACCGGAGTGGTGCTGACCAAGCTCGACGGTAGCGCCAAGGGCGGGATAGCGCTCGCCATCGAGTCCGAGCTGGGGCTGCCGATCAAGCTCATCGGAGTGGGGGAGGGCATCGACGACCTCGAGCCCTTCGACCCCAAGACCTACGTCGACGCCCTGCTCTCATGATGTTCGACTAGATGTTCGACACCCTGTCGGGCCGCCTCGACGAGATCTTCACCCGGCTGAGAGGGCGCGGCCGCCTCAACGAGAAACAGGTAGACGAGGTCCTGCGCGAGATCCGCCTGGCGTTGCTCGAAGCGGACGTCTCGTTGAGGGTCGTGAAGGCGTTCGTGAAGGACGTACGAGAGCGAGCCGCGGGGGCCGAGATTCACAAGAGCCTCACTCCGGCGCAGCAGGTGATCAAGCTGGTGCACGCGGCCCTCATCGATATGCTCGGCAAGGAGGCCAGCGCGTTGGCGCACGCCGACCGACCGCCGCGCATCATTCTGGTCGCAGGTCTTCAGGGCTCGGGAAAGACGACCGCGGCCGCCAAGCTCGCCCGCCATCTGAAGTCCCAGGGCCGACGCCCGCTGCTTGCCGCCTGCGATCTCCAGAGACCCGCGGCCATACGCCAGCTCCAGATACTGGGGGAGCAGGCCGGAGTCCCAACCCACGCCGAGGCCGACGCGGCCGACCCCGTGGCGGTCGCCGGGCGCGCCCTGACCCTTGCGCGCGACGAGGGCTACACCGACCTGATCGTGGACACCGCCGGGCGCTTGAACGTGGATCGCGAGCTGATGGCTCAGCTCGCCCAGATACACGACGCACTCGATCCCACCGAGACGCTGCTCGTGTGCGACGCCATGACAGGCCAGGACGCGGTCAACGTGGCCGAGGCATTCAGCAGCGAGGTCGAAGTTACCGGTGTCATCCTCACCAAGCTCGACGGCGACGCACGCGGCGGGGCGGCGCTGTCCATGACTTACGTCACCGGACGCCCGATCAAGTTCGCGGGAGTGGGGGAGAAGCTGTCCGATCTGGAGGCCTTCTACCCCGACCGTATGGCGTCTCGCATCCTCGGGATGGGCGACGTTCTGACTCTGATCGAGAAGGCCGAGTCGGCGTTCGATACGGCCGAGGCCAAGAAGATGGAGGAAAAGCTTCGCAAGTCCGATTTCACCTTCGAGGACTTCCTTAGCCAGATGCAGGCGCTCAAGAAGATGGGTCCCATGTCGCAGGTCCTGGGGATGTTGCCGGGCATGTCAAAGCTGCCGGTCGGAGACGTGGAGATAGACGAGCAGCTCCCCCGCATCGAGGCGATCATCCGCTCGATGACGATGCAGGAGCGCAACAACCCCCATCTCATCAACGGGAGCCGACGCACACGTATCGCCCGCGGGTCGGGAACGAGTGTTCAGGAGGTCAACAAGCTCGTCAAGCAGTTCGACGACGTCCGCAAGATGGTCAAGATGATGTCTGCGGGCAAACCTGGGGGCCCCATGCGGCTCCCGGGCGGCCTCAAGGTCCCGCCTAACCTGGGCCTCTGAGGGTGCTGCTAGAATCTGGTCAATCCCTTTGCTAACGATGTTTCGTGGCGCGAAGGCGCCGCCCCCCGATCGAGGAGAACCGTGGTCAAAATCAGGCTGATGCGAACCGGCAAGAAGAAGAGAGCCTCCTATCGGGTCGTGGTAGCCAACGCCACCAGCCCGCGTGATGGACGCATCATCGAATCCATCGGGCATTACCAGCCCCGTGCTGATCCCTCCGTGGTCGTGATTGACAACGACAGGGCGGTCTATTGGCTGAAGCAGGGCGCACAGCCGTCCCCGCCGGTCCGCAAGCTGCTCGACATCTCCGGGGCGTGGGGAGAGTTTTCCGGTCGTCCCGGAGTCACCGCCGCCTCTGCCCGGAGCACTCCCGAGGCTGAGGGTGCACCTGCCGCGGCTCGCCGGGCGACGCCGGCGGCCTCGGTCGCCGAAGACGACGAGGAAGGCTCCTCCGAGGAATGACGCGGGAGCTGATCGAGTACGTCGCTCCGTGGCTGGTCGAGCATCCCGATGCGGTCGAGATCGAGGAGGTCGAGAACGAACGGGGCACGCTCGTGGTCGAGGTCACCGTCCATCCCGACGACGTCGGCAAGATCATCGGCAAACGGGGCCGCATCATCCGCAGCCTGCGAACTCTGGCCAAGGCGACGGGACAGCGCGATGGGGAGAGCATCACGGTCGAGGTGGTCGATTAAGGACGGCGAGCCGGGTGACCCGCCCGAGCTGCTGCTGGCGGGACAGGCGGGAAAGCCGCACGGGCTCTCCGGCGAGCTCTACGTCACTCCGATCTCAGACCATCCCGGGCGCTTCGAGCCGGGTGCCGTCCTCGTCGGCGCACGAGGCGAGCTCCTCACCGTGGAGCGCTCCCGCGGGCACCACCAACGGTTTCTCGTCAAGTTCGAAGGCGTGGGCGACCGCACTGCCGCCGAGAGAATGCGCGGCCCCCTCTACGTGCAGCCGGGCGATGTGCGTGCGCTCGAGGAGGGCGAATGGTGGGAGCACGAGCTGATCGGCATGAAGGTGGAGGACCCCGAGGGACGGGAGCTGGGGCGGATCACGGGGGTCGTGTCCAGGGTGGCCCAGGACCTGCTGGTGGTCGAGACGCCCGTCGGCGAGAGGCTTGTCCCTTTGGTTGAAGCCATCGTGAGTGACATCGACAGGGACTCCCGTCGCGCGGTCGTCGATGCCCCGCCCGGCTTGCTCGACTAATGAGGCGCTAATGGACATCGACGTCGTCACGATCTTTCCCGGGCTCGTCGAGGGCTTCGTCTCCTGGGGGGTGTTGGGCCGCGCGCTCGCAGCGGGACGGCTGAACGTGCGCGCCCACGACCTCAGGGAGTGGTCTTCGGACCGGCATCGCTCGGTCGACGACGAGCCCTATGGGGGCGGGGCCGGCATGGTGATGAGCCCGGCCCCCTTTTTCGAAGCGGTCGACGCGGTGCGGGAGCCGGGCGGGCATGTCGTCCTGCTGTCCGCCAAGGGCACAAAGCTCGACCATCAGGGCGCGGCACGGCTCGCGGGGCATGCTCAACTGGTCCTCCTGTGCGGGCGCTACGAAGGCGTCGACGAGCGGGTCGCCGAGGTGGCCGACGAGGAGCTGTCGATCGGCGATTTCGTGCTGGCCGGAGGTGAGCTCGGCGCGCTGGTGGTCATCGAAGCCGTGGCCCGCCTGCTGCCCGGGGTGCTGGGCAACGAGCAGTCGCTGAGCTTCGAGTCGCATGCGGCCGGGACTCTGGAGTACCCGCAGTACACCCGGCCCACCGAGTATCGGGGGTTAGGGGTCCCGCCGGTGCTGCTGTCGGGCGACCACGGCGCGATCGAGCGCTGGCGCCGGGAGCAGTCCGAGCGGCTGACCCGGGAGCGGCGGGGGCCGGCGCCGCGAGCCGCCGAGCGATGAGGTCGAGCCTGCAGCCACCGCCACGCACCCCGCTGATGTGTTTCGATTGCTGAGGACATGACACAGAACTCGCTTGCGAGACCGGAAACCGGCTCGATCCCCACAGCCGCGGGCGTCTACCTGTTCAAGGACGTTCAGGGGCGCGTCATCTACGTGGGCAAGGCGAAGACGTTGCGGTCGCGCCTGTCCAATTACTTTGGGCCCGAGCTCCACCCGCGCACCAGGGCGATGGTCGAGGCCGCCTCCGAGGTCGACTGGATCGTCACCGACAACGAGGTCGAAGCGCTTCACCTCGAGCTCAACCTCATCAAGGAGCACCGTCCCCGCTACAACGTGCGCTATCGGGACGACAAGAGCTATCCCTATCTCGCGGTGACCCTCGATGAGGAGATTCCACGGGCGCGAGTAATGCGCGGATCCAAGCGCAAGGGGGTCAAGTACTACGGGCCCTTCGCCCACGCCTACGCGATTCGCGACACGCTCGACCTCTTGCTCACGACGTTTCCCATCAGGACCTGCTCTCAAGGGGTGTTCGACCGCTGCCGCAGGCGCAATCGCCCCTGCCTTCTATACGACATCGAGCGCTGCTCGGGACCGTGTGTGGGAGCGGTGTCTCCGGACGAACATCGCGCCATCGTCTCGGAGCTGTGCGACTACCTCGACGGACACACGCGCCCGGTGATAGACCGCCTCGAGACCGCCATGAAGGAGGCGTCGGACCGGGAAGAGTATGAGCTTGCCGCCAAGCTGAGGGACCAGCTCGACAACGTTCGCCGCGCCATCGAGAAACAGCAGATGGTGTCTTCGGAGCGCGACGATATCGACGTCGTCGGTTGGCACGAAGACGACCTCGAGGCCGCGGTGCAAGTGTTCTTCGTACGCCGAGGCCGGGTCACCGGCCGCAAGGGCTACATCGTGGACAAGGTCGAGGATCTCGCAACTGCGGAGCTGGTCGAGGGATTCTTGGAGCGTCTCTATGCGGACTCGGATGTCCCGCGGCGCGTGTTGGTGCCGGTGCAGCCAACCAACCGCGCGCTGGTCGAGGCGTGGCTGTCGGAGCTCCGAGGCGGGCCTGTGACCCTGTCGGTGCCACAAAGGGGAGCCAAGCGTTCGTTGCTGCAGACGGTTACCGACAATGCCAAGGAAGCGTTCGCCCGCCACCGGCTCAAACGTTCGAGCGATTTCGCCTCTCGCTCCCGCCAGCTCACCGAGTTGCAGGAGGCGTTGGGGCTGAGACAGGCTCCGCTTCGCATCGAGTGTTTCGACATCTCCAATACGGGTCCGTCTGAGGCGGTCGGCTCCATGGTCGTGTTCGAGGACGGCGTGCCCAAGCGATCCGACTACCGGCGTTTTCAGATCAAGTACACGAGCGGACCCGACGACTTCGCAATGATGGGAGAGGTCGTGAGGCGGCGGTTTCTTCGCTATCGGCGGGGCGACTCGGAAGTCGAAACGAACCGGAAGTTTGCCTACGCACCAAACCTAGTGGTGATCGATGGAGGCAAAGGACAACTGAGCAGCGTGGTCGAGGTCTTGGAGGAGCTGGGGATCGACGACATCGCGGTGTGCTCCCTCGCCAAACGGATGGAAGAAGTCTTCCTTCCCGATCGTGCCGAGCCCATCGTCATCCCCCGAAGCTCCGAAGCGCTGTATCTGTTGCAGAGTGTTCGGGATGAGGCCCACAGGTTCGCGCTCACCTACCATCGTCTTCGCCGCAGCAAGAGCATGACGCGCTCCGCGCTCGATGCGGTGCCGGGGTTGGGAGACGCTCGGCGCAAGAAGCTCTTGAACCATTTCGGCTCGGTCAAGCGAATTCGGACGGCGACCCTGGAGGAACTTTACGAGGTGCCCGGCCTTCCGCGCACGGTAGCCGAAGCTGTATTTGCGCAGTTCTCAGATCCTACCGTCGCGCAGCAGCAGGCGTCATGAGCCTGAGACAGCGCGCGCAGCGCGTCGATGTCTTGGTCATAAGCGGGCTGTCGGGAGCGGGGCGCTCCGAGACGGCAAAGGCACTCGAGGACCTCGGGTGGTTCGTGGTCGATAACCTGCCGCCGGCCCTGATCAAGACGATGGTGTCCCTGGCACTGGCGCCCGGCAACGACATCGATCTCATTGCATTGGTGATTGACGCGCGCGGCGGCACCTTCTTCTCCGAAGCGATGAAGGAGCTCGAGAAGCTGAGACGGGATGTGTGCAACTACCGGCTCGTGTTCCTGGAGGCCTCCGACGATGTCTTGGTGAGGCGCTTCGACGCCTCTCGTCGCAGGCATCCCCTGGCACCGGACGATCGCGTAGCGGTCGGTATCCAGCGGGAGCGCGATCTCATGAGGCCGTTCCGAGAGGGTGCCGACATCGTGGTGGATACCTCGGATATGTCCGTGCGCGCGTTGAGGACGCGGCTGGGCTCCTACTTCTCGGATGTGAGTGCTTCCGATGGCCTCAGCACGACGGTGATCTCGTTCGGATACAAGTACGGGTTGCCGCTCGATGCCGACCTTGTGCTCGATGTTCGGTTTCTGCCCAACCCACACTGGGTGCCCGACCTTCGGCCCTTGACCGGGCTCGAGCAGTCTGTCAAGGACTATGTCCTCGGCCACAGCGTGACGACAGTATTCATGGACCGCCTCTGCGATCTGCTCGAGATGTTGCTGAACGGATACCAGGAGGAAGGTCGTCACTATCTCACCGTGGCGATTGGCTGCACCGGCGGACGCCATCGCTCTGTGGTGTTGTCCGAGGCAATAGGTGCGACGATTCGCGATCTCGGCTTCCGGGCCAAAGTCGTGCATCGAGACGTCGAGCGCCCGCAAGCGCAATGAAGGTCACTGGGGTGGGGGGCGGTCACGGCCTCGCCGCCACCCTCAGGGCTGCGCGCCGCTACGCCGACGAGGTCGCTGCGGTGGTGACGGTGGCCGACGACGGTGGCTCCTCGGGCCGTTTGACGAGGGAGCTCGGCATTCCCGCCCCCGGAGACATCCGCAACTGTCTGGTGGCATTGTCCGAGGACTCGGCGCTCGCTCGTCTCTACCAGCACCGCTTCGGCGAAGGGACGCTGAGCGAGCACCCCCTCGGCAATCTCGTGATCGCCGGACTGACCGAGATGACCGGTGACTTCGCCGCGGCGGTGCAGCAAGCAGGCGAGCTGCTGGGCGCAGGCGGGCTCGTCCATCCCGCCACCACCCAGGTGGTTGCGCTGCGGGCGCGCGTCAACGGGGAGGTCGTGCGCGGCCAGGTGGCCGTGCAAAGCGCGGGAGCCCCCATCCAGGCGGTCTATCTCAAACCGGCCAACGCCGTCGCCTACGAGGGGGCGGTGCGGGCGATCCTCGAGGCCGACCAGGTGGTGCTGGGGCCGGGGAGCCTGTTCACGAGCCTCATCGCCACCGTGATCGTGCCCGGCATCAAGGAGGCACTGGCTCGGACCGAGGCTTGCAAGGTGTTCGTGTGCAACAGCTGCACCCAGCCAGGGGAGACGACCGCCCTCACCGCCGGGGGGCATCTCGAGGCGCTGCTGGCGCACGCCGGTCCCTACGCGGCCGACGTTGTAGTCGTGCAACGTCCTGTGCTGGAGCCCGCCGGCGTGGCCGTCGATCGGGAGACGCTCGAGTTCTGCGGGGTCAGGGTGGTCGAGGCAGACGTGGCCTCCCCCGACGGAGGCCACGACCCCGCCCGGCTGGCCGAGGTCCTGCGGAGCCTGGCCTGAGTGTCGGCCCTGCCCCAGCCCCCGCCCGCGCCCGCGGTGGCAAATGACCACGGTGTGCCTCTACCCACCGAAAACCGTGGGCAGAGTCCCACGGTCCGCTTTCGGCCCCCTCCGGCGACGGCCCTGGCTTAGGATGACGCCAGCATTGGGACCATCCGCTAGCTCAAACGGGAGGTGTCGTCGATGACGACGCGAGTAGGGATCAACGGCTTCGGGCGCATCGGGCGTAATTTCTTCCGGGCGTTTACCGCCAAGGGCGCGGACTTGGAGGTGGTGGCGGTCAACGACATCACCGACCCGGCCACCATCGCCCATCTGCTCAAGTACGACACAGTCTTCGGCCGCCTCGGCAAAGAGGTCAAGAGTTCCGACGAGGGTTTCTCGGTCGACGGCACCGAGGTGCGAGTGCTGTCCGAGCGAGACCCCGGCTCGCTGCCGTGGGGCGATCTCGGAGTAGAGGTTGTGGTCGAGTCGACCGGGCTGTTCACCAAACGAGCCGACGCCTCAAAGCACCTCGACGCCGGTGCCAAGAAGGTAATCATCTCAGCCCCCGCCAAGGATGAGGACATCACGCTCGTCATGGGGGTCAACGACGATGATTACGACCCCGGCAAGCACAGCATCATCTCGAACGCGTCCTGTACCACGAACTGCGTTGTTCCGATGGCGAAGGTGCTGCAGGACAACTGGGGAATCGAAAAGGGTTTCATGACCACGTGCCATGCCTACACAGGCGATCAGCGCCTGCAGGACCTGCCTCACTCAGACCTTCGCAGGTCGCGCGCCGCGGCCCTCAACATCATCCCGACCTCAACCGGCGCGGCCAAGGCTGCGGCGTTGTCGCTGCCGCAGCTCAAAGGCCGCCTCGACGGCATCGCCTTGCGCGTCCCCGTGCCCGACGGCTCGGTCACGGACCTCGTGTGCAACTTGGGGGCCGAGGTAACGATAGAAGACGTCAACAACGCCTTCAGGGAGGCCTCTCAATCGGCGCGCATGAAGGGCATCCTCTACTACACGGAGGATCCGATCGTGTCGTCCGACGTCATCGGCGATGCGCACTCGTGTGTGTTCGACAGCCTCTCGACGATGACCAACGGGAACATGGTGAAGATCCTGGGCTGGTACGACAACGAGTGGGGCTACAGCAACCGCCTAGTGGACGTGACGGAGATGGTCGCAAGCAAGCTCTGACTTTGGGCGAATAGGGTGCCTTTTGGTATTGACCCTGATCGTCTTCGGTGGGAACAGCCCTGAACCCCCAGGTTGCAGCAGTAA
>DASRPA010000179.1:0-4102 GCA_035646635.1 Actinomycetota bacterium | reverse complement strand
CTCTCGGACCCCGGCTATCGCCTGGTGAGGGGTTGTGCGGAGGCGGGCTTGTCGATCGAGGTGGTCCCCGGCCCCAGCTCCATAGTGAGCGCCCTGGCGCTCTCGGGGCTGCCGCCCGCCCGCTTCGTGTTCGAGGGTTTTCTCCCTCGCAAAGAGGGAGAGCGCAGGAGGCGTATCGAGGCACTGGCCTCAGAGAAGCGCACGCTCGTCTTTTTCGTTCCGCCGCACAGGGCACAAGCGACCGTCGAAGACCTGCTCGAGGGCCTGGGAGACAGGCCTGCGGCGCTCGCTAGGGAGCTCACGAAGCTGCACGAAGAGGTGATCAGAGGTCCGCTCGGTGAGCTGCTGGAGCGGCTGCGAGCCACGCCCGCCAGAGGCGAGCTGGTGCTGATGCTGGGAGGAGCGGTGGGTGAGCATCGCCCCGAGCCTCAGCCCGAGGAGCTCGCCGCACGGGCGCGCGCCCTGATGGACGAGGGGACGGAGCGCAAGGAGGCGCTTACTCAGGTGGCCAGGGAGCTGGGAGTGCCGCGGCGCAAGGTGTTCGACGCTTTGTTGAACCCTCACTGACCACTTGCCGACACCGAACCGGGGCGATGCTGCGGTAGCTGAAATGCGACCGTCGCCACACTAGCTACGTTTTGGGTGGTTGAGGTGCGACTGTCGCACACTAGCTACCGCGGCTTTGGGGAAGCTAGCTCATGTGAGGCCGGGGAGCCCGGGCTGGCTAGCGGGAGATGGGGGCGTCGTCGGGGAGCTTGACCTCGAGTCTTCCCATCTGCCCGAGCTCGCCGGCGCAAGAGGCGCACACCCGCCGCTCCTTGTACTCCACGGCGGGATTCTCGGCGCCGCAGAAAGTGCACAAGTCCTGCCGCTTTTGCAGGATGACCTGGTCGCCCGAGACGCTGATCTCGAGTTCGTCGCCCTCATGGATGCTGAAGACGCGTCTCAGCTCGGACGGCAACACGATCCGCCCTAACTCATCTATCTTTCTGACCACGCCGGTAGACTTCATCGGTGGCTTCCCCTCAATCTGGTAGTTACTGGATAATCTAGCTGCCACTCGTGCTCCCGGTCAATCGCCAAACGGGTGAAGAAGACCCCCCAAATGGGGGTTTCTTGCCACCCTCTCGGGGCAAGCCAATCACACCCAGTGGAATGGGGGTCGGATTATAGGCATCAAATTGTCGTTCGTTGTAACTAAACGCGTTCGCCCGACAACCAGTTTTTGCTCGGAGGAGGTACTGGAGGTGAGCCGGAAGCATGAGTGAGGCCACCTTCTACATAACAACGCCGATCTACTACGTCAACGACGTCCCTCACCTCGGACACGCCTACACCACCGTTGCGTGCGACTTCATCGCCCGGTGGCAGCGCATGCGGGGCCGGGCCGTTCACTTCCTGACCGGGACCGACGAGCACGGCGAGAAGGTGGCGAGGACGGCGGCCGCCAAGGGCTTCAGCCCGGCGGAATGGACCGACGAGATCGTGCCGCGCTGGACCGAGTTGTGGGCCGCCCTCGACATCTCCAACGACGACTTTATCCGCACGACCGAGCCGCGCCACGAGGGTCCCGTGCAGCAGTTCATGACCGCTTTGCACCAGAGAGACAAGATCTACCTCGGCTCCTACGAGGGGCTCTATTGCGTCGGCTGCGAGGCGTTCAAGCAGCCTGACGAGCTGGCGGACGGCAACTGTCCGCTGCATGGCGTCCCCCCTGAGGTGGTCGAGGAGGACAACTACTTCTTCAGGCTGTCCGACTACCGGCAGCGGCTCATCGACCTCTATGAGTCGAATCCCCGCTTCGTGATGCCTGAGGCAAGGCGCAGGGAGGTGCTCGGCAAGGTTCGCATCGGCTTGGACGACCTCTCGATCTCACGGGTCAGCTTCGACTGGGGAGTGCCGATCCCGTGGGATTC
Organism: Actinomycetota bacterium; assembly: GCA_035646635.1. Taxonomy (GTDB): domain Bacteria; phylum Actinomycetota; class CADDZG01; order CADDZG01; family WHSQ01; genus JACDAL01. The sequence goes on along the minus strand of DASRPA010000179.1, from coordinate 2,186 downwards.
GAAGCACGTGATCTACGTGTGGGTCGACGCGCTGCAGAACTACATCACCGCGGTCGGCTACGGCGCCGACGAGGAGCGCTTTGCCCGCCTGTGGCCCGCTTCGGTCCACATGGTCGGCAAGGACATCCTCTGGTTCCACTCCGTCATCTGGCCCGCCATGCTCATGGCAGTGGACCTCCCCTTGCCCGAGACCGTCTTCGCTCACGGCTTCCTCCAGGTTGGGGGCGAGAAGATGTCGAAGTCGAAGCTCACCGGCATCTCTCCACACGACCTGCTCCCGACGTTTTCCTCCGACGGCTACCGCTACTTCTTCGTGCGCGAGGTCTCCTTCGGCCAGGACGGGAACTTCTCGTGGGAGGCGATGGCCGACCGCTACAACTCCGATCTCGCCAACGACCTCGGCAATCTCGTGTCGCGCGCGCTGACGATGATCTCTCGCTACCTGGACGGGGTCATCCCGTCCCCGCCAGAGCCCTCGGAGCTGACCGAGGCCGAGCATGGCCTCATGGAGAAGCAGCGAGCGGCCCTCGCCGGCATGGCTGAGGCCATCGACGATTACCTTCTGCACGAGGCGCTGCGGAGCTGCTGGCGCTTCGTCCGCGCCGCCAACGCCTACGTGGAAGCGGTCACTCCGTGGGCGCTGGCAAAGGACGAGTCCCGGCGCCGGAGGCTCGAGGTGGTTCTCTATCAGCTCGCCGACTCGCTGCGTCTGCTTGCCGTGATGGTCGCTCCCATCGTTCCTCAGGCCGCGCAGGAGCTGTGGCGCCGACTCGGCGAGCAGGGCTCGGTTCACGATCGCACCCACAAAGAGGATGCCCGCTGGGGCCTATGCGCTGAGGGGACGCAGATCATCTCCGGCCCTCCACTGTTTCCCCGCATCAAATGAATCCCAATTCCGACCTCGGCGGAGCCGTATGAATCCCAATTCCGACCTCGACGGAAGCCGTGGCGTGAGCACCTGGTTCGACTCCCACTGCCACCTGCATCTGTGCGAAGAGCAGGAGGACGCCTCCAAGGTAGTGGCGGATGCGCGGGCCGCGGGGGTCAAGAGCATGCTGACCGTGGGAATCGACGTCGAGTCCTCCCGGCGCGCCGCCGCGCTGGCGGAGCAGGAGGGGGTGGTGGCCGCCGTCGGCGTCCATCCCAACTCGGCCGGGGAGTTCGACGATGTCGCCGCCGGCGCCGTGGCGGAGCTGCTCGCCTTCGATCAGGTTGTGGCGGTGGGCGAGACCGGGCTCGACTTCTATCGAGACGCCTGCCCCGAAGGGCTGCAGTTCGAGGCCTTCACCGCCCATATCCGGCTCGCCAAGGCGCACGACCTAGCGCTCGTCATCCACACGCGCGCCTCGGTGGGGCGCGCTCTCGACGTGCTCGAAGACCTCGGAGCGCCTGATCGACTCGTGTTCCACTGTTGGTCGGGGGACTCGGACGAGCTGAAGAGGGGTCTGAGCTTGGGGGCCTTCATCTCCTTCGCCGGAAACATCTCGTTTCCGAGTGCCGAGCCGCTCCGAGAGGCGGCTGCGTCCGTCCCCGAAGAAAGAATCCTGGTGGAAACCGATTCTCCCTTTCTGACCCCGGTCCCTCATCGGGGCAAGCCCAATCGCCCGGCTCTGTTACCCCACGTGGGGGCCGCGCTGGCTCACGCGCGCGGCACCGAGGCGGAAGACCTGGCCGCTCTCACATCCGCCAACGCGCGCCGCCTGTTCGGCCTGGAATGAGCTCTCTGCTCGGCGGAGCGCGAGTAAGAGAGCTTCTGCGGAGTCGCGATATCAGGCCGAGCAGGGCCCTGGGGCAGAGCTTCGTCATCGACCCCAACACCGTTTCAAGGATCGTGCGACTTGCCGAGATCGAGCCAAGCGACTCGATTCTCGAGATCGGGGCGGGCCTCGGTTCCCTCACGCTCGGCTTGGCGGGAGCCGCAGCACGGGTGGTGGCGCTCGAGAAGGACGAGCGTCTCGCTGCGCTTTTACGGGAGGTGGTCGAGGGGGCCGCGGTCGAGGTCGTTACAGGCGACGCCTTGAAGGTCGAACTCGGAGACTTTGACACGATCAAGAGCGTTTCGAACCTGCCCTACAGCGTTGCCGCCCGCGTCGTTCTCAGGGTCCTGGCAGAGGCACCTCGGATCGAGGAGCTGACCGTGATGGTGCAAAAGGAGGTCGGCGAACGGCTGGCGGCAAGTCCCGGGA
>DASRPA010000178.1:0-8651 GCA_035646635.1 Actinomycetota bacterium | reverse complement strand
GCGGTGGCCGACGACGCACTAGCCACTGAGCTGGCGGCGCTTAAGAAACAGATGAGCGAAGGCTTCAAGCTCTGAGGGCTCGTTTTTTATGGGCCCCAGAGTGCCCAAAAAGGCACTCTGAGACGGTCAAAACTTGGCTCCGTTCTTTTGTGGGACTCAGAGTGCCCAAAAAGGCACTCTGGGACGGTCAAAACGCGGCAAAGGCGACATCTACCGTGGCCCGGTCGCCCACCGCGGCCCGGAGTCGCTCCACGGCCCCCTGCGTGGACTCCAAGTCTTGTCCCGAAAGCTCGCAGACGAGGTCGTAGCTGCCGTTGACCCTTTCGATCAGCACTTCGACATCCGGCGGGCTCAGCTGCGCTTGCAGGTCGTCGAACAGAGCTAGGGAAACGCCCGCCCAGGTTCTCATCGCAACGATGACCTCGACAGGAGAGGGCAGTTCCATCTTCTTGATCCGGCCCAGCGGCCACGGGATGGCAACGGCGGAATGAGGCACCCGACTGCCGTCTCCGGCGTCCGTGAGACCGGTGACGAGTCCTCGTAGGGCTTCCAGGTCGCCGGACTTCACTTCCAGCACGATCAACGAATCCCAGGCGCCGACGAGGGGAAAGACGAAGTGCACCCCCGACTTGCGCTTCTTGGCAAGCCTCTGTGCTTTGCGCAGATACGACTCGCTCGTGCCCCTGACAAAGAGATACGCGCTTAACAACTCCTGCTGTTTTGCCGCCATGAGCCCTCCTCGACCCAGTCAAGCCCGATCGCCATTCGGACTATAGAGCGAATACAGGTTCTTGCCCCGACCGGCGGGGTTTTCCCTACACTGACTCCGTGGGCGAGTGTCCGAGCTGCCATGAGCCGGTTGCCTCCGAGGCGAGGTTCTGCTCGCACTGCGGCACCAGGCTAGAGATCCAGGCTCCGGATGAGATCCGCAAGACGGTCACGTCGCTGTTCGTGGACCTTGTCGGATCGACCGAACTGTCACAGAAGATGGACGCCGAGTCCTACCGAGACATGCTCTCTCGCTTCTTCGAGGCGATGGCCTCTTCGGTCGAAATGCACGGGGGGGCGGTCGAGAAGTTCATCGGCGACGCCGTGCGCGCCACCTTCGGAGTGCCGGTCGTCTACGAGGACGATGCGCTGAGAGCGTTGCGAGCCGCCCGGGCCATGCGGTCGCGCCTCGACGCGCTCAACGAGGGGCTGGATCAAAGCCACGGGCTGAGGCTGGAGCTCCGGATCGGCGTGAACACCGGCGAGTTGGTGGTCGGCCGTTCGCTTGGAGGTCAGCCGTTGCTTGTGGGCACCGCTACCACGATGGCAGCCCGCCTACAGCAAGCAGCAGAACCCGGCGACATCCTGATCGGTAAAGAAACCCATCAGCTGGTTAGAGACTTCGTCGAAGTCGACGAGCTGCGGATTCACCCCAAGGGCATGACCGGAGAGGTCCTCGCCTATCGGCTCGTGGGCGGTCCTCACGACCCCAGTCTAAAGCTGCAGTCCCTGCGCCGCCGCCTGGTCGATAGAGAGCTCGAGATGGCGGCCGTTCAGACCGCCTTCGAGGACGCGGTTCGCTCGAGCAGGTGCCGGCTCCTGACCCTTCTGGGCGACCCGGGAATCGGAAAATCGCGGATCGCTGCGGAGTTCGCAAGCTCGGTGCAAGGTCACGCGACCGTCCTCACCGGACGCTGCCTGTCCTACGGAGAGGGCATCACCTACTGGGCAATCAAGGAAGTGATACGAGAGGCGGCAGGGATCGAAGCGGAGGACGAAGATGACGCGGTGCGCGCCAAGATCCAACGCGTCGTTCGCAACTCCAGCAGAGGAGCTTTGATAGTGCGGCGCCTCGCGCAGGTGCTGGGGGCTGAGGAAGGCAGTGCTGCTCCCGAAGAGATCTTCTGGGCGGTGCGACGCCTCCTGGAGGAAGTGGCTCGCTCTCAGCCGCTCGTCGTAATCCTCGATGACCTGCATTGGGCAGAGCGGAGCCTGCTGCAGCTGATCGAGCACGTGGAGGAGAGCGCCCGCGACACACCGATCTTCTTGCTATGCGTCGCACGCTCCGATCTTGCCGAGCGCCACCCCACCTGGGATCCTGAAGGAAGACAAGCGCTCATCGTGCAGGCGCTGCCTCAGGATCACAGCCTGGAGCTGCTCGGCGAAGTCGCCGGAGAGTTCACGATTTCAACGGGCGCACGCCGTCGCGTTGTCGAAATGGCCGGCGGCAATCCGCTATTTATCGAGCAAACGATCTCGATGCTCGCCGACGAAGAACCCGCTGGGAGCTCAGAAGCTCTGGAGACCGGGAGATCAGATCTCGATGCCGTGCCTCTGGCTCCCTCCATACAGATGATCCTTGCGTCGCGGCTCGACCGTCTCGACAATCAAGAACGTGCTGCCCTCGAATGTATGTCTGTTGCAGGCCTTGAGATCTCGTCCGAAGGGATTCGCCATCTGTTCGGAAGAGAAGCAGAAAAGGAGCTTGGCTCCCTCACGAAAAAGGAGTTTGTGGAGCCTGCGCGCGGTGGAGGTTGCCGCTTTCGTCATGCGCTGATCAGAGACGCCGCCTACCGTTCGATCTCCAAGGCGCGACGGGCGAAGCTGCATGAACGCCTTGCAATATGGATGGATGAGACCCTGGGTCCGCGCGTCTCGGATTACGCCGAGATCATTGGTTACCACTTCGAGCAGGCGTTCAAGCTGCGCAAGGACCTGGCGCCGCGCGATCGCACCTTGAAGGAGCTGGCCTCCAAAGCGGCACAGAGCCTGTCGGCCGCAGGAAAGAGAGCACACGCGCGCGATGACATGGAAGCCGTCAAGAAACTCATGGAGAGGGCGAAGCGGCTCTATGAAGCCGCCGGCAGCAAGCCGCTCGAGGTAATGACGGTGCTCGGTGACGCTCTGATCGACCTGCGCGACCTGAGCGGGTGCGAGGTGCTTGCGAAAGAGGCGGAGGAGATCTCGCAGCACACCGGAGACCGCCGCTTCGAGGCCTATGCCCGCTGGCTGCGCTCGTGGATCGAGATCCGCAAGGGTCCCGATTACACGACCGCAGACGCCATCGAAGAAGCCAAGAGAGTCATCGACCTTTGCACCCGGCTCGGGGACGAATCGGGCCGCGCTAGAGGACTGCACTACTTGACGTGGGGATATGTCGTGGCCGGCATGAACGCCGCGGCCGTGGGAGCCGGGCGGGCGGCGCGCGACGCGGCTCGGCAGGCTGGAAGCACTCACGACGAGGCGTGGTCTCGAGAGATAACGCTGGACGCGATGGTGATCGGTCCCACTCCTGCTTCGGAAGCTCTTGCCGAGGTCGAAGAGTCTTTGCGATGGGCACATGAAGTATCGAACCGGCGCATGGAAGCGGTCTGGTACTACAAGCGCGCCGAGCTCGAGGTCATGTTGGGGCGAATGGGGGCCGCGCGCAACTCGATCTCCGCAGGACAAGCCGTCGTCGATGATCTCGGCCCGAGTGACTCGCTCATGGTTGCGCGCTGCTTTGATGCCTTCGACGCTTATGTTCACCTCGGCATGTCGGAGCTTGCGGAAACGGAGCTTGCTACCTGCGACCGGTTGTTCGTGGAATCCGGTGAGGCATCGATAGCCGTCAGCGTGAAGGCGAGGTGGGCGGAGCTCCTCGTGAGCCAGGGCCGTTACGAAGAAGCCGAGAGTCTGATGGAGACAGCTGAGAGCGCGACGAGCTCCGATGACCACGACGTCCACATCCGTTGTCGCATCAACCGGGCCCGGATAGAAACACATCAGAGCCATCACCGGCGGGCGGGGGAGCTGGCGGGGGAGGCTTGCACAGTGGCGGACATGACCGACTGGCTCAACCTACGCGGCCAGGCCCGCTTGTGTCTGGGAGAGGTTCACGCGGCCCAGGGCCGAAAGGAGGACGCGGGCCGGGAATTTCAGCGAGCCAAAACTCTATTCGAGCAAAAGGAGAACGTCATGTTGGCCGCGATCGCAAGCCACCGGGCTCAAGGCATGTCGTAGGCGCGCCAGCGAATGTCCCAGCTGATCGTGCGCTCCTCATCGAGGGCCCCGAAGGTCTCCTCGGCCCATGTCCGCACGACCGTCGCCGCCTCGCTCCTCTGTTCCTGAGAGGCGTCCCAGGTGGCGGAGTAGAGGCCCGCCTCGAGATCGTCAATGATCGAGCCGAACGTTACCTTCCGGTGGACCTTGACCGGCTCGAGAGAGCGCAGCGACGCACCCTGCTCGGCGAACGCCTCGTCGAGCTCCGAGGGATCCTGCATTCCGGGGCGGCGGCCGCCGATCTCGTCGATGAAGCGCTGCGAGATCCTTGCCGAGTCGCCCTTTTCAAGCTCGCCGGGATCAACCAACACCGCACCGCCTGAGGCGACCACTCGCGAAAGCTCTGCTACGGCTTGCCGCCAGTGCGGAATGAGGTGGAGTACGTGACACGCAAAGGCCGCTCCGAAAACGTGGCCCGCGAAGGGCAGGCGCGTCGTGTCGGCGATCGCTGCGGGCAGGCCGGAACCGTCCGGCTTGTTTCTGAGCTTGTCCAACATGGGCGCGGAGATGTCGATGCCGTAGAGCTCGAGGCCGGAGCGGTGAAGCGGGTATCCGATGCGCCCGGTGCCGATCCCGATTTCGAGCACGCGCCCCTTGTTCGAGAGCTCGCCCAAGAGCACATCGGTGACGGCCGCTGCTGCCTCCGCCGGCAGCCCCCGCGTGCGGTCATAGTAGTGGCTGGCTCGGTCGAACGACAGGGACTCTCGGGCCGAGGGCATGGGTTGACGATACGCGACGCGTCGATGCGCCACAATGGGTAATGGGTCCGACCCAGGGGCCTGGGCTGAACCGCGCTGACCTCGCGGTTGGCGGTGTTGTGTTGAGGCAGTCTGTCCTTAGAGAGGCTCTGATCTGAGAAAAGGCCATCTGCTGGCAGGGGCACTCGCTACAACCCTTGTTCTTAGTTCGGCGTGCGCTCTCGGTGAGTCTGATGATGGGATCGGGGTTGCTCAGAAGAAGCGAGGAGGACACCGAGCGTCACGGTTTCCTGCTCCGTCCATTGTCTTTCATTACCCACCCGAGGTCACTCTTCAAGGGGCCCGCTCGGGAGCCAAGTTCGACGTGCTCTTTCCCAATGAGAAGGCACTAACGCAGACAACCTCTCAGGGGCCTTCCTAAATTCCGACGGAAAACAAGTGTTCTTCAAGTTTCCGCCGCTCGGAGATGCGACCGGCGTCCGCCAGGTTCATATAGAGATCGTTGAGCTGCCGTGGTACTTCACCAGAGAACCGCGTGAGGTATGGGCGGATAACGTTCAGGACGACCCAGGCTATGCGGAGATGATCGACCTCCACGGGTTGGATGCTCTGGTTATTGAGCCCAGGTCTCCCTACGACGAGAAGCAGGCCAATCCAGCTTACGTTCGGTTCAGGCGGAGACGATGTGGAGGCTCTCCTCACCATCGCAGACGATCTCGCCGCGCAGGCTCTTGATGAGGCCGAAGCATTGTAGCGATGACTCCAGCTCTCCAATGTCTCGGTCTATGAGCATTTGGCGATGTCGTACAAGAATGAGGGGATGGACGGCAAAGCAGCCGGCGGCGAGAGACTGCCTCGTCCTCGTGCCGGGCGGGGCTGGTGGACCTCTTTCGTTGCGGAATCCACTCCAGGACCCGCCGTGGTCCGCGGGCTGCACGAGCAGACGAATCCAAGACACCGCATTCGCGTCGAACATGACGCCCACACGCTGCTCATTCATCTCAGTAGCGAGGAAGGCGACGGCTGGACGACGATCGCAGTCGATCGAGACAGTCGGCGGTGGGCGGTCGCGCAAGACCGACGACAAGCCACGACTAGCCGGGAGGCCTACGAGCGCCTGTACGAGCCTTGATGGCCGCATCGGCTTCTTACCATCTCCAGGTCCTCGATCAGGTAGCAATGGATCAAGAAGTTGCGCAATGGTCGATCGCATCTCTCCAGATGACCTCTGGAAGCGCTTCCCTCGTCTCCTGTGTTAGGTGCGTTGCGGCCTGCCCGATAATCTCGAGGTTCCGCAGCACCGCGTCTTGCCCTAGCGAGTTGGACGCGAAGAATTGTTCGTCGGAGATATAGGACTCGATCCTCTCGATGCAGCGCAGGATGTCGTGGAGGTACTGACTCTCGTCCCTATGCTGCAACTAGAGGCTTAGCCTCTGCTAGGACCCGATCCCGATGTGAGGGGCGGATCGAGGTTTCGGTTGCGATTTCCACGGAGATACCAAGGTTCTCCTCAAACTCCACGCTTTAGGGCCGCCATCGTTAGGAGGGGTTGTATCGAGACCGGGGGTTATGAGGAGATCAAGGTCGCTGTCCGGACGCGCATCTCCTCGGGCACGTGACCCGAACACCCGCACGTCCTTGACTCCGTGCTGAGCGGCAATCTCGAGGATGCGTTCCGCCGGCAGCCCATCCATGTCCCCAGCATACCGAAGTCTCGGCTGCCTGCTCGGCATGGTGTAGGGCCGGGTGACGTGAGATGACGCTACGAGACGCGGTTGATGCGCCACAATGGGCAGATGGGAGCCTTAAGGAGCCTGGCCGTGGTTGCGGTAACCGCGCTTTTGGTGCTACCAGGCGCGCCGGCCCGGCCGGCCGGCGGGCAGAGATGCGGCGGCCGGCTCCCCACGATCGTCGGAACAGTGGGTAACGACCGCATCCGGGGCACGAACCGTGCGGACGTGATCGTCGGGCTCACGGGCCGCGACATCATCAGAGGTCGCGGCGGCCGCGACCGGATCTGCGGGAACAGAGGCCGGGACGACCTGCGCGGCGGAGAACGCCGGGACCGCCTTGCGGGCAACCGTGGCAACGACACGCTCGCCGGAGGTCCGGGACGCGATCGCCTCAAAGGGGGCTTAGGCAAGCGCGACTACTGTGTAGTCAACGACGACCGCGCTTCCGGCTGCGAGTTGGTGAAGGTGCCGGGCAACTAGCTTCCGCTCCGGGCTGTGAACGTCACCGCCACTAGCACTAGCCCGCCGAGTGGTGGTGAGTGGTTGCACAGCAACCTTTAATGACCACTCGGCACGGCACCGGCTAAAGCTAGAGAGACTTGAAGGCTTCCTCGGCTGCGGTGGCTATTCGATCGATGTGGGCATCGGTATGGGCGGTCGATAAGAACAGCGCCTCGAAACGGGACGGGGGCAGGTAGACGCCTCGCTCCAGCATGGCTCGAAAGAAGCGGCCGTAGAGAGCTCCGTCGGTGGCGGCGGCCTGCTCGAAGTTCGTGACGTTCTCTGCAGTAAAGAAGAAGCCTGCGAGCCCGCCTATGGCGGAGGCGACCAGCCCGATGTTCGCCGCTGAGGCTGCATCGACCAGGGAGCGCGCCAATGAGCGACCACTCTCCTGCAGGCCGTCGTGGAGGCTTTCGTCGGCGGCCATCATCTCGAGCGTCCGAAGCCCGGCCGCCATCGCGACCGGATTGCCCGACAGCGTTCCCGCCTGATACACCGGACCCACCGGGGCGAGCTGCTCCATGACCTCTGCGGTGCCGCACAAGGCGGCGGCCGGCAGCCCTCCACCCAGGATCTTGCCGAGCAGCACGAGGTCGGAGCGCACTCCGAAGCGTTCCTGAGCGCCGCCAGGCCCCAGCCGAAAGCCGGTAACGACCTCGTCGAAGACCAGCAGGGCGCCGGTCTCATCCGCGAGCGTGCGCAGCCCCGAAAGGAAGCCTTCGACGGGCAGAACCAGGCCCATGTTGGCGGCGACGGGCTCAACCAGGATCGCAGCGAGATCATCGCCGCACATCTCGGCTGCCGCCTCGATCGCATCGAGGTCGTTGTAGGGGGCGACCACGGTGTCCGCAGTGGTTCCGGTGGTGACGCCAGGGGTTCCTGGGATGCCGAGAGTGGCAACACCCGAACCCGCTTCGACCAGCAGCGCGTCGAGGTGTCCGTGGTAGCAGCCGATCAACTTGAGAACCTTGGCGCGCCCGGTTACTCCGCGCGCCAGGCGCACCGCCGTCATCGCCGCCTCGGTGCCCGAGGACACGAAACGCACTTGCTCGATACCGGGGATCAGCGACACCACCTTGCGGGCCAGCTCGACCTCGATCTCTGAAGGAGTGCCGAACGAAGTCCCGCGCGCGGCCGCCTCCGACACCGCCCTGACGACCTCGGGATGGGCGTGGCCGAACAGCAGCGCGCCCCAACTCTGAACCAAGTCTATGAACGAGTTGCCATCTACATCGAAGAGCAATGCCCCTTCGCCGCGCGCTACGAAAAACTGATCCGCCCCCACCGCAGAGAAGGCGCGCACCGGGGAGGACACTCCCCCGGGCATGAGCGTGCAGGCCTCGGCGAAGAGCTTGTCGGATGCCGCCCGGCTCAGCTCAGCCATTCCGCTGCACTCTTGGCGGAGTAGGTGACGAGCAAGTCGGCCCCGGCGCGCCGCATGGAGGTCAACGCCTCCAGCACCGCGGCCCGCTCGTCCAGCCATCCGTGGGCGGCGGCCGCTTTGATCATCGAGTACTCACCGGAGACGCTGTAGGCGGCAACGGGGTAGTCGAAACGCTCTTTGACCGCACGGACGATGTCGAGATATCCGAGCGCGGGCTTGACCACCAGCGCGTCGGCCCCCTCGTCGATGTCGAGCTGCGCTTCACGCAACGCTTCCGAGAAGTTCGCCGGGTCCTGCTGATGACTG
>DASRPA010000177.1:0-3277 GCA_035646635.1 Actinomycetota bacterium | reverse complement strand
TCGATGTGCAGCTCGGCGCGTTCGTGACCGCTTGCGCCCTGGAATGTGGCGTCCAGTCCGTAGCGGCCGTCATCCATCGGCCAGATCGTGAGCCGGTCAGCTACCGGGCCCGTGGTTGAGAGCTCCGTCTCCACGACCTGCGACATCGACATCTGGAAACCGAGCCTTGAGCCTGGCCGGCCGGCCAGGTGTTTGGAAGTCAGATACTTGCCGTAAAAAGCAAGCATCGTGTTTGCGCAACTACATTGCGATTTGCGCCGAGATGAACTGGTGAAGGTTGTCGCCCCGACCCATCTTCTGCGCGAGGCCGCCGCGATCCTCGAGCCTGTTCGGGACGACGTGGTGGTCATCGGCGCCCTGGCTGTGCAGATTGCGCTTGACGGCCACGACGTGGCACTCACCCCGACCGTGGACGGGGAGCACTCAGGCTCCGTAGCGCCGCCCTCTGCCTGAGCGCCGGTCGACATGGCAGGCTGCAGGCAGGCTTCCAAGGAGATCGCCAAGAAGGACAGCCTGGTCGCTGTGGTCGCATCCAAGGCGGTGCAGGGCAGGATCCTCGTTATTCGAAATCGTCAAGTAATGCTGGATGAAGACCTGGCGGAGCTTTACCGGGTGGAGACCAAAGATCTCACGCGGGCTGTTCGCCGCAACAGGGACCGGTTCCCCGACGACTTCATGTTCCAGCTGACGAAAGAGGAGTTCGCCTCTTTGAGGCTCCAAACTGGCGCCTCAAAAGAAGGGCGCGGAGGTCGACGGTACCCGCCCTTCGTCTTCACCGAGCAAGGCGTCGCGATGCTCTCGAGCGTCCTGCGCAGCAAGCGTGCCGTTGCAGTCAATATCGAGATCATGCGGGCCTTCGTCGAAATCCGGCGGGCGGCTGCGAACTTCAAGGAGATCGAAAAACGGCTCGAGGAGCTGCAAGAGAAGACCGACGGCAAGCTCGCCGAGCACGAGAAGCACCTGCTTGCCATCTACAAGGCGTTGAAAGAGCTCTCCGCGCCCCCGCCGCCCAAACCGAAGTACCCAGTCGGCTTCAGTCCTCCCGAGGACGACAATACGCAGTAGAGGGGCTCACGGCCCCCAATCCCTCCGCCACTCCCGCTTTTCGCGCTGGCGGTCGCCGTAGCTCCAGCGCTTCTCCGGATGGCAGATGCCGCAGCGGGGGCGGTGGCAGCCGAGGTACCACTGCTCGTCTTCGACTCGGCCGCGGGTCGGCTCCCAATGGGGTGATTTAAACCAAGCTTCACGCTTGGCTTGGGCAACTCGCTTGGCAACGACTCGATCGGTATGGAACCGGCGGAATGCAGGGCTGCGGCGCGGCATGGGGGCCTCCTCATGGAGCGCCCGCCAGCCGCTGATGGCCAGCGGGCTAGGTTAGCTGCGCCGTATCGGAGTAATGCCGTCTCACGTGTCGCACCATAGTGGAACCCACCAAGCGGGGAGCGCCTACTCTGATAATCTGATTTCTGTGAAGCAGCTCAGTGCCACCGATGCTGCGCGGCGCTTCTCGGATGTGCTCGACAGCGTCGAGTCCGAGCGCGAGACGTTCGTCGTGGTTCGCCACGGTCGGGCTGTGGCCACGATCGGCCCGGCGCTTGCCGGAACCGGGAGGGCGCTGAAGGACGCGCTGCGCGAGAACAGGCCGGACGCCAGTTGGGCAGCCGAGTTGCGGGAGCTGCGCGATGGCGTCGGTCCCGGTACGGACCCCTGGCACGACTGATCCTCGACACCACGGTGCTGGTCGATGCCGAGCGCGGTGGAATCGCCACGCTCGATCGGCTGGTCGGCGACGAGGACGACGTGGCGATTGCCGCGATCAGCGTGGCCGAGCTGGCGGTTGGTGTCGAGCTGGCCGACGACGACCGTCGCGCCGCTCGCAAGGCGTTCGTCGCCGCGGTGCTGGAGGCCGTCTCGACCGAGCCCTACGACACCGATGTGGCGCGAGCGCACGGTGCCCTGCTGGCCGACACCCGCCGCACAGGGCGCCCCCGCGGGGCACACGACCTGATCATCGCCGCGACAGCCCGCGCCCGGGAACGGGAGGTGGTGAGCTCCGATTCAGGCGGGTTCGCTGAATTGCCGGAGGTTCCCGTGCGGGGGATCGAGCTTTGAGCCTGGCCGCTACTTCCCCCTCCGCTGCGCAATGCATGTACGGGTACATGCAACAATGCACAGACGGAATGAGCGCAGCCAAGGCCGGGGAGCCCCGAGATCGTCGTTGGAACCTTCGGGTCGAGGAGTCTGAGGACGCCCTGGTCAGGGCTGCGAGCGACTGCGCCGAGACGAGCTACAGCAGCTTCGTGCGCGGCGCGGCGGTTTCCGAGGCGCGCCGGATTCTCGCCGATCGAACCAGGTTCCCTCTCGGCGCCTCTGAATGGGAGCAGTTCTCGGAGCTTCTGGACAGGCCTCCTCGCGTCCCGAGCGGCCTGCGCGATCTCTACGCCAAGCCGAGCGTCTTCGAGTAGCGCCGCGGGCCTTGTCCCATGGCCTACTCGCGGCCCGAGCCCCTGCGGGGCAAGCACAGCCTCGAAGGCTTCTGCTGCGGTGACGACTCTCTTGACACCTGGCTTCTCCGCCACGCGCGACATGCCGAGGCCGCCGGCTCGGCCCGCACCTTCGTTACCGGCGAGGGGGAGCGCGTCATCGGCTACTACGCGCTTGTCGTCGGCCAAGTGGAAGCCGGGGATGCGACTGAGCGACTGCTGAAAGGCCAGCCCTCCAATCGCCCCGTGCCGGTCGTGATCCTCGCCCGCCTGGCGGTCCATAGCGACCACCAGGGCAAGGGGCTCGGAAGATCGCTGCTCCAGGACGCGCTGCTGCGGGCGGCAACGGCGGCCGAATCAGTTGGCATCCGTGCGCTCGTCGCCCACGCGGAAGAGGGAGCAAGCGGCTTCTACGACCGCTTCGGCTTCGAATGCTCCCCGACCGACCCACTCCACCGGATCCTGCTGATGAAGGACCTGCGGCAGCTCCTCAGCGAGGTCGACCCGGGCTAGCGATTTCCAGCTCGATGCGGCGAAGCTGGCGCTGCTGGCGCGCCGCGTTGAGCTACACGCGATGGGCATCGCACGGGGCATGTCGGCGTTCGGTATCACTGAATGCCATGGAAACCTCTTCGCTGGCCGTTCTATTGCTCTTCGCGCAAGGCAGAACTGACTCGACCCCAAGTACCCACAAACGGATTACCGGATGGACTCGACCGCCTCGAACTACTTGCGAGCCCCACAGCTGTTCCCCGCATCTCCAGGCGGGTCAGGGTGATCTAGTCGGCTCGACC
>DASRPA010000176.1:0-2625 GCA_035646635.1 Actinomycetota bacterium | reverse complement strand
GCCGGACGAAGGGGCGGGGGCGGGGGCGGAAGCCCAATCCCCTCCTGAGGATCCGGACGAGCGCTGGGACTTCTCAATCGTTGCGTTCGCCCACCTCAGCGACGGGCCCACCTCATCAACCTGAACCTCGAACACCGACCTGCGATTGCCGTCGGGGTCGTCCCAGGAGCGCTGCTGGAGGCGGCCAACGACGACCACTCGGGTCCCCTTGCGAAAGGACTGGGCGACGTTCTCGGCCATGTCTCGCCAGCAGTTGCACCGGAAGAAGCCGTCGAGCTTGTCTTCCCACTGACCATCGTTGTTCTTGTAACGCCTGTTGACGGCGACGGTGAAATTGGCGACGGCTGCTCCTGAGGGGGTGAAGCGAAGTTCGGGGTCGTCGGTGATGTTGCCCACCAGCGTCACCGTGTTGTCGGATGCCATGCTGTTTCCTTTCTCTGGGCCCCTGATCTGGTTCTGAGCTCGTGACTTGGACAATCGATCAAATGGCTTGATGCGGCGAATTCCTACTCGGGCCGGAGGATCTTGCCGCGGATGTACTCGTCCGCGACGTGAAGGGTCTGGTTGAGCCTCTCGACGATCTCTTCGGCTGCCTGGAAGTTCGTGACGAAGTAGTAGCCCTCGTTCTTGTGATCTATCTCATAGGCGAACCTGCGGACGCCCCAACGGTCGACTCCGGTAACCCGGCCGCCCCCGTCGGTGATAATCGCGTTGAAGCGGCTAACGGCCTTCTGGATATCCCCCTCTTCGAGGCGGGGATCGACGATCACCATCGCTTCATAGCTACGCATGCTCTCATTCCTCCTGTGGACTCGGGGGGGCGAACCTCACCGAGGCCCCGTCTGAAGCCGCCCGACAAGGTGCCGATGGGCTGCGGGGCAGGGGATACGGGACGGCTGCGCCGTCAAGGCTGTTCATGCTATCACCTCCGCCAATGCTCTCTCCTGGTACGGGTCTATGCCGTCACTTGAGCACACGCCTGCGACATAAAGGTGTGGCGCGCGCCACACTTTCCAAGATCGAGCACCGACATCCCCACGCCCGCCTTCACCGCACCACCCGGCCCCGGGGGGTGCTGGTGTGCGACTGTCGCACTTGAGCCACCGCCGACGAGCAAGATCCCTGAGCGGGAACTTGTTGGACGGCGCTCGGATTAGGGCTTGATGGCTCCGATGGAACCAGGCTCTCCCCTACTCCCCAAGCCGCTCCCGCCCGGTGGCGAGCGCGTGGGCGGGCGGCGTTCGAGGTGCGCCCGAAGACCTCAGGAAAACCACGAAGAGGCAGGCAAGAAGGGCCGTTCGCCCCCACACCCCCGCCACGAGCAGAGTCTTGGCCGCGGTCCAGGTGAGCTGGTCGCCCGTCAGGCTGAAGTCATAGAACCAGCGGAAGATTCCCACGTACACGGCGAGGTCGGCGAGGGCGTAGGCGAGCCACCAGCCCAGGTTCACCCGCAAGAGCACGAAGAAGGGCAGGATCCACAGCGCGAACTGAGGAGAGTGCACCTTGCTCCACAACAGAAATGCGACGACCATCGCTGCCGAGACCTGCAGAAACGGATAGGGGGCGGCGGCCTCAGAGCTTCGACGCCTCCAGCCGAGCGCCAACGCTGTCCCCCACGAGATCACGCTCAGCCCCAGGCTCACCAGGTTCAGCGCCTCCGCATCGCCTGCGAGGCTTGGGAAGCCCCATGTGTAGAACGCGTTGAAGTCGGCGGTGCGGCGGCTGTGAAAAGCATAGGTGGCCCACCACCCGTCAAAGTTCGCCACGATGAAGGGAAGGTTGAGCGCCCCAAAGGTCGCCGCCCCAACGACGACTACAAGCCCGGCGGTACGCCTGTCCCCTCTGGCCCAGCGCTCGAGCGCGAGCGGGGCCAGCAGAAGCGCGGGGAAGAGCTTTGCTGCGGCCCCCAGCCCCAGGGCGGCGGCGGCACCCAGGGGGCGGTCCCGTGACCACAGCCACACGCCCCCGCAGAGGGCCGCGGCGGCGAGCAGGTCCCAGTTGTGGAAGGAGTAGAGAACCAGCGCCGGAGCTAGCGCCCACAGCAGCGCGCGACGACCCGCGAGGTCATGCAACAGCCCCGCCGTGAGCAGGGCGAACGGGGCCAGGGCCACGGCGCTGATCGTCAGAAAGGCGTCGAAGTCCGAGACCAACCTGGAGGTGAGCCACATGAACACTCCCGTCACGACCGGGTACTCGATGGCGCCCCCCACGAGTCCTTGCTCCGTCAGATCGCCATGTATGTATACGAACGTATCTCCGGAGAGCTCTCGAGCCTCGTAGAGCGCCTGGATGTCGCTGTAGCAAAGACGCCCGTACTGGCTGCCGTCCCACGACAACCGCGTGCACTGGCTCTTCAAGGCATAGGCGGCCAGAAGCGACAGGGCGCAGGCCACCAGCACGAGGGCAAGGCCGCGCTCCCGTATCACGGGCACATCACGGTGCTAGCGGCAACGCGCCCGGCCACCGAACATTGGATCCCTGTCGCACCCTCGGTGCGGGTAACGGCTCCGTGGGCTGGCCCGGCTTGTCGACAGGTCCCCCTTGGCTCGCATTAAGGGCCGGGACTGGCGGCCGGGTCGGGAGAGGCTGCCGGCGAGGGGCTCGGGACCGGCGTGAGAGAGGGGC
>DASRPA010000175.1:0-5277 GCA_035646635.1 Actinomycetota bacterium | reverse complement strand
CAAGGCCCGCCTCGATCCCACGATGACACTGGAAGCGTGGGACGAGTCTACCAAGGTGACCTACGACCGCGCGCTATGGGCCGAGCTCGTCACGCTGCGGTTCATGGAGGACTCAAACAATGCGGTGGTGATGGGCCCGGTCGGGACCCCTTAACACTGCGCACTCCTTTCATCATCGTCAGGAAAACAGTCCAGCCTGATCGCGTTTGACCTGGATACGAAGCCCTTTCCGTCTGCCCCTTCGCACGTACACCGCCTTCAGCTCGCCGCGTTGGACCCGATGCAACACCGTCTGGCGGACCACTCCGAGGACCCTCGCCGCGTCGGCGAGTTGAAGCCATCCCTCGGGCGCGTCCTCCGCGATCTTCGCGCGCAGCTCGTCGTCGACGCGGATTTGCCACGGTGCACCGGGAGTGATCTGCTCGCCGAAGATGAAGCCGTCCTTGAGCCAGCGATAGACCGTGCACTTGTCAACACCGAACTCGTTCCCGACCTGCTCCGCGGTCATGATGGGTTCGTCTCCCTCGCTCGTTGTCACCGGGCGTTCGAACGCCGGGATGCCGTACGAATTCCGGAGGCTTGCGACGCGCGACTTCGTGAAAGAAAGGCCCGTGCCGGTCTTGCGCTTCGGGCGGGACAGGATCGCAGCGATCGTCCTGTCGTCGTAGTGGACCGCGAGCCGGCGCACCAGATCGACGGCGTCCTCGTCTGTGGCACGGAAATGGCCGCCGATCTTGCGCAACGTCATGGTGAATGATGTCGTCGCGCCGCCTTCCCAAACGATCGTCACGTCTGCGGTGCGTTCTTGGTCGTTGACTAAGACGACGATCTCGGTGATGAGGGCGCGCACGAGCTGCTTGCGTTCGCGCCACGTGGTGGTCGGGGCATCGAAGATCGCACGCACGTCCGCTCCGGCGTGCTCGACCCACGAGATCTCCTCCTCGGTCAGGGCGGTGGGACGGTGCGCCTGCTGCGCGGCGAGGTCTGACTCCGTCCGCCGCACGGCTGCGAGCTTCTCCTCCCACGCGCGCTCAAGCGTGCGCGCCACGAGGCGGTTCTCGGGTTCGACCTGCTCGAACTGCCGGTGGGCCCGGTCGGCCTCGAAGCGAGCGCGCTCGACGGCAAGCGCGAACGCCTTGATGCGCTGGGCATGGTGAGCCTCCGCCTCCTTGAACGCTTCGACCGTTGCCGCGAGCGCGGCCGGCTGGAGGACCTCGAAGAGCTCGTCGAGCACGCGCTGCTCGAGCAGGCGACCGCCAAGGGTCTGACACGTCCGCGTGGAGCCGTAGAGCTGCTTCGCGTTGTTGCACACATAGCGCGGGCAGTTGCCCTTGGAGCCCGAGTATCCGGTCTGCATCATGCGCCCGTATTGTCCGCACCGGATTCGTCCCTGCAAGAGCGCGGTCCCCTCGCGCGCCGGGCCTCCGCCGTGGCCGCGCGGCGGGCGCCAGTTCGCCCGCAGCCGATCCTGGATAGCCTCATAGCGCTCCCACGTCACGAACCCGGGATGGTGCTCGGGAATGAGCACCTCCCACTCGTCGCGCGGCAGCTCGACGGTGCGTGCCATGATCCGTCCATCTTCCCCGACGCGCTTCTCGGTCCGGTTACGCCCGAACACGAACGCCCCCGCGTAGCTGGGGTTGGGTGGTTCTGGGAGTTGAGCGAGGCCCAGTGCCAGAGCTCTTTCCTCAGCCATGTAGCCGGCCATGGTCGTCATGACGTCGGCTTCGATCTTGCTACGCGTCCGTGCTAATGCCGGGCGTCCTGCGGTAGCCCTCCAGAAGCAATCTGAGAGCTCGTCCTCGGTGAAACGAGTTCCAACGCGGGCAAGTCCCCAGGACCCGAGAGCTGGAAGCATCGTGGCGCCACGAACGCGCACGCCGAGGTGATTGGCTGCCACAACATAACCAGCCTCGTGATACGCGGTCATCGTATTATATCTGAGCGCTCTTTTCTTGTTCTGTTCAAGCCATTCCTCCGTACTCTTCAAGGGGCCTCCTTCGACTGTCGGTGTCGGTCCCGCGCGCGCGGTCCCTTTCGCGCTTCTCGGCCTTGGCTACTTCTAGGGCCGCTAGCGCGCCCGATCGCGATCAAGCTCGCGGCCCAGGTACCGGGCGTTCTCAGCGTCAAGAACAAGCTCAGATACGAGCGAACTCCTTCGAGCTCGGACGCCAATAGAGCAGCGACGGGAGGAACATGATGAGCGCGTCGCCACGCATCGTGATTGCCGGAGGTGGCTTTGGAGGTCTCGAGACCGCATGCCTGCTACGGATGCGCATTCACGACGAGGGCGACATCGCGCTCATCTCGGATCGGATATCCTTTCTGTTCAAGCCCAACACCATCTACATACCTTTCGGGGGCCCGCTCGAGCCGCTTCTTATAGATCTTGAGGAGCCCCTCAGGAAGCGGCACGTCTCCTTCTTCAACGCGAGTGTCCCTGGGGTGGATCCGGACAAGCGCACGGTATCGATGGCGGACCGAACGGTTCTGCATTAAGACAAGCTGGTTTCTTGCCACCGGCGCTGCAATGCGTCCCGAAGGGTCCTCTTCCTCGTTCCGCCGAACAACAAGTGTTCGGGACCGCTGTAGGAGATCGTGTTCATGCTTGAGACGTGGCTCAGGCGAAAGGGGCTCCGGGACGGTGTCGACATCACCTACTCCACGTACGAGGAGTCCTTCATTCAGGCGTTTGGTCCTCGCCTCCACGAGGTCGTCGTTCAGGAGTTCGCCGAGCGGGGAATAGCGGGGCACACGGACGAAGTCGTGGCGCGCGTCACCGAAGACGAGGTCGTCTACACCGGCGCGCCACCGCGAGAGTTCGACTTTGCTAATTTCGTTTCCTCCATACGTGTCCGCAGTCTCGTACCCGGCGCTGCCAGCCGACGGCCGAGGCTTCTTGCACACCGAACTCGAGACCAGGCAGGTCGTTCGATACCCCGACGTCTACGCTCCAGGCGACGGCGGGGACTTCCCCGTCAAGCAGGCGTTTCTCGCCTTCCTGCAGGCCGATGCGGTCGCCGACCACATCGCTTCGAGCATGGACGGAAAGCCGTTCCGACGTCCCTTCGATCTGATCAGCATGTGCGTCATGGAGATGTACGACACCGCCACCTTCGCTCAGTTGCCGCTGGACGGTGACCGGCGACCCGGCGCATCCCGTCGCCGTGCGCGCCTCCGCAGAAGACGACTACAAGGTGGGCGTGTGACCCATGTGACGGCTCGGCAAGAAGCTCCTGGGGCTGTATCTCCCGATGCGCTTCAACGCCGGCGAACCCTTCGACGCCGGAATGGGCTGGCAGCTCATGGACTTGGGTCTCAAGGGCATGTCGGGTGTCCTGGCCCATGCCGGCGACGCCGCCTGAGGGCACCCCGGGCCCGACCTCGCGAGGAGTCACATGACTTTCGGGTCTAACGACCCTGCCGCGAGGGGCTGAACGGTCCTATCCGAGACCAGTGCTAACCCCAATGCTTATCCCCAAGAGATCCCGAAAGAAAGGAAGGAACATGACGGCACGAGCTAAGAAGTATCACTACTTCGAGGAACCGACCTTTGCGAAGTGGCTCTTCGGAAGCACATCGGTGGCCTGGATCTGGCTCGTCGCTCGGCTCTACCTCGGCTACGAGTGGGCCAACGCGGGTTGGGACAAGGTCACGGACCCCGGCTGGATGAAGACCGGGGTGGCGCTCAAGGGCTTCACGGAGTTCGCCGGCGTTGAGCTCACCAAGGGCGAGCACCCGGCGGTGGCCTACGGTTGGTACAAGGCGTTCCTGCTCTGGATCGCCGACGGTTCGTACGTGTGGATCGCGAAGCTCGTCGCCATCGGCGAGCTCCTCATCGGCATTGCGTTGATCCTCGGCCTGTTCACGGGGATAGCGGCCTTCCTCGGGGGGGTGCTGAACTTCAGCTTCATGTTCGCCGGCTCCGCGGGCGTCAACCCGCTGTTCGTCCTAGTCGGCATGGGTCTCATTCTGGCCTGGAGGGTCGCGGGTTACTACGGCCTCGACCGCTACGTCCTTCCCCTGGTGGGAACGCCGACCGAGCCGGGCCCGGTCGCGAGATGGGCGGGACGCCGGAGGGTGGAAGACCACAGGCCGATGGAGGTCTGAAAAGCATCGCACGGCCCCCCCACAGAGAGGGGGGGGCCCCAAGGGGTCCCGCCCTTCTTGTACGCCCGGCATGGGCAGTCAGGTGCGGGAGCGCCCACGTAGGACTCCATCCGCCGCACCGAGTAGATGTAGGCGGAGACGGTCCTCTGCCGTAGACCGGAGGCCCGTAGGTGATATTCCCACCGGCTGAGGGTGTCCACCTTCCTGGTATCGGGCCGTTTGCCCAGCTCCTTGACACGGAGATGAGCACTCCTGGCTGCTCCACTGGGGCAGGCTGCAAATACTAAACCGCGGAGTTCCTCACCTAGACTGAGTGATTACGCGGGGCAGATCAGCGCCCGCTGCGCCGGCCCCTCTTGCTATCCTGCATGATCCCGGCGAGGTAGCTCAGTTGGCAGAGCACGCGACTGAAAATCGCGGTGTCGGCAGTTCGATTCTGCCCCTCGCCACCCTTATGGCCCTCGGAGAGAGCCATCCCTCCGGCAGCTCTCAGCCGGCGTTTTCAACGTTCTCCGCCATGCCGCCCCGCTCGAGGAAACTGCGCACCTCTTCGGCGCGGTAGCGGCGGTGGCCTCCAAGAGTCCGGATCGAGGACAGCTTGCCGGCCTTGGCCCAGCGTGTGACGGTTTTTGGATCGACTCTGAAAAGCGCTGCGACTTCCGCCGGAGTGAGCAAGGAATCGTCCCTGGTCTTCATGTGCCCTCCACCTCTCGTCTGCCCGCGAGCCCAGTCCCGCACATCACGTGTGACGCCCCGTCAAAACCGTCTCGCAGCCGCCGGGCAGTCTGCCCGTTGCTCCCTTGGCCCCAAATCAGGTCGTGCTTGCCCCTGCGGCAATCTCGGCCGGTGGCCCCGAACCGGTTTCTCAAAAGCGCCAAAAGCACTATACATCACCTATAGACCCCTCAACACCGTCCAAAACGGACAGCGAAGCGAGCAGGGTCCCGGGGGCAGACACGGGGAGCGAGCAGGGCCCCGGGGTCAGACACGGGGAGCGAGCAGGGCCCCGGGGTCAGACACGGGGAGCGAGCAGGGCCCCGGGGGTCAGACACGGGGGGTTGACGTGAGGACCAGTCGCACACCAGGCCACCCCCAATTCCGGTAGGCCTCCACATGCGACAGTCGCACACCCGCCGCCGCGCGGGGGGTTCCGGGGGCCGTGAGAAC
>DASRPA010000174.1:0-10702 GCA_035646635.1 Actinomycetota bacterium | reverse complement strand
CACGAAGGTCTTCGCCGTTTTCGTGCTGGTGATGGGGCTCCGCACGGCCTACCAGGGGGCCGGCGCGATGAGGGCCGCCACCGAAGAGGTGGCTGAAGGTCCATAGTGCCGTACTCAAACGCGCCCAAAGCGCGCCTGAGTACCGATTCCGTACCCCCAGGCGCGCCGAGCGCGATTGACTACCTGGCCGCCCGCCGGCCCGGCTCGCTCCGACCACCTCACAGGTAGTTTCGGCGACAAGGTTCGAGCCGGAGGCGGGCTGGGGGCCGGAAACCGGGCCCGGGTCAGCCGGGGTCGGAACATTTGCGTCCCTACCACTTCACAAGTGGTTGCGGCGACAAGGTTCGAGCCGAGAGCGGGGTGGCCGGGCGGAGGCCCCCCTTACCCGGCTTTGTGCCAGGAAAGGTGCGGAATCCGCCCCTAATCTGGCTTCGAGCCAGCTCAGGGGCGGGCGCCGGGAGCCGTAAACCACCTCCCATGTGGTCCCGGGCACAAAGTTCGAGCCGGGGGGCCGGGGGCCGACCAACTTTGAGCCGTAAACCACCTCCCACGTGGTCCCGGGCACAAAGTTCGAGCCGGGGGTCGGGGGCCGGGAGCCGTAAACCACCTCCCATGTGGTCCCGGGCACAAAGTTCGAGCCGGGGGTCCGGGCCCTACTTGCGTGCTGCCAGATTCCAGACGAGCGCGTCATCTTCGAGCTCGCCTGCAAGCGCCAAGGCTTTATCCGAAGGGATAGTGGGATCGAACCCTATTCGGAAGGTGGGGGTCTCGAAACGGCCGCCCCTCGCCCTCGGCCAAGCCCTCTCTAATCGCCGAGTTCACGGCGTGCTTGAAAGACAGCCCCCGCTCCTGCATGCACTTCTCGATGAGCACGGCTAACCCGACTCGGTCGCCAAGAAGAGGTCCCCGCCATAGAGCGCCGGACATCGCCCCGGTTCCGACGTGAACGAGCATCCATAACGTAATAGTGGGGCAAAGGCTGATTGCAGGTTTGCGTGCGTTGCTCGCTCGCAAAGGGAGGAGCAGGGGCGGCTCGTCACCGCCCCCCTCCCACTAGCGAAGGCGATCCAGGGTCCGCTCGATCCGCCGCTGCCGCGTCTCCGGCCTCTTTGCTTGGCGATGTGCTCGACGTGTTCACGTTGGTGTGAGTACGAGAGAGAGGTCTGGAACACGGCCTGCGCCTCCGGGGCCCCTCGACAGCCGAGGCCAGGTCATCGGGCAGGTCAACTGCGCGAGCCTCGTCATCCGTTCGGAGCTCCACCTCGATCACGTCTCCGGCGGCGACGCCAGCCGTCTCCCTATTGGACTTGTTGAGCGGCGGAAGTACCGGCCCCCATAAACCGCCACCGTGCTGCGATAATTGTGGTTGTTGATGGTGACGCGGACCGGGGGCCGTGCCCGTGGATGCCGAGTGGTCATCAGATGCTCTTTAGGTCATTTCACGACCACTCGGCGACGTGGGACACCCGGCAGAGCGATTCCAGGATGCGCAGGTCTCGCTTGAAGAGACGGCTCATCATCGGCCGGAACAGGTTCATGCCGACGGTCCCCAGGGCGCCCAGCGGCGGGTTCAACTCCTCCCGCCAGAACACATGGGTGCGGTCCTTCCCTACCGGCGTCAGCTTGAACTCGCCCCGGCCCGAAACCCAGCCGTCGTGCTCGATCTCGAGCCGCTGTGGAGGATCCCAGCCGCTCACCCTCACGCGGTCGCGCGTGCTGATACCTCCGATGGATACCGTCGCCTCGGCCTCGACGCCGACTCCCTCTCGATGCTCGGTGAGCACCTTGAAGTCTTTGGCCTCGAGCATCCAATCCCCTTGATGCTCCCAGTCGGTGATGAGCTTCCACACCACCTCCGGCGGAGCGGGAAGCACACCGGTCGTATCAATCGTGATCACTGCACGAGCCTGTCTCTGAGAGTCTCGTTGACGAGCTTGGGGTTGGCTTGTCCGCGCGTCTTCTTCATCACCTGGCCCACCAGGAAGCCGATCGTACCGAGGTTTCCGGCGCGGACCTTGTCGGCGGCCTCGGCCTGTTCGGAGATGACCTCGTCGACCGCGACCTCGATCGCTCCGGTGTCCGACACCTGCTCCAGGCCACGCGCCGAGGCGATGTCTCGAGGATCCTCGCCGCTGTTGAACATCTCACCGAGAACCAGCTTCGCCTGCCTGCCGGATATGGCGCCGGCGTCGACCATGTTCACGAGCGCCGCCAGTTGAGCAGGTGCGATCTGTGATTGAGCGAGCTCGATATTGGCCTCGTTCAAGAGACCGTAGAGGTCGGCGATGATCCAGTTGACGACCTTCTTGGCATCGCCTCCATAGGCGCGCGCAGCGGCCTCGAACCAGTCGGCCGTCGCCGTAGTCGAAGTCAGCAACGAAACGTCGGCCTCCGTCAGTCCGTATTGGTGCGAGAAACGCACCCGCTTCTCGACCGGCAGCTCTGGCAACTGCGCCCGTATGCCGGCGATCCATTCTTCCGAGGGCTCGAGTGGAACGAGATCCGGTTCGGGGAAATAGCGATAGTCGAAGGCGTATTCCTTGCTGCGCAGAGTCGAGGTTTCGCCCGTTTTCTCGTTGAAGTGTCGGGTTTCCTGGACAAGTGTCTGGTTGGCATCGAGCGCGGCACGCTGCCGCTTTTCCTCGTAGGAAAGCGCTCTTGCGACCGAGCGGATCGAGTTCATGTTCTTGATCTCGACCTTGACTCCGTGTTCGGTCTCCCCCGAGCGTCTCACAGAAACATTGGCATCGACTCTCAGGGACCCTTCCTCCATGCGCACATCCGATACCCCCAAAGACTCGAGCAAGCCGCGCAGCTCGGTCACGAACACCCGCGCTTCCTCAGTCGAATGCATGTCCGGCTCGGTGACGATCTCCACCAAAGGAGTCCCGGCCCGATTGAAGTCCTCGAGTGAGTAGCTCGAGTCGGCTATGCGCCCGCTTCCGCCCATGTGTTGCGACTTGCCGGTGTCCTCTTCGAGGTGCACGCGTGTGATGCCCACGGCCGACTCCCCGAAGTCACCTGCGATGTCGAGATGCCCGCTCACGCACAGTGGTAGGTCGTACTGGGAGATCTGGTAGTTCTTCGGCATGTCTGGATAGAAGTAGTTCTTTCGGTGAAAGATCGAGCGGGGCGCGATGTCGCAGTCGAGGGCGAGGCCGATCTTGATGGTCGAGTCGACGGCCTTCTCGTTGACCACCGGTAAAGAGCCCGGAAGCCCAAGGCACACCGGGCAAGTACGCGTGTTGGGTTCGCCCGCAAAGGCGACTACGCAGGAGCAGAACATCTTCGATTGTGTGGAGAGCTCAACGTGTATCTCAAGCCCGACTGTGGTCTCGAAGACGGCGCTTCTTTCCTGCACGCTCACGGCTGCGGCCTGCTTTGCTCGGAGCCCGCCCACGAGAGATCCTGTTCGAACGCATAGGCGGCTCTTAACATGGTGGCTTCGTCAAGCGCCTTCGCGACGAGCTGCAGTCCCACCGGCAAACCGTCGTCGTCCGAGAGGCCGCAGGGGACGCTGATGGCTGCGTTCCCGGCGAGGTTTACGGGCACCGTGAATATGTCCGAGAGATACATCTCGAGAGGATTATCGGTCCGCTCGCCAAGCCGGAAAGCGGTCGTCGGCGACGTCGGGCACGCGATCAGATCCACCTTCTGATAGGCCCGCTCGAGCTCCCTGATAATCAAGCTCCGAACCTTCTGGGCCCGGCCGTAGTAGGCGTCGTAGTAGCCGGCCGAGAGCGCGTATGCGCCCAACATGATGCGGCGCTTCACCTCGGTTCCGAAGCCTTCATCTCTGGTCCGAGATGTCATCGAGACGATGTCTTCGGCGTCCGATCGAAGCCCGTAGCGCACTCCATCGTAGCGCGCAAGGTTGGAAGAGGCCTCGGCGGGAGCGACCAGGTAGTACGCCGATATCCCATGCTCGAACGAGGGCAGGGAGATCTCTTCGAGACTTGCACCGAGCTTCTCGAGACGCACGTAGGACTCTTCAACTCTGTCCCTCACGCCTTTAGCAAGGCCGTCGGTCGAGAACTCCGTGACGATGCCGATGCGAAGTCCTTGCACTCCGGCATCGATGCCCGTGGTGAAGTCCGGCGCGTCTTGTGGGATGGAGGTCGAGTCCCGCGGGTCGTGGCCGGCTGCGAGTTGCAGCAGGGCGGCTGCGTCCTCAACCGTCCTGGCCAGTGGGCCCGCCTGATCCAGAGAAGACGCGAAAGCCACCATTCCGTAGCGGGAAACGCGCCCGTAGGTCGGCTTGACGCCGACGATGCCGCACAGCGATGCCGGCTGCCGCACCGACCCCCCGGTATCGGTGCCCCACGCCCACGGAACCATGCCCGCGGCCACAGCCGCCGCCGAGCCGCCGCTGGAACCACCCGGCACCCGCTGGTCATCCCAGGGATTTCGCGTGGGGTGATATGCCGAGTTCTCGGTCGAGGATCCCATCGCGAATTCGTCGAGGTTGAGCTTTCCGAGGCCCGGCAGCCCGGCCCCCTTGCACCGCTCCACGACGGTTGCGTCGTAGGGAGGAACCCATCCTTCGAGGATGCGCGAGCCCGCAGTAGTGACGACGTCCTTAGTGACGAAAATGTCCTTGTAGGCGACGGGAACTCCGTCGAAGGCAGAGCACGAGCGCTCGTTCGCCCTGCGCTCGTCGGAGGCCCGCGCCTCCTCGAGAGCGCGCTCGTAAGTTTCTTGCAGATAGACCCCCAACCGAGGATCCAGGGCCGTGCTGCGCTCGATCGCCGCGGCGGTCAGCTCCTCGGACGACAACTCGCCCGACGAGAGCCTCGCCGCAGCCTCTGTCGCCGGCATGAAGCACAACTCTTCGGACCTCATGGCTCTTCGATGATGCGGGGCACCTTGAAGCAGCCCCGCTCCTTCGCGGGAGCACCTCGGAGCGCCTCCTCGGCCCCCAAGGAGGGCCCGGCCTCATCCCGACGCAAGGCGTTCACGAGCGGGAGCGGGTGCGAGGTCGGTTCGATCCCCTCGAGATCGAGCGACTGGATCAGCTCGGCGTGCTCGAGGATCCGGCCCAGCTCTGCGCTCATGCGATCTCGCTCCTGCTCGCTCAAGTCGAGCCGGGCCAGCCGCGCAACGTGATCCACTGCAGGACGATCGATCGCCATTACCCGATCCTACGGGGGCGCAGGACGAGCAAGCCTCGCTCCGAGTCCAACTCCTGCCCCCGACCGGGCTCTGTCCGAATGGAACGCGGCGCGCTACCCAAAAAAACTTCGCGTTAAAGCCCCCTTGATGGTGAAGGTCCTTGTATTCGGTAACTCCAGGGCATAAACAGAAACGAGCCGTGCTAGGACGCGTAACCGTGAAACGAGGGGGTTGCTCTTGAACAAGAACGGTGCTGCCGTGGCGGTTCGCGCCGCGTTTCTTGCTGTCTCCCTCGTGCTCGCGCTGGCACCGGGTGTTTCCGGTGCTCAAGCGCGAGCCTCGCGGTGCTTCGGCTTCATGCCGACCGTCACCGGGTCCCCCGGGCCCGACACCCTCCAAGGGACCAACGGATTCGACGTGATCGACGGCAGGGGCGGCGCCGACGTCATCCTCGGCCTCGAAGGTGCAGATCTCTTGTGCGGGAGAGGCGGCCGCGACCGGCTCTTCGGTAACGAGGGCCGGGACAGCCTTGCGGGCGGCGACGGCGACGACCAGATCGTGGGCGGTCCCTCGCTCGATGGGCTCTTCGGAGGGGCAGGCAACGATCTCGTCTTCGGGGGCGGAGGTGGAGATCTGCTCGAGGGCAACGAAGGGCGCGACTACCTCGACGGCGGGCTCGCCAACGACTACCTCCTCGGCGGTCCGGGTCGCGATGCGCCGGGTGCCGGGGCGTCGGCCCCCTATGCCCTCTTCGGAGGCAAGGGCCGGGACACGCTCGAAGGCAACGCCAAACAGGACTCCCTCGTCGGGGGCCCCAACCGAGACTTCCTTTACGGCGGCGGCGGCCCCGACGCTCTCTTCGGGGGCTCGGGCGGCGATTCGGTCTCGGGCGACAACGGCTCCGACAACCTCCAGGGGGACTCGGGAAGAGACGTCCTTGCGGGGGGCGGAGGGTTCGACCAGATCGGTGGGGGGCCAGACCGGGACAAGCTCTCGGGCGATGGTGCCGACGATTTCCTCAGGGGTGGAGACGGCCAGGATCTCGTTACCTTTCAGGGAGCCCCGAACCCGGTCGTGGTTGATCTTGCGGCGGGCACAGCGGAGGGCGAGGGCATAGATTCACTTCAAGCCATAGAGAGAGTCCTGGGCAGCCCTCAGGCCGACATCATCTCGGGAGACAACGCCTCCAACCGCCTGCGCGGGGCAGGCGGAGCGGACACTTTGAGGGGAAGCTTCGGCCGAGACCTTCTCGAGGGCGGGGGCGGCCCCGACGTGATGGTCGCAGGACCGGCGTCTGATCGCGCCGAGGGAAACTCCGGGGATGATCAGCTCTCCGGCCGAGCCGGTGACGACTTCCTCAGAGGAGGTGTTGGAGCCGATTCGGCGGACGGGGGCGAAGGAACAGACGACTGCCGAGCCGAGACCGTCACCACCTGCGAGACTTAAGTGCAATGGCATTTCCTCGCGCCCTGCTTGCCGATCACGAGCGCATCGTCTTTGAACTGAGGCCTCACTGGGTCGCCGTCGTCCCGGCGCTGCTGTGGGCAGCGCTGATCGTGGTGGCGTGGGTGGCACTGGGAGCACTGACCGATTCGGGCCCTGCCCTAGTGGCCCTATCCGCCGGCGCCCTGATCGCTCTCCTGGTCCTCTCCGCCGTGCCGCTGTTGAAGTGGTCAAGGACGCTCTTCGTGCTCACCACCGACCGCCTCATCACCCGCCGCGGCGTGATCGCCCGAGAGGCCACCGAGATACCGCTCGAACGCATCAACGATGTCGCCTTCAAGCAGTCGGCCCTGGAGCGGCTCGTCGGAGCAGGTGATCTCTTGATCGAGTCCGCCGGCGAGCGGGGCCAAACTCGCATCACCAATGTCAAAAAGCCCGAGCAAGTCCAGCTGAGGATCTATCAAGCGACCGAGGAGAACAGCAACAGGATGCTGCGTTCGGGACAGCCGTTTCCAACCCCCGATGCCGACAACATCCCCGAGCAAATCGAGGCTCTCGCCCGCCTGAAGGTGCAGGGAGTAATCACCGAGGCCGAGTTCGAGACGAAGAAGAAGGAGCTTCTCGACCGCCTGTAGAACGGGCCCTGTTTACCTCGCCCCTCACGCCGGCCCCCTGCCCGAAGCATTCAGGTAGTCGATCGCGCGCCACGCGCTCTGGAGTACGGATTCGGTACCCCGACGCGCTCTACGCGCGTTTGAGTACTGGACCGAAGACCGGGCGGTGCCGGGGGCCGGGTGCCGGGCCGGGGCCCTCAGCGCGGCCCGGCATCAGCCGGGGGGGCGACCTCGTCTTCGGCCTCGTCGCGCGCCGCCAGGGCCGCGGCCCAGCCGTCCTCCCGGTGCTCCAACACCAGCCTCAGCACCCAGCCTTGCTCGGGCTTGCCCTCATCCCACAGGTGCCAGGAAAGCTCGGGCAGCGCAGCGGCGAGCTCCGAAGGGTCCACCGGCCACTCGAGACCCAGCGCCAGCGTGGCCAGATACCAGGCCGCGAAGCGCCCGTAGGCCGCGCCCCGTCTGCGCCCGTGTGCGCCACCGCTGGCGGCCGCCCACGCCACCCTCTGGATACCTTCATCCGTCTGAAGGAGGACTTTTCGAGCCTTTGAGCCGGTCAGGGCGCGTACCGCGCCGGCAGCGTTCCCCTCCACCACCGCAACGTCCGCGGAGCCGTTCGACTCAGACGTCCACGGCCGCACCAGGTCCAGCAGAGCGTCGGCGAGCTCGTCGTCTTTGAGCGCGGAGCCCGCCGAGGAGTCCACGTCGCTCCAGGCGGTCGGTGGATCCCAGGGCTCGGCGACCTCCACATAAGTCGAGGAGTAACGGGCGAGGGCGTAAGTCGGCTCGAAGCTCAGCAGCCGCAGAGGGAGCTCCAGGATCTCCGGATGAGTGTTCTCCTGCCCCTCCAGAACCTCACCTCTGAGGATGCGCTCCTGAGCCACGTACGCCGCGCTGCGCGGCTCGTCGAGGTGAGGGGACAGCTCGTGCCAGGAATGGGTGGAGGCACAGACCTCGGTGAGGGGGCCGAGGGCGAAGCGCGCAACCCCGGGCTGGAGCACAGCTGCGGCGTAATCTCCGGGCGCCTCGAGAGCGAGGCGGTAATCGATGTGCTGGGCGATCGACCACAGCTGCTTGCCGCGCTCGACCGCATCCTCGCAGGCCTCGGCCAACGAGATCATGTCGTCCCACGAGCGGGTGGCGACGAGGCCGTCGACCGCCTTCAGGAGAGCCGCAGGGTCGGCGGCTTCGACGAGCTCGCTCAGGCGCGCCTCGATCATTCGTCGGCCAGCGCCCGCTCCAGCACCGGATAGATGGCATCGGCCCATCGCTCGTAGCCGCGGGGGCCGGGATGGAAGAGGTCGGCGCTGTAGTGCTCGTCGGGGTCGGCGCCGAAGAAGCCTCCGGTCCTCTCCGCCAGAGGCACCACAGGTACTCCTCTGCTGCGCGCCTCCGCCTCGATGACGTCGGCCACCCGGCGACCGCGCCAGCCCATGATCGAGCGCAGCGGCTCCCAGAAGGCCTCCGCTCGCATGTCGGGGGCGCCCGCAACGACAACCGTAGCGCCGCTCTTCAGGAGCAGGTCGAGAACCCTGCCCATATCGGCCGACACCTCCCCCAGGGGCGTCAGGTGAGTGGCGTCGTTGGCGCCGATCCCCACGAAGATGAGGTCGGGAGACAGGGTGCCGGCAGCCGGCGCCTGCTCGTCGAGCACGTCTTTGATCTTGGCTCCGGACACCCCCAGCCCGGTCAGGCGCACTCTGCGGCCATCATGCGCTAAGCGGCGCGCCAGGAGGGTCGGATAGGCGTTCGCCGGGGTTCCGGCCCCGACTCCGGCCGCGGTTGAGTCGCCCAGCACGACGAGCTCGAGCTCGGAGCCGGTAGCAGACCCGAACTCGCCCGAGATCTCAGGCGCAGGCTCGGCCGGCAGGTAGTCGCGGCGCATGGCGGCCACGACCTCGGCTCCGAGGAGCACTCCCACAGCCACAACAGCAAGCAGCGCCTTTTTCACGCTGCTCACCCTAGTTGGGCGCGATTCCGGCGAGGGGCATTGCGCAGGTTTGTCGTCAAAACGACCGTATAGACACTTTTGGATCAAAGTTGGGCCGGGGGCCGGGTTGGGCCGGGGCCGGGGTAACCCGCGTGGGCGCCGGAAGAGCGAGTCGGTGCGAATCTGGGGGCATGGACGCGATCACCGGCGCCACCGCTCTGCTCGGGGAGTCCCTCACTCCCGTGCCAGACGTCGTCGTCCTGCTGTCCGATGGTCGGATCGCCGGTGCAGGGCCCTCCTCTTCCGTGGAGATTCCGGCCCAAGCCGACGTGTTCGACGCCTCGGGCATGACCCTGGTCCCGGGCTTCATCGACTGCCACGTCCACATCGGCTTCCATGAGCCCCGGAGCGTGCTCGTCCGCGGAGTCACGACCGCCCGCGATCTGGCGTGGCCTCCGGAGCTGATCTGGCCCCTGGTTGAGAGCTCCCGTGCTCCCGAAAGCGGTCCCCTGTTGCTGGCGGCGGGACAGATGCTGAGCGCGCCGGATGGCTACCCCCTGAGAGCGGCGTGGGCGCCGAGGGGGACCGGCCGGTCCGTGGCCTCGCCGGGCGACGCGCCGCAGGCCGTCGCGGAGCAGGCCGACAGAGGCGCTTGTGTCATCAAGGTGGCGCTCAATCCGGCTGTGGGGCCGACTCTCGACCGGGCGACTCTCGAGGCCATCGTAGCCGCCGCACGGGAGCGAGGCCTCGGAGTGACCGGCCACGTCGCGGGAATCAACGAGCTCGTCAAGGCACTTGATGCGGGCATGGACGAGCTTGCGCACATGCTGATGAGCTCGGACACCATCCCGGCGGAGCTCATCGAGCGCATGGTTACCCAGAGAATGGTGGTTGTGCCGACACTTTCCGTACGCCACGGGGCCGGCCGGAGAAAGGCCGTCGCCAACCTCGAGGCCTTTCTTGCCGCAGGCGGCAAGGTCGTCTACGGCACCGACCTCGGCAACTCCGGGCCTCGGCCCGGGATCGACCGGCGTGAGGTGACGGCCATGGAGGCGGCCGGGATGACTCCACGCAACATCGTTGCGGCGGCCACTCGAGACGCGGCCCGGCATCTAAGACTCCACGACCGAGGGGTGATCGCCGAGGGGAAGGTTGCGGATCTTGTTGGACTCAACCGTGCGCAGCTAGAACGTGCTCGAGACCTCATGTGCGTCGGCGCGGTATGGAGACAGGGAGTCCGGGTCTAGGCCGGGACGCGAACGTCTTCGATGTCCACTTTGAGCTCACCCGCAGGCACAGTTGCGGTAACCGTTTCCCCGGCCGTGCGCCCCAACAGCACCCTGCCTAGGGGTGAGTCCGGGGTGACCACGTCGTAGCCGCCCTGCTTTTCTTCGCGCAGTCCGTAGAAGTAAGACTCGGGCTCGTCGTCGCCCTGATAGCGGATCGTCACGATCGTGCCCGGCTTGATGATTCCGTCGTCCCGCGCCACGATGATCTCAGCGTTTTCGATCATCTGGCGAAGCTGACGGACGCGTGCCTCTTGAAGGCCTTGCTGGTCCTTGGCGGCGTGGTACTCCGCGTTCTCACTCAAGTCTCCGTGGGCGCG
>DASRPA010000173.1:0-3235 GCA_035646635.1 Actinomycetota bacterium | reverse complement strand
TGGGCCGCGGCACGTCCGGCTGCGGTTTCGGCTGCCCCCGGTCTTTCCAGCAAGTCGGCGATGTCGCCGGCCCGGTCGATGTCGAGCTCAAGCCGGGGAAGCCGGAGGATCGAGCAGCGGAGCTTCGCTTCGGAGGCGTATGCGAGGTGAGCCTGAAGGCTGCGGGGCCCGAAGGCGGGCTCAATGAGCCCGGCTCGGCTCATGTAGAGAGCGTTGGTCCCGCCGTCGCGCAGGGCCGGAACGACCACCATCTCTGAGGTGGCTCCCACGTCGAAGATGTCCAGCAGATCGGTGCGCGTTCCCAACGGCACATCGGCGGGCACGATCGTGATGGACGTCGCTCCCCGCTCGCCGGCGTAGGCGACCGCGGCCCTCAACGCCGGGTTGAGGCCGCCACCCGGGTCCTCGATCACACCGAACCCGAAGCGGCGGGCCCGACGCTCGACCACGGGGTCGGCCGTCACCACCCACCACCGAATCCAGTCGCCGGCGGCGCACAACGCCAGCGCATCGTCCAACAGCGCGCTCGCAAGGGCGCGACGTGCCTCGTCGCCAAGCTTGTTTCCGATGCGCTGCTTGGCGAACACGAGGCTCTTGACCGGAAGGATGCCCGTATCCATGACGCCCGGAGACTACGCTGCCCCCAGTAAGGTTACGGGCCGTCGAAGCCAGCTGTGTAAACCCTAAGGGGGCGGGAGTGGAGCGCGACGCTCGCAAGCACTGGAAACACCTCTATGAGGAAATCGTCTCCACCGAGATCTGCTGCGGTTGCTCCGCCTGCATCGTTGCCTGTCCGCACAAGGTCCTCGAGCTTTCTGACTTCGATCCCGTGCAGACCGATAGCCGCTCCCCATTCGATAACTGCATCCACGGCGAGGAGGGCTGTTCGCTGTGCGCGATGGCCTGCTTGAGGCTGGGGCCTGCGCTCCAGACCATTGAGAACTCCGTCTTCGGGCGGCGCCGCAAGGAATCCGAGCCGGAGGGCGCCTATCGTTACAAGACGCTGGCGCGCGCTACCGACGAGCGCGTATTGGCGCGCGGTCAGGACGGCGGCGCCGTGACGGCGTTGCTCAAGTTCGGCTTCGACCAGAAGGAGCTGGACGGCGCGGTGGTGGCCGCTCCCTCCGAGGACGTGCCGTGGCTGGACGAGCCCAAGCTCATCCGCAGTTCCGAGGAGCTGCTGCGGACCGCCGGCTCTCGTTACACCTACTGCGCCACGCCGCTGGGGCTCAAGCAGGCGCTCGCAGCCAAGTGCAAGAACGTCGCCCTTGTGGGTGTCTCGTGTGAGTCGACCGCGGTGCGCGAGCTGGCCGCCGAGGGCATCAAGCGGTGGGTGCGCTCGCTGAGATTGGTGATCGGGCTGATGTGCTGCGAGACCTTCGACTACGGCGCCTTCATGGTCTCGAAGGTCGAAGGCGGTATGGGCCTGTCGCTAGACGACGTGACGAAGGTCAACGTCAAGGGCCGCGTGATCGTCACGATGAAGGACGGCCGGGACGTGGAAATCCCGCTGAAGGAGGCGAGGCCGTACGCCAACGAGTGGTGTCATCACTGCCCCGACTTCGCAGCCGAGCACGCGGACCTCTCCTGCGGCGGTCTGGGAATGGAGGGGTGGACGATGATCCTGGTCCGCTCCGAGCGTGGTGAGAGCTACCTTCAGCGGGCGATCGATGCCGGGGTGCTCGAGCTACGGGAGGCCGAGGAAGAGCCGCAGGCTCTCAAGGTCATGGATAGGCTGGCGAAGAAGCAACGCCAGCGCATCAAAGCTTTCGAGCCGCATGCAGCGGCGCGCTGGCCGACGGAGCAACTGCTGGCGGCCGCGCGCAGCGAGGAGTCCTCGGGCAACGGCCGAGGCTGACGCATTCGTGAACTAGTCCCGGGCGGGGCGGCGGTGGCGACGCAGCCGGAGCTGCGGTCGGCACCGAGATCTTGCCAGGGTGGGATCGCGCCGTGTGCGGGGGCCGTCGAGCAGCCCCTCGGCGTCCTTCAGGGCGAACACGGCCAAAGACGGCAGGCGGCACCTAAACCGTCCTTTGTCTGATTGAGCCATTAAACGCGGT
This sequence comes from Actinomycetota bacterium, assembly GCA_035646635.1. GTDB lineage: Bacteria > Actinomycetota > CADDZG01 > CADDZG01 > WHSQ01 > JACDAL01. The sequence continues at coordinate 1,175 of DASRPA010000173.1, read as the reverse complement.
TTCCTCGCCGACGCATGTGAACGATCCTTACAGGAAATATTTACCACTTTAGGGACCTGCCCCGCTATCCGTAAAGTAAGCCGCCACCCCAAAACTCCCTGTGTGGGCGGTGGCAAACGCGGACTGCGGACCTCCGCCCGCAGAAACCTGTGGGTAAACGCGGACCGCGGACATTTGCCACCGCAGCCCGCGCCGACAGGCTCAGTCCGGTGGAGGTGCCGGAACGACCGAGGGAAGGAGTGGCCCCCTGGAGGGCGTGTGGAACGAGGGCAGCTAGGCTACGCCCTCTCGCTCGCCGCCGAGGCAGTCGGGGCACTTGAACACGCTGGTGGCCCCGGTGCCGGGCACATGGACGCTGACGAAGCGCCCGGCGGAAACGGCCGCGATCTTGCGGCACCAGGCGCAACGGGCGGTCATGCCCTCGGGGTAGTCCCCTTCGATGATGGCGGCACGGGCGCGATGAGCTTCGGGTTCGGTCAGTCTCCTCATGCCCACAGTATATAGAACGCGAGTTCGCTATCCAAATCAATGGCGAGAATAGCCGGGTCGGCTGGGAGGTTAACCCCCTCCCGGCTCCTCGGCCGCCGCCATGTCGGCTCGCCGGAGATCGATGTGGCCCATCATCTCGGCGGGCGTAATGAAGTCTACGGGGACCCCGTAGTTCTGCAGGTCCTCGTACAGGGGGAGGTGGCGGTTCACCAGGTTTCCGATGACGTTCTTCACGATGAACAGCTCCGCCGGATAGGCATATTGAGCCCGCCAGCCGTGCTCACCGGGGATCACCTTGCCCCACATCTTCACCTTGCCGACGACCGCCGGGTAGCGCTCGATCTCGAGGCGCGACCAGAGCTTGCTCCATGTGTCGTAGACGTCCAGCAGGCGCGGGAGTGAGTCGACGGCATAGAGACCGCACTTGCACTTGGGATCAGGAGCGTTGTGGTCCCCGTCCGAGTGCGTCAGTTCGAAGAGGAAGCCGAGGGTTTGGGTGCAGTCGGCGACCTTGGCCTGGCGCGGCCTCCAGAAATCGTCGCAGGTCACACTCCGGAGCAGGTAGGGCCCTGTCTTCTTACGGCGAACGCCCCAGGAGTTGTCGAAGTAGCGGATGACGTGGCGCCTGGCGATCCACAGGCGCCAGCCCTCGACCGTGCCCGGATAGTCGGCGACGCCGGCCCCGG
>DASRPA010000172.1:0-7217 GCA_035646635.1 Actinomycetota bacterium | reverse complement strand
AACTGCCGAACTCGCCGTAGGTCTTGGGGTAGTGATGCCCCGCCATCGGAGCACCCGTGACCGGGCCGGGAGAGCATGAGAACGCAACCACAACATCTTGTAGGTTACCGGATTTGGTGGTTTAGATTTGATACCCCCTTTGGGCCAAACTCGGTGATGCCTACTGGTAGCTGAGCAGGTCGATCGCATCCCGCAGCACCGGAAAGGGGCAATGAGCCGCCCTCGCCGAGGGTGAGCCCATGAGGCAGGCCCGCACCGGGCCCGGGACTCCGGCCGCCTCGAGGTGCCGAGCCATGGTCGTCAGAAGGGTGTGGAAGGTGAAGGCGATCCCGGCTCGCTTTTCGACCGCCCGGGCGGCCGCCAGCAGTCTCTCGGGGGACGAGTCCGAGGACAGAATTGCCGCGCGCTCGGCTTCCAGAGCGATGTGTGTGGGCACCTCCCGGCGGCCGTAGTGACCCTGAAACGAAATCCTGCCCCGGTGCCAGCCGAGACCTTCCACGCACCGGTTCTCATAGAGAGCCACCCCCGCGTAAAGGGGCAAGAACACCGCCCGCAATTCAATTGGGTCAGAACAGGCGGCGAGCACGGCTCCGGCCTCGTTGGGCGCGAGAACGCGCTTCAGGTCGGTTGCCGTAACGATAGGTGCGGGCTTCACCATATGAATTTGCTTTCGGCGGGAAGGGGCGACTTATGAATATAATGTACCTAATTCCCCCATAACGGAATCCCCCGATTGGGTATGGGTGATACCCCGTTTGGGGGAGTCGACGTGAGGTTGCAGAGGCGGCGAGCGGAATCGAACCGCTGTGCGGGGCTTTGCAGGCCCCTGCCTAACCACTCGGCCACGCCGCCGCGCCCGGTACTTTCGTGCGAGCGAGCAGGATAACCGGGCTCGGGGGGAGGAAGCCCGCGGTGGTTGAGTTGCGACAGGCGCACGTCGGCCACCGTTTTAGATGGTCAGTTGCAACAGTCTCAGTGGGCCACCTTCGATCGCCATTGAGGGCTCTGCGGGAGCCGAGCACCAGTCCCAGGCCCATTAGGCTTTGGGACGGGAAAGTCGAAATCGAGCACGCTCAGACAAGGGGGTTGCGATGTCGGTGTTGGTGGAGTCGGCGGTACGGCGCGACAGCCGGTCCTCGCTGGTGGCGGACGTGACGCTGGTCGTAGTCGGCAGTCTGGTCGTCGCCAGCCTGGCCCAACTGTCCTTGAGGCTTCCCTTTACGCCGGTACCCGTCACCGGACAGACTCTGGCGGTCCTGCTCGTGGGTGCGTCACTGGGACCTGTGAGGGGCGGAATCGCCCTACTCCTTTACCTCGCGGAGGGGGCGGCCGGTTTGCCCGTGTTCGCGGAGGGCGGCGCAGGCCTGGCCCCACTCCTCCTACCTTCGGTCACCGGCGGCTACTTGTGGGGATTCGTGGTGGCTGCGTTTGTGGTGGGATCGCTGGCGGAGCGGCGCTGGGATCGCCGCCTGTCCAGCGCCATCGGAGCGATGCTTCTCGGGGAGATCGTCATCTTCTTCTGCGGGGTCGTATGGCTGTCGGCCGCGCTCGGCGTGCCCGGCTCCACAGCCCTCGAACTGGGTCTCTATCCATTCGTTCTCGGTGAGCTCGTCAAGCTACTGGTGGCCGCGGGGATTCTCCCGGCGGCGTGGAAGCTGACGTCTCCACCGGACTTGGGCCGCATCACTCTGCGCTAGGGCCTCTTAGGGGAGCGCTACCAGCCGAGGCGGCTCGCCCTCGTCTTCGCGCGGAGGCTCGGCTTCAAGAACGCTGGAGGCCGGCAGCCTCAGGGTAAAGACCGACCCGGCCGCGTCGGAGCGTTCCAGGACAAGCGAGCCTCCGAGGATCTCGGCCAGCTTTCTGCAGATATAGAGGCCGAGTCCCGTCCCGCCGGCGCGGCGCGTCGAGGTCTGGTCTTCTTGGTAGAAGCGCTCGAACACCTTCTCGTGCAGGTGGCCGGGAATGCCTGAGCCCTTATCCTCGACCGAGATCACCACCCCGCCACCTTCTCTTCGGCCGGAGATATAAACGGTGGTGTCCTGGGGGGTGTACTTGGAGGCGTTTTCCATGAGGTTCGCCAGGACCTGACGCAGCTTCTCGGCGTCTGTGAGCAGCAGAGGGAAGTCGCACGAAAAGGCTAGCTCGAAGCGATGCTTCGATGAGCGTGCGCCGATCTCCTCGGACAGCGCGGTGGCCAGATCTCGGATCGACACCGAGTTCTCGCTGATCGAGTGGCTGCCCGATTCGATGCGCGACACGATGAGGAGGTCTTCGATGAGATGCCTGAGCCTGTCGCTCTGCTCCTCGATCGTGTTGACGAACAACTTCTTCTGCTCGGAGGAGAGCTTGTCGGATTTACGCGCCAGGATCTTGATGTACCCGCTTATCGAGGTCAGCGGCGTTCTGAGTTCGTGCGAGACCGTGGCCACGAAGTCATCCTTGAGCCGGTTCACTTCGGTGAGGTGGATAAGGGATTCCTTGAGACGATCGACCAGCCGTGCGTTCTCCAAAGAGACACTGGCATGATTTGCAAGCGTCTCGACAAGCGTTACGTCCTCGGGGCTGAAGGTCGAGACGTCGCTGAGGCGGTTGCCGACCATCATCGTTCCGACGACGCCGCTCTCTCCGTGGAGAGGTGCCGCGATTGCATCCCTCACCCCCCGAGCGGCAAAGTACGTCCTGAGCTTTTCGTTGCTGATGGGCCGGGGCACGAGCACCGCCCGGCCTTCGGCCGCAACCCTGGCCCACACTCCCTCGGTGGGATCGAACTCTACGGCGCGCATTACATCGAGATGCTCGCCCGGGCCGAGCGTGGTGACGTAAGCGGGTTCCTCTACGCTTCGAGGAAACAGAATGATCTCAGCCATCTCCGCCCGAAACATCTCGCAAGCGGATGACAGCAGCGACAACAGAACCGCATCCATCTGGAGCGACTGATGCGCAACACGGGTCGACTCATACAGCGCCCCGAGACTGTCGTGCTGGGCTCTCATGGATGTGTATGAGCGGTAGGAGAGAAAGAGCACGCCGAGCACGATGAGCAGCAACCACAGCGCCTGCGGGCTTCGCGCCAGCAGGGTGACGGCGAGTAATGCAAGACTCGTGTTGGCCGCCGTCACAGCAAAGCTGGGAACCAGGGACTTCGTCAGCGTCTGCAGCTTCACCTGTCCTTCGGCCAATGAGATCGCCAGCGCGATCATGACCGCGCCTAGCGACGACACCAGCAGCGTGGCAAAGAAGGCTGCGGTCCACACGACGGGGCCGTTGACCATTCCCAAACCGGTCCAGAAGTGGAAGAGCATTATGGCGAGAGCGGCCTCGAGAGCGAAGTTGGCGAGGTTGAACGCGAGCTTTATCGGCGACTGGCGCCGGTAGAGGAGGAGAGCGCCGCCCACGCCCACTATCTGCGCCAGCATGAGCTCGGAGGGGCTCGAGAAGAACAGTGCCAGGACCAACGGGATCTCGCCCAGCGAGAAGGAGTGCGCCTCCCTCTTGAACTCGAGATGCACCACCAGGATCTCGGTGACACAGAAAATGGGCGCCAAAAGCCACCACGGAAAATGAATGCCCGTGTTGAGCGACTCGATATGGCGGACGTAGGAGAAGAACAGGACGCCGGCCAGAAGCGCCAGCGCCGCGTTCAAGAGCCAGACTCGCGCCCGGCCCCCGATCCTCGGCCGGGGCGAGCCGGCCGCTAGTGCTCGCCCCACTGCGCGCTCGACCATGAGTTGCGGCTCCACGAGTTGCGGCTCCACGAGTCTGCGGACCAAGAGTTGCGAGCCCAGACATCGCCCTCCCACTGAGAACCCGACCATGAGTTGCGGGACCAGTAGGTGTCAGACCACGAGTTCCGGCTCCACGAGTTGCGAGTCCATACGACTCCCGACCACGAATTGCGGCTCCACGAGTTCCTGGTCCAGGAGTCGCCCGCCCACACTTCGGAGTTCCACAGGCCACCGGACCAGCTCGTCTGAGACCATGAGTTGCGGGCCCAAGTGGTGGCGTCCCACGGCTCTCCGAAGATGTCCTGCTCACCGCTGAGGGCGTCGCCGTCCATCTCGACATGCGCGCTTCCACGAGCTGCCTCGAGCGATCCCGTGCCCTCGGAGGGGACGTGCTCCTGGGTCGCCTCCGGGGTGCGGGCGGCCGCGGCCGCTTTCAGGTCAAGGGCACCGGCGCCCTGCGCGACGGGATCGGCATTCCGCAGGTGGGAAGCGGTGGACGTGAAGAGCGCCTTCACCTGGTCGGGCGACAGTCCCGGCCGTTTGTCGAGCAGCAGTGCGGCTGCTCCCGAGACGACCGCGGCCGCCTGAGAGGTCCCGCTGCCGCGGAAGAAGCGTTCTCCAACGCGGCCCTCCGGGTAGGTCAGGTCGATCTCAGAGCCTGGGTTGCGCAGGCTCACTATCGACTTACCGGGCGCCACCAGGTCGGGGTTGCGCACTCCATCGCCACGGCTCGACCATTCAGGCACTACGTCGTCGATCCTCTTTCGAGTGTCACTGTCGTCGAGCGCCCCGACTGCGAGCAGGTAGGGGTCGTAGGCGGGGTTGTTGAGCTTGTCGGATCCGTAGCCCGCATTGCCGGCGGCGGCCACGACGACGATCCCTCGTCGCCAAGCGACCTCTGCTGCATAGGAAAGCGGGTCGATCGTGTAGGGCTGGGTGCCGTCGGTGCCGAAGGAGAGGTTGAGCACTCTGATGTTGAGTCCGCCATCACTACGGTGCTGGACCACCCAGTCGATGGCCGCCAGTACCTGGGACACGTCGGTGGCGCCGGTGGCGCCGGCGACCTTGACGCTGACGAGCCGGGCGCCGGGGGCGATGCCCTCGTAGCCCTCGCCCGAGCCGGCGATGATCCCGGCCATGTGGGTCCCGTGCCCATAGGTGTCGAGATAGCGCAGGTTCTCGGCCGAAGACTCAAATGAGAGATCGGGACCGTCGACGACCTTGTCGTCGCCGGTCAGGCCGGCAACCGGCACGACTCCCGAGTCGATCAGGGCGACGTCGACCCCGCTACCCGTGATGCCCTTCTTGAGCAAGTGGTCGGCGTTGATGGCCTCCCGGACGCCCTCGAGCGAGCCAGGATCTGCCTCGAGCTCGCCGTCGGGATGATCGAGCAAGTCGACGCGCCGGTTCACGGTCACAGAGCGGACACCTGGAGCCAACTGAAGCCGGTTGAGGGCCGTCGACGGAAACCGTGCGACGAAACCGTTGATGATGTCGATCTCGCGTCCGACCTCTCCCCCCAGCCGCATCACCGCGCTCTTAAGAGCCGAGCGGTGGCCGGGGTCGGCAGAGACGATGACCTCCAGGGATGGCTCCACGGGCCCGGCGGAAGGAGCTACCTGCGCGGTGAGCGCCATCGCCAATAGGGTCGCGCTCACTAACCCGGCCAGCCTGCGACGGGCGGTTGTTGCGAGCGGAGCGCGGGCCCCGGGCATCGGCGAACCTCCGTGGGAGAGTAGACACTCTTACGTAGGCTTCTTCGACCAATTTTTCCCATCTCTTGAGGCCGACGCCGAACCCATATCCGGCCCCCGTCCAGCGGCGAAACCGCCCCTCAGCTGGTTCTGTGCCAGATAAGGGGCGGAATCCGCCCGCTTCCTGACACAAAGCTGGATTAGGGGCGGCCACGGTCGCGGCTTGGGCTCCCGAGACGGTCGGCCCCCCGCCCGGCTTGGTTAGTCTGCGCCGATGTCTGAAGAGCGAACCTGGATCGAGCTGTCCGACGGGGTGCGGCTGGCGGCCACGCTGTACTGCCCGGAGAGTGGGGGGCCGTGGCCCGTGATCCTGGAGGCGCTCCCCTATCGCAAGGACGACGTCACCCTCTACCACGCCCCCGAGTACCGGCGGCTGTGCACCGAGGGCGACTACGTGGTGGCGCGCGTGGACCTCAGGGGCACCGGCTCCTCAGAAGGAGTCGGCACCGACGAATACCCACCGCAAGAGCAAGAGGACCTGTGCGAGGTGATCGCGTGGCTCGCCGAACAGCCGTGGTCGACCCGGGCGGTCGGGATGTACGGAGTGTCATACGGAGGCTTCAACTCGATCCAGGTCGCCATGGAGCGGCCACCCGCACTCAAAGCGATAATTCCGATCTTCGCCACCGACGATCGCTACACCGACGACGTCCACTTCTACGGCGGCGTGAAGAAGCAGCTCGACTTCATCGACTACCCGCTCTACATGGTGTGCATGAACGCGCTGCCGCCGGTGCCCGAGATCGCCGGGCCGAACTGGCGCAAGCTGTGGCTGGAGCGGCTCGAGGCGCTCGAGCCGTGGCTTCCCCGCTGGATCGAGGAGCAAGACGACGGGGCGTACTGGCGACACGGCTCGTTGCGCCCTCACTACGAGCGGATCGTCTGCCCGACGATGATCGTGGCCGGGTGGGCCGACGGCTATCGCAATGCGAGCTTTCGCATGTTCGAGCGGCTCGAGGTCTCAAAGCGCCTGCTGTTCGGCCCCTGGGCCCACGCCTCGACCGAGACCTCGTTGCCGGGTCCCCGTATCGACCTCGTCCCGGAGCTGCTGCGCTGGTTCGACCACCACCTCAAGGGTGAGGACAACGGGATCGACAAGGAGCCCCCGATCGTGGTGTTCGCCCGGCGCTCGACCCGGCCCGCAACCGACCTCGACAGCTACGAGGGAGAGTGGCGTCACGAGCCGGCATGGCCGCCCGAGCGGCTCCAAGAGCGCCGTCTCGAGCTGCCCGGCCCAGACGAGCGGCGCCTCGAGGTGCGCGGCGATGTCGGCGCGACCGCGTGGATCTCGTGCGCCGGAAACGGCCCCTTCGGGCAGCCCGACGATCAACGGCCCGATGAGGCGTTCTCCTTGCTCTACGACTGGGGGCCGTTCGATGACGAGCTCGAGATTCTCGGGTACCCCCGGCTCGAGGTCAGCATGGCGGCGTCGGCCCCGGTCGCCTTCCTTTCCGCCAAGCTCTCGGACGTGTTCGAAGACGGGGCTTCCGCGTTGGTGGCGCGGGGGTTCTTGAACCTCACCCATCGCGACTCTCATCAGCAGCCAGAGGCTCTCGAGCCCGGCCGCACTTACGACGTCTCTGTCGAGCTCGACGCGACCTCGTGGATATGGGAGCCTGGGCACGTCCTTCGCCTCGCCATCGCCGGCACCGACTGGCCGAACGCGTGGCCACCCCCCGAGAACGTGACGCTGACGGTTGACGGCTCCCGTTCGGTGCTCGTGCTTCCGGTGCTGCGA
>DASRPA010000171.1:0-15130 GCA_035646635.1 Actinomycetota bacterium | reverse complement strand
CACCAGCTGGACGCTCGGTTGTCCATACTCCGTTTAGGCGCCCGCCAGTCTCAAGACGAAGTCCCTGACGAACAGAATCACGGGCGAGAGCAGGCTGAAGCCTCCGAAGAACACCAGCAGCAACAGGATGATGAACCCGTAGCGGTCGAGGAAATAGATGATGTGTTGCTTGCTGGGAGGAAGAAAGATCGTGAGCAAGCGGGAGCCGTCGAGTGGGGGGAGAGGGATCAGGTTGAACACGGCCAAGAGCACGTTAATGGACATGAACAGGCCGAGGAAGGTCACGATTGGGTCGTAGATGCCCGAATTGGCGGCGGCCACGAACAGGAACGCTCCCACCAGCGCCAGCGCCAAGTTCATGGCCGGACCGGCCAGCGCCACGATGGCAGAGCCGAAGCGCTGAGACGAGAACGCCTCGGGCCTGAACTCGACCGGCTTGCCCCAGCCGAAGCCCACCAGGAAGATCAGCAGCGTCCCCAGCACGTCGAGGTGGCGGGCGGGGTTGAGGCTTACCCTGCCCATCGCGCGCGGCAACCGGTCGCCTTGGGCATCGGCGGCGAAGGCGTGGGCGAACTCGTGCAGACAGATCGCTCCCAGCAGGGAAATTGCCAGGAGCACGAACGCGAGCGGGTCGCTGCGCAGGATGCCGAGCGGAGATTCCACAGCCCGGTATTGTAGGCGGCCGAGCGGGAGCGAGCAGTCAAGACCGGTCACACGCTCGAACAAGGCTCGCACAAGTCGTGGAGGAAAAATCTGAACCCCAACTCAACCCTTAGGGATCAACAGAGGGTATTCAGCGGCATCCAGCCCACCGGAGACTTCCATATCGGCAACGTGCTGGGAGCGGTGGACAACTGGGTCCCGCTGCAGGAATCACACGACGCCTTTTTCTGCGTCGTGGACCTGCACGCGCTGACCCTTCCCTGGGACCCCAAGACTCTGAGGGAGCGGGTGCTGCAGATGGGCGCCCTCCTGCTGGCGCGCGGCATCGACCCGGACCGAGCCGTGCTCTTCGTGCAGTCCCACGTGCCCGCCCATTCCGAGCTGAGCTGGCTGCTGATGTGCGTCGCGCGCATGGGCGAGCTCAGACGCATGATCCAGTTCAAGGAGAAGTCGAAGGGCCAGGGTGAAGCGGTAGGAGCAGGGCTCTTCACCTACCCGGTGCTCCAGGCCGCCGACGTCCTCCTCTACCAGGCACGGGGGGTGCCGGTCGGCGAGGACCAGAAGCAACATGTCGAGCTCATGCGCGATCTCGCCTCGCGGTTCAACGCCCTTCTGGGAGAGACGTTCGTCGTCCCCGAACCCTGGATTCAGCCCCACGGAGCGCGCGTCCTTGCGCTCGACAACCCCGGCGAGAAGATGAGCAAGTCGACACCCCGGGAGGCCTCTAAGATCTTGCTCGTCGACTCGCCTGATGTCATCGCCCGCAAGATCAGGTCGGCGGTCACGGACTCCGGCAGGGAGGTGCGGGCGGGGGAGGACAAGCCCGCTCTGACCAACCTGCTGACGATCTTTTCGTTGGTTTCCGGCGAATCGATCGCGGGCCTCGAAGAGCGCTTCTCCGGCATCGGCTACGGGGACTTCAAGAAAGCGCTCGCCGAGGCCGTCGTCACGAACTTGCGCCCCACTCAGGAGCGCTACTTCGAGCTCATGGCCGATCCCGGCGAGCTCCTTCGCCTCCTGGTCATCGGCGCCGACAAGGCGAAGGCCGTGGCGGAGACGACGATGGCCGAGGTCCGCACCGCGGTCGGGCTCGGGCCACCGCCGTGAACTTGACGCCCCGCCCAGGCTGCCTTACCCGGCGCTGACTATCGACCAACTCCAAAGCGCTAGCAGGATTTGTTGGAATCCATAGCTTCGACTCGCGCAAGTTCCATGGATTCGGCGAGCCGAATCATCGCCCATCCCTCGAACGTGCCGGTGATGCCGAAGCGACCTGTCGAACCCATCTCCGTGACGGGCCACAGGACGTGGCTCCAAACGTGCTCGTGAGCTTGACTCATCAATGCGGCGTGGCCCAGCACGTTGGTTTCGATCGCGTGGTCGCGGCCCCCGCAACCATCGAAAACAGCGAGCCCATAGGAAAGGATCAGGATCTGTCGTTCCTTGCGGAGGGTGATGGTCCCTGAGCTGACCCCATCCTCCGTTTCCCAATAGACGTACTTCGGGTCGGCCAGCCACCCCTCGAGGTTAGGAAGACCGGCCATCCTGTCTTTGGGCAATACGACGGGTACGTCCACATTGGGCTGCAATCTCTCGACCGCTTCGTTCACCGAGATGAACCGCTCCTTCCGCCACGATCTTGGTCGGCTCGGCGCCTCAGAAACTGACGGAGACGGCGAGCTCTGCTTCGGGACGGATGCCCTCGGGGGAGCCACGGCTTCCGTGCGCCCTTGCTCGCAACCAAACAGGGCGAGCGCCATGACAATACTGGCGGGGCCCAACAAGCGATTTCGCCGCATTGCTCCATCAGACGTTGGTCGGCCCGTATTTGGTTGTCCTCGCCCGCATACGCGATCTTCTTCCGCCAAGATCACAGCCCGAAGGGACCGACAGCAGGCGGACTCTAGAAACAGGCTCGACTGAACGCGAGGGTGCCGCGGGCCACCCTTTTTCCGGGAGGGCGTACGAAAAACCTGATTCGGGGACAATAGTTGAATGTCAACCGCTCGAGACCGCCCGCCCGAGGAAGCTGCGGAGGATTCCTCGTTTGCACGCGGCCTCCGCCTGCTGTTGACGGTCGCCGATCGCGGTGAGATTTCGGCCGACGACCTCGCCAAGCTCCTCGGCATGCCTTTGTCCACCGCATACCGCTACCTGCGCACTCTGACCGAATTCGGCTTCGTCGACCGAGCGGCAGGCCAGTACAGGCTCGGCCCCCGATTGGTAGTCGGCAGCTCGGGATCGAACGTTCCCAGCGAGCAGCTGATTCGTCTCTCCGACCCAGTGCTTCGCATGCTCGTGGAGGAAACCGGCGAGACCGCCTTGATAATGAGGAGAGTGGGCCTGTCTGCGATGTGCCTACACCAGGTGGAAACGAACAAGGGCATGCGCGTGGTGATGGACCCGGAGGCGATAACGCCCCTTTACGCCGGCGCCATGAGCAGGATTCTGCTCGCCTTCGCCCCCGGCGACATCATGAAGGCGGTCGCCGACGACGACATCGAACCCATCACTCCCAACACTCCCTCGAGGGACGCTCTTCGAGGGCTGCTGGAAGAGGTCAGCGCGGGGGGTATCGCCGTCAGCGAGGGAGAGCTCATCCCCGGCAGCGTGACGGTGGCCGTTCCCATCGTCCGGCGGGACGGGATCGTGGGGGCACTCGCCGTCACGGGACCCGAAGCTCGCTGCGGCCTCGCATGGCGATCCTCGGTGCGAAAGCTACTGCCGGACGCCGCCACAACGCTCGTCGCCGCCCTCGAAGAGGTGTAGATCAGCTTCTCATAGCACAAGAACACCCTCTACGGCGCTACGAGAACCCCCGGCCAAAAAAACCTCTAGCTGCCTAATCGCGTCCCGATCCATCGCTGTCTCTCGCAATACGGGGGATTATGTTTTCACGGGGTGGAAAACAAGCGCGATTTCTGCTATGATGGCGGCATGCTAGAGACGCTTTCTAGGAATCGATTTGAGGTACTTGCCCCCATATCGGCCGATTACGCGTCCTTACCCGTGAGCGAGGCCTTCAATTGGAGCGAGTGCGGGGCCGACGCCGGCGAGTGGTGCCTGATCGCGTTCCGTTCTGTCCTGCAGGAAACGGCCGACGTGGCCCGCCTGTGGGAGCAAGACGAGCGCGCCTTCGAGGAGGCGGCCGCCCTGCCCGGGTTCGTTCACTACTTCAGGGGCCTGCCCAACGAGCGCGGAGAGTGCTTGTCGTTCTGCCTGTGGGAGTCCTGGGACCAGGCCCGGGCCTCCGCCGGCGGGCTGGCTCACGTGAGTGCAATGGAGCTAATCGACGACACCTTCGAGAGCTTCCAGCTTGAGTTTCTGACGGTCACGAAGTCATCGCCGACCGGCAGTTTCGAGTTCTCCCCCGTAATTCGCAAATAGCCGTCCGGCCAAGGCAACGCCGACCCGCCGCTGTCGTCCACTCCCTAGAAACACGCGGACGTTGCCCTTCGGGGCACTAGGCTCTTACTCAAAGCGGTTCCGGCCGGAGTCGAGAAGTAGACTTGTAGATAAATCGGGGCGGTCACTCATGGCGCATGAAGTCAAGCTGGAGGTCTTCGAGGGCCCGATCGACTTACTGCTGCACCTGATCACGCGTCGACGCGTCGACATCTACGAGGTATCGCTGGCGACCATCACCGAGGACTACCTCGCGGCGGTGGCCACCGCAGAAGACCTCAACCTCGACGCCGCCACCGGCTTCCTGGTGGTGGCCGCGACCCTGCTCGAGCTCAAATCGGCGCGCTTGCTGCCCTCTGTGTCGGACGAGTCGGTCAGAAGCGAGCTCCTCGAGGAGCGAGACTTCCTGCTCGCTCGGCTCGTCGAATGCGCCACCTACCGCGAGGCAGGAATGTGGATCTCGAACGAGCTGATCCTGGGTGAGCGCTTCTTCGGACGCGCCGGTGGCTCCGGAGACCTCGAGGAGCTGGGTCTGGTGGAGCAGCCAACTCTCGCCTCACGCACCTCGGAGGCCCTCGCCGGCGTAACGCCGGACATGCTCGCGGCCGCCGCGGCTCACGCGCTGGCCCCCGCAGTGGAGCGACGGCTCGACATCTCACACCTGGCGCCGATAACAGCGTCGGTCAAAGACGCCATCTACCAGGTCGCGGGCCTGCTCTCGAGCAGGTCTCCGGCTTCCTTTGCCTACCTGAGCGGAGGTGCGACGAATCGAATCGAGGTCATCGTGCGCTTCCTGGCTCTGCTCGAGCTCTACAAGGGCGGCGCCGTCGAGCTCGAGCAGAGCGCCCGCTTCGGCGACATCGCGGTGTCGTGGACCGGGGAGGTGAAGGTGTCGGAAGTGATTTCCGATGCCGAGGAGTACTCGCTCGTGCCGGGGGGCCAAGGATGATCCCCGAGCAACGCAAGATCGTAGAGGCGATTCTGCTGGTGGCCGACGATCCGGTCCCCGCCACTACTCTCGCCCAGGTAATGGAGAAGCCTCGAGCTGAGGTCGAGGCTCTCTTGGCGGAGCTGGCCGATGGCTACGTCACCGAGGGCCGCGGCTTCGTGTTGCGGCGGGTCGCCGGAGGATGGCGCCTCTACTCGAATCCCGATTGCGCTCCCTGGCTCGAGCGCTTCGTGACATCACACAAGCACCCTCGCCTTACGGGCGCGGCTCTGGAGGTGCTCGCAATCGTCGCTTACCGACAGCCGATCGCCCGCGCCGAGATCACGGAGATACGCGGCGTCGAATCGGACGGCGTGGTCAAGACGCTGGCCGGTCGAGGGTTGATCGAAGCCCACGAGCAGTCGGGGGCGTCGCCGGCCCTGTTCTCCGTAAGCGACTCGTTCCTCGAGGCCACAGGCCTCGACGGAGTTCACGAGCTCCCGCGGCTGGCGGACTTCATCCCCGATGCCGAGACCGTTCAGGACATGGAGACGAAGCTGTCGCCGGGAGCTTAGAGGGGAGTGGAGCCGTCGAGGACCGAGCGGTACGGCTCCAAAAGGTCCTTGCCCGAGCGGGCTTTGGCTCTAGAAGAGCGGTCGAAGGCCTCATAGAGCAGGGACGCGTGCGGGTCAACGGCCGCAAGGCTCGGCTCGGTGATCGTGCCGACCCGGCAAAGGATCTAGTAGAGGTCGATGGTTCCAAGGTGCCCGTCGACGAGACCCTCGTCTACTACCTGCTCAACAAGCCCCCTGCTACCCTGACCACGGCTTCTGATCCCCAGGGGCGTCCCACCGTGATGGACTTCGTCGATACCGCCGCTCGGGTGTGGCCCGTGGGTCGGCTGGACTACGACACCGAGGGGGCGCTGATCATCACCAACGACGGCGACCTCACGCAGCGGCTGACCCATCCCCGCTTCGGAGTCCCGAAGACCTACGTCGCCTACATCAACTCCCGCATGAGCAGACGAGACTTGGCCGCGCTTAAGAGGGGAGTGGAGCTCGAGGATGGGCTCGCCAAGGCCACCTCGGCTCGGCTCCTCGAGTCGACCTCGTCGGCGACACTGGTCGAGCTCGAGCTCGTAGAGGGTCGCAACCGCCAGGTGCGCAGAATGCTGGAGGCCGTGGGGTACCCGCCCGCCCGTCTCGTTCGGGTGGCGATCGGCCCTCTCATGCTGGGGCATCTCAAACCAACGACGCTGCGGCGTCTGGCGCCGGCGGAAGTGCAGACTCTGTACCGGGCGGCGCGAAGCTGACGCCTAGGTGCACCTCCCCATAAATACAGGTGGCATGCGAGCGCCCCTGCATCCTCGCTCGGAACATTCCAAGGCTTCGCCGAGGTCGGAATTGGGATTCAATCGGGGCGCAGGTACGCTCTCGGTGCGCACCGTATTTCCGGTGCGGAGCACAGTCTGAGTAAGGGCACAAATCAATATGTCTACAATCGATATGTCTACAAGCCAACATGGCGACAACATGCGGCTGTGCGCCATACGGGGGGCGACCAGCGTGGAACGCGACGAGCCCGCTGAGATCATCGCCGCCACCACCGCCCTGCTCGAGGAGATGCTGGGTCGCAACGACATCGCCCCGGATGAGCTGGTCAGTCTCATCTTCACCGCCACGCCCGATCTAGTCGCCGAGTTCCCCGCCGTGGCGGCCCGCCGGCTGGGGCTGTCGGGGGTGGCGCTGATGTGTGCCGCCGAGATCCCGGTACCCGGAGCCACTCCTCGCTGTGTGCGCGTCCTTGCGCACTGCTATTCGCGGCGCACAAACGACGAACTCAGGCACGTCTATCTCGGAGCCGCCAAGCAACTACGCGCCGACCTCCCCGAATGACCCCGAATGACCAGGAGGGCGGCCCTTCAAATCCTAACCCCGCACCTCACGGTTTGATGCTGGACAGGATCGCGATCCTGGGTACCGGTTTGATCGGAGGTTCGGTGGGGCTGGCGCTCAAGGCGGCACGGCCGGCGATGGAGGTGATCGGCTACGACACCGACCGTTCCTCCGCCGAGGCAGCCGTCGCCAGCGGGGCGATCGATCACGCCACGCTTTCTGTGGAGGAGGCGACTGCGGACGCCGATCTGGTGCTCCTGTGCATGCCGGTCGATCTCATCCCCGAAACCCTCGAGCAGCTGGCGGCGGCTCGCCGGGGGGCACTCGTTAGCGACGTGGGCAGCGCCAAGACGATGGTCGTGGCTGAGGGAGAGCGCCTTTTCGGACGTCTGTTCGTCGGAGGCCATCCCATGACGGGCTCCGAACGCCATGGCATCGAGGCGGCCGACGCCGCCCTGTTCCGCGACGCTCATTGGGTCCTGACTCCCACGCCCCTGACCGCGTCCGAGACCTACGCCGCAGTGGCGGGTTTCGTGACGATGCTGGGCGCCCGCCCGGTGGCCCTGGATCCGGCGTCGCACGACGCGCTGGTGGCGCGCCTCAGCCACCTTCCGCAGCTCGCCGCGAGCGCCATCGTCGAGCTGGCCGCGGGGGCGGGGGACCGCGCTGCCTTGCTCGGACTGGCGGGCCCGGGATTCAGAGACGTCACGCGCATTGCTGCCAGCGACCCCGACCTGTGGGTGGCTGTCATCAAAGCTAACACTAAGGCTGTAGTGGACAGTTTGACTATGCTGGGGGCGCGCCTGGGGGATCTTGGCGAGGCCATTCAAGCGGAACGGTGGGGCGATCTCAAGGACTTCCTCGGCGCCGCCCGAACGGCCCGACTGGAGCTATTCGCCAAACCCGAGTTCGGGGGCCGGCCGGTGGCGTTCTCGATGATGGTTCCCGACCGACCCGGCGTGCTGGCCGAGGTCACCACTGCAGCCACCAAGCTCGGCGCCAACATCGAGGATCTCCGCATCGTTCACTCGACCGAGGGCGGCCGGGGAAGGCTGGAGCTCGTAGTGGCGGGTGAGGACAGAGCCGAGCGGCTCGTCGAGGACCTGCTCGGGCTCGGTTATCACGTCGACCGCCGCTACGAGTAGGGGGCTGGTTAGTAGACAAGTGTATCTATCTATAAATGAGCAAGACGACTTGAATATGTATCTACTGATCGATGAATCAACTAGGAGAGAGATTGACTAGCCCACTAACAGGCCGGGTGCGGGTGCCCGGCGACAAGTCGATCTCTCATCGCGCCCTTTTTGTGTCCGCCCTGGCCGCGGGGAGCTCCCGTGTCGAGGGACTGAATACCGGCGAAGACGTGGGTGCGACCCTGAACGCCGTCCGCGCCCTGGGGGCCCACTGCCGCCTGTCCCTTGATCGCACTCAAGCTCAAGTTGAAGGTTGTGGTTATTCCGGCCTGACCGAGGCTGAGGACGTGATCGACGCCGGCAACTCCGGGACCACCTTGAGACTGGTGGCGGGAGTGTGCGCCACAATCGCAGGGGTCAGCGTCCTGACCGGAGACGCATCGCTGCGGCGCAGACCGATGGGCAGGGTCGCGCTCCCGCTCAGGAGGCTGGGCGCCACTGTGGACGGACGGAGGGGCGGTGAGCTGCCCCCCCTGATCGTACGCGGGGGAAGTCTGCGGGGCACAGCGCTCGAGACCGGAGTGGCGAGTGCCCAGGTCAAATCCGCCCTGCTCCTGGCCGCACTGGGCGCACACGGCATCACCTCGATCACCGAGCCGGGCCTCAGCCGGGACCATACCGAGCGCCTGCTTGAAGCCTCGGGAGTAGAGCTTGAACGCTCCCAGAACACAGTGACCGTCGCCGGGGGCCAATGCCCGGCCCCCCTAGAGCTGCGGGTCCCCGGCGATATCTCGTCCGCCATCTTCCTGCTCGTTGCCGCCACGCTCATCCCCGGCTCCGACCTCACGGTCATGGACGTCGGCCTCAACCCCACTCGATGCGGCGCTCTCGAGGTGTTGCAGCGGATGGGCGCGCAGCTCGATGTCGATGTGCTCGGCGAGGAGAGTGGGGAGCCGGTGGGCAGGGTGCGAGCTCGAGCCTCGAACCTTCGGGGTGTGGAGATCGGAGGCCAGCAGATCCCCTCACTCATAGACGAGATTCCCGCGCTGGCGATTGCCGCCGCACACGCCGAGGGGGAGACGATTGTGACCGGCGCCTCAGAGCTGCGGGTCAAGGAGAGCGATCGCATCGGCGCAGTGGTGGAGGGACTCGGGGTGTTGGGAGCGCGGGCGCGGGCACTCCCCGACGGGATGATCGTCGAGGGTCCGGCCGCCTGGTCGGGCGGAGACGTCGACGAGCGAGGCGACCACCGCATTGCTCTGGCCTTTGCGCTCGCGGGCCTGACTTCGGGCAAGCCCGTCCGGATCAGGCGGTGGGAGGCGGTAAACACGTCCTTCCCGGAGTTCTGGGACATCGTGTCCACAGCGGGCGGCGAGCGCGGCTCGAGACCGGGATCCGATCCGTGACGGTAATCGCAATCGATGGTCCTGCGGGAGCCGGCAAGAGCTCGGTTGCCCGCGCCGTCGCAGCCGCTCTCTCTTTTTCCTATCTCGACACCGGCGCGTTGTACCGGGCCATGGCGCTGGCGGTCCTCGAGGAGGCGATCTCGCCCGAGGATGAACGTGCGGTGGCTGCCGTTGCGTCGAGGGTTGAGGTGAGAGTGCGCGGGGACAGGACGATACTGAACGGGCGGGACGTCTCAGACAGAATCAGAGACGAGGATGTCACCATGATCGTGTCCCTGATCTCCTCCTATCCAGCCGTTCGACAAAGGCTGCTGCAGCTGCAAAAGGAGATGCTTATGGGGGGCGACATCGTGATCGAAGGCCGCGACATCGGCACCCGCGTCGCGCCCGATGCCGACCTGAAGATCTACCTCACGGCCACGCTCGAACAACGCGCCGCTCGCCGCGCCGGACAGACCGGAGGCCTCGGGGTCGGCGAGCCAGCCCGTATCGAGAAGGACCTCGAGAGCCGCGATCGGGCAGACGCAGGACGCCTGGAGTCGCCGCTGGTGCAGGCGCCCGACTCACTCGCCATCGATTCGACGAGTCTGAGCTTCGACGAAGTCGTCGAGCGGATCCTAGTCCTCGCCCGAGGTCGCAACCGATGACGGCCTCCGAGAGCCGTCCCACTCTTCCCCTCGTCGCAGTGGTCGGCCGCCCGAACGTGGGGAAGTCATCGCTCGTCAACCGGGTCCTCGGGCGCAGAGAGGCCATCGTCGAAGCCACGCCCGGCGTCACGCGCGACCGACATGGCTACGAAGCCGAGTGGGCCGGCCATTGCTTCGAGATAGTCGACACGGGCGGTCTCGAGCCGGGCGCGCAGGGGCTCGAGACCCTGGTGCGCGAACAGGCAGAGCTCGCCATTCAGGCGGCAGATGTCGTGGTCATGGTCGTTGATATCGTGACCGGCCCCCTGCAAGAAGATGCGGCTGTCGCCCGGATTCTGCAGCAGTCCGGCAAACCCGTTGTGGTTGCCGCCAACAAGGCCGACGAGCCTCGTTCCGAGGCCGACGCGCAGCTCTTCCTGAGCCTGGGCCTCGGCAGCCCCTGTGCTCTATCCGCCCTCCACGGGAGAGGTTCGGGAGACTTCCTCGACGCGGTTGTGGCGCGACTTCCCCCCACACCCAGCACCGAGAGCGCTGAGTGGGCGGCCGTGGCCGTCGTCGGCCGGCCGAACGTGGGCAAGTCCTCCTTGCTCAACGCCCTGACGGGAGAGAGGCGCGCGCTGGTCGATTCTCGGCCCGGCACCACTCGCGACCCGGTCGACTCCCACCTTCTGTTACCCGGGGGCGATTCCATCCGCATCGTCGACACGGCCGGAATGAGGCGCGCCGTCCGCATCGACGACCCGCTCGAGTACTTCAGTCTGCTGAGGGCCCAGCGTGTCCTCGAGAGGGTCGATGTGGCACTGTTGGTCGTCGACGCCGACGAAGGGGTGACCGGCCACGATCAGCGCATCGCGGAAGAGATCGCGAGCGGAGGGCGCGCCTGCGTCATCGCGATGAACAAGTGGGATCTTGCGCCCGAAGATCCACCGGAGCGCCTGCGTCTGGAACGCTCCAGCGACCAACGTCTCCGGTTCATGCCGTGGGCGCGGCGCATCCGCACTTCCGCCCTCTCGGGCCGCGGCCTCCATCGCATCGGCCCGGCACTCGAGGAGGCGGTCGCCTCTCACAGGAGGAGGCTCGGAACGTCTGTGCTGAACAACATCATCCACGCCGCCCAGGAATCGAACCCACACCCACGAACTCGCGGCAGCACCGTGCGGGTCTATTACGGGGCGCAGGTTGCAGTGAGCCCTCCGACGGTCCTGCTGTTCACCTCGGCTCCGCTGTCCACCCGCTACGTCCGCTTCCTCGAGGGCAGGATTCGCGCCGCCGAGCCCTTCCACGGCTCTGCGCTGACGCTGCGGTGGAAGTTGAGAAATAGACGTCAGCTAAAGCCATAGCCTTCCGCAGCCCGACGGAGTGCCGCAAGGAGCCCGCAGCAGCGGCTGCGGCGCTTATGATCGTCGGCTTCGGGACGTGGCGCAGCTTGGTTAGCGCACTGGTCTGGGGGACCAGGGGTCGCCGGTTCAAATCCGGCCGTCCCGACTGAGTGCTTCGCATCGGAGTACGGTCGGCACCGAGAGGGGAGAGGCAACCCGAGTTTTGGATGACTCTCGGCGGTAGCGGCTGCAGCGCTGCCGATGCCACAATCGTGCCGTGACACCAGCCGGCCGGCCCCCGAGTGAAGAGGAACTCCCGCCCCAGCCAAGCTCCGAGGGGGGCGGCGATGAGAGCCGTCTCCTCACCGTGCCCAACGTCTTATCCGCCCTCCGCCTTGCCCTCGTGCCCGTATTCGTGTGGCTGTTCGTGTCGAAGCGCGAGGAGGCGGCCGTCGTGCTCTACGGCCTGGGCGCTTCAACCGACTGGTTGGACGGATACATCGCGCGGCGCACGGGCCAGATCACCGAGCTCGGCAGACTGCTCGATCCGCTCGCCGACCGCATCTACATCGCCGCCTTGGTCGTGGCTCTCACGATTCGGAGTGTTCTGCCCTTGTGGCTCGCGGTGGGCATCGTCGGGCGCGACGCGCTCCTGCTGGCGCTCTTTCCGCTGGTCGATCGCAAGGCCACCGCTCGTATAAGGGTCAACTTCATCGGCAAGACCGCCACCGCTTCACTCTTGGTGGGCCTAACTTGCCTCGCCCTCTCCGAGACCAGCTTCGGAGGCCGGGCATGGGAGCCGATCGGCTTCTCCCTGGTGGTGGTGGGGTTTGTCCTCTACTGGATCTCGGGCATCATGTACGCGCGGGTTGCGAGATCGAGCATGGGGGCCGGCCGGCGTGCGGGGTGAAAGCGAAACCCGGCCCGCTCTCTGCCGAGGAAAACGGGACTACTCATCCACTCATGTACTCATGGACTTATCGATAAATAGATCGAGTTGTAGTCGAGCCGCATGGAGTCGAGCAGCAAAAGAGAGGGCAAGCATGACTGAATTCCCGGACGATCGCCGTTACACGCGCGAGCACGAGTGGGCCAGGGAGGCGGACGGCCACATCGTCGTCGGCATCACCGACTACGCTCAGGAGCAACTGGGAGACATCGTGGAGGTCGAGCTACCCGATCCGGGCGCTCAGGTAACTGCCGGCGCTCCGTTAGGGGAGGTGGAGTCGACGAAGTCAATAGCCGATGTCTACAGTCCGGTATCGGGGCAGGTGGCCGAAACGAACGCCGACGTCAAGCAGAGCCCCGAGCTGATCAACACCGACCCCTACGGTCGCGGCTGGCTCATGACGGTGCGGGGGGCCCCCGGCCAGCTCGAAGAGCTGATGGCCGCCGCCGACTACCGCAGCTTCGTCTCCGGCGAGGAAATCGCGCGTTGACCAGGCCTAAAGCTTTCCTATAGGGTCATATAATCATGCCCATGTACTGCAATAACTGTGGCCATCGCAATCCCCAGGGGGCAAACTTCTGCTCTTCGTGCGGGGCGCCTCTCGCAGCCGAGTCCAGCGACACGACCGTGAGCTTCATGCCCACCGAGCTCGAGGTGGAGCTCGACGAAGAAGTCCACATCTCGCCCGAGGAGGTCGAGGCCGGTCGAGGAGTGCTGGTCGTCAAACGGGGACCCAACGCCGGGAGCAAGTTCTTCCTCGACTCAGATGTCACTCAGATCGGCAGGCACCCCGACAGCGACATCTTTCTCGACGACATCACGGTCTCGCGCCGTCACGCCGAGATCAGGCGAGACGCCTCGGGCTTCTCCCTTCATGATGTCGGCAGCCTCAACGGCACGTACGTCAACCGCGAGCGGGTGGAGGGGGCCGAGCTTCGCTCCGGGGACGAGATTCAGATCGGTAAATTCAAG
Organism: Actinomycetota bacterium; assembly: GCA_035646635.1. Taxonomy (GTDB): domain Bacteria; phylum Actinomycetota; class CADDZG01; order CADDZG01; family WHSQ01; genus JACDAL01. Next base: position 1,810 of record DASRPA010000171.1, on the reverse strand, counting down.
CTCGTCGTCCTCACCGGAAGCTGAACATGCCTCTGTCCAAGGCACGCGACTACCTGAGCATTGGAGAGGTGCTCGACTCGCTCAGAAGAGAGTTTCCCGACGTCAGCATCTCCAAAATTCGCTTTCTCGAGAGCGAGGGGCTGGTGACTCCCGAGCGCACGTCCAAGGGCTACCGGAAGTTCTACGAGGAAGACCTCACCCGGCTTCGTCACATCCTCACCCTTCAGCGGGATCAGTTTCTGCCCCTCAAGGTCATCAAGAAGCGGCTGGAAGGCTCACTCGACGCGGGCTCCAACCTCCACGCGGCCGAGCGGGCCGATGCGGGAGCGGCATCCCGACAGGACACCCCCACGCAGAGGCGTCCGGCGCTCGACTGGTCCGATGTCGACCTCTCACCGGCTGAGCTCGCTAGCGTCTCGGGGCTTGGTGAGGACGAGCTGGCAGCCCTGCAGGACTACGGCGTGATCGAGTCCAAAGCTCATCACGATGGAAACGACCTTCTCATCGCCAAGACGGCTCGCCGCCTCTTCGACTACGGGTTCGAGCCTCGCCACCTGAGGATGTACCGCCAGGCGTCGGAGCGGGAGGCGGCCCTCATCGTTCAAGCAGTGATGCCGCTGACCAAGAAGCGGGACCCGAGGGGCCGGGAAGAGGCGGAGGTCTCCCGCCGGGAGATGGTGGAGTTATCGCAAAGCCTCCGAGAGGTCTTGCTGCGCTCCATTCTCAGCACTCAAGTCTGAACCTTTCAGAGAGCACATATGTACTCGTGGATTAGTCGACTTGTGATTACCTCGCTCATCTTGGTCCCAATTGGCGTTTTCCCTTGTGTACGCCCCGCAACCGCGCGCCCGAGGGCCGGCCGGCTCACCTGCCGCGCTTGCATCGTCGTCGACGACAGCGGCGCGACCCTGTGGGCTCGCAGGGCCGAGGCCCCACTGGCGAACGCCAGTACCACCAAGATGCTCACCGCACTGACGGTGCTCGAACTGGGCACCAAGGCTGAGAGCGAGGTCGTCGTCTCGAAGCATGCGGCAGCAACCGGCGGGGGAGGCCTCGATCTTGAGACCGGAGACGTGCTGTCGGTGGAGGAGCTTCTGTACGCCTTGCTGCTGAGCTCCTCCAACGACGCCTCGGTGCCACTCGCCGAGCATGCGGCCGGGTCGGAACGCGCGTTCGTCGCCGCGATGAACTCCCTTGCCCTCCATCTCGGAGCGCGCGGCTCCCACTTCGCCACGCCTCACGGACTCGACACACCCGGACATCGCGCGACAGCAGCGGACCTAGCGACCATCGGAGCAGAGCTGCTGACCCGCCGCCGGCTGGCACGAATCGTGGGCACCGAGCTCCGCCAAGTGGGCTGGACGGACGGCTCAGAGATCGTCAAAAACAGTAACCCTCTACTTAGGACCTATCGTGGTGCGGTAGGGATCAAGACAGGATTCACCGATAGGGCAGGTGAGGTGCTGGTGGTGGCGGCGCGCCGGCACGGACGACGCCTAATCGTCGTGGCGATGGGATCACGAAATGCCGCCGCCGATTCCAGGACGTTGCTCGATTACGGCTGGACCAGGGTGGCACGCTCGCTGCTCCTGCGAGGGGGGGAGACGGTGGGCGAGATCACGGCGGGCGATGGAGCCTCGGTGGTCGCGGTGGCGAGCGACTCGGTGCGTAGATGGGCACCGCCCGAGGAGGTCAGCTCGCATTTCGTCGCCCGCGAGGACCTTTCCGCCACCACCACTGCAGGTGAGCCCGTCGGCAGGGTGGACGTTTATCGAGCCGGCCGGAGGATCGCTTCTGCCCCCGCCCTCTC
>DASRPA010000170.1:0-6931 GCA_035646635.1 Actinomycetota bacterium | reverse complement strand
CAGACAGACGAGGCCGATCAGACAGTTAAGGACGAATAAATGACTGACAGAGGCGATTACAGCAACTACCTCGTGCCGATGGTGGTCGAGCAGACCAGCAGAGGCGAGCGAGCATTTGACATTTACTCGCGACTTTTGAAGGAACGCATCGTGTTCCTAGGAACTCCGGTGGACGACCAGGTCGCGAACCTGATCGTCGCCCAGCTCCTGCATCTGGAGTCGGAGGATCCCGACAAGGACATCAGCCTCTACATCAACTCGCCCGGAGGCATGGTGTACGCGGGTCTGGCAATCTACGACACCATACAGTACATCAAGCCTGACGTGTCCACCATCTGTGTGGGCATGGCTATGTCGATGGGAGCCGTTCTGCTGTGCGGCGGTGCGCCCAACAAGCGCTATGCGCTGCCCAACGCCAAGATCATGATCCACCAGGGCTCGGCCGGGTTTCAGGGCACTCCAGCCGACATCGAGATCCACGCCAAAGAGGTGCTGGCGGTGAGGCGGCGGATGGCCGAGATCATCGCCCATCACACCAAGGTGGATGTCTCACAGGTCGAGAAAGACATCGATCGAGATCGGTTTATGACGGCCCAGGATGCCAAGGACTACGGTATTATCGATGGAATAGTAGACAGCAGGGCGGCAGCCGAAAAGAGCTCGGCCTTTATTCAAGGCGAGCCGACGCGTTTGGCCGAGGCCGAGGCCGAGTCGGATGCCGGGAAACCAGAGGCCTAAGAGGGGGGTTGAAGTGCCCAAGTTCGGGGATGGCGGAGACCTTCTCAAGTGCTCCTTTTGCGGTAAGTCCCAAAAGCAGGTAAAGAAGTTGATTGCGGGGCCCGGTGTCTACATCTGTGACGAATGTATTGATCTGTGCAACGAGATCATCGAAGAGGAACTCTCCGAGACTCCCGAGCTCAAGCTCGAGGACCTTCCCAAGCCCAAGGAAATCTACGAGTTCCTGAACGACTACATCGTCGGCCAGGACCAGGCGAAGAAGGTTCTCTCCGTTGCGGTCTACAACCACTACAAGAGGATCCAGGTAGGCGGGCACCAGGACGCCGATGTCGAGCTCGCCAAGTCCAACATCCTGCTGCTCGGACCCACCGGCTGCGGCAAGACGCTGTTGGCGCAGACGCTCGCCCGCATGCTAAACGTCCCCTTTGCGATCGCCGATGCCACCGCGCTGACCGAGGCCGGCTACGTGGGCGAGGACGTCGAGAACATCCTTCTCAAGCTCATCCAGGCGGCCGACTACGACGTCAAGCGGGCCGAGACCGGCATCATCTACATCGACGAGGTCGACAAGATCGCCCGCAAGTCCGAGAACCCCTCCATCACTCGTGACGTCTCGGGTGAGGGCGTGCAGCAGGCGCTGCTCAAGATCATCGAGGGCACCACGGCGTCCGTCCCACCTCAGGGCGGGCGCAAGCATCCCCACCAAGAGTTCATCCAGATCGACACCACGAACGTGCTGTTCATCTGCGGCGGGGCCTTTTCAGGACTCGAGCGTCTGGTCGAGTCCCGCATCGGGCGCAAGGGGATCGGCTTCGGCGCCGACGTCCGCAAGCTGGGGGACAAGGACCTCGGGACGATCCTGGGCCATGTCCTGCCCGAGGACCTGCTGCGCTTCGGGTTGATCCCGGAATTCGTGGGGCGGTTGCCGGTGCTTACCCACGTCCACAGCCTCGATTCGGAGGCGTTGATCGAGATCCTCACCGAGCCCAAGAACGCACTCATCAAGCAATATCAGCGCTTCTTCGAATTCGACGGGGTCGAGCTCGAGTTCACCGGCGACGCGCTCGAGGCGGTTGCCGAGCAGTCCACTCTGAGGGGTACTGGGGCTCGTGGCCTCCGGGCGATCCTCGAGGAGGTCCTCCTGAACGTCATGTACGACCTTCCGAGCCAGGACGACGTCGGCAAGTGCATCATCAACCGTGAAGTGGTGCTCGAGAAGGTCAACCCGACCCTCGTGCCTCGGAGCAAGGCCCGGCCGCAGCGTCCCGCACGGTCCGCCTAGCTCTGCGCAAGTCGCTCGACTCCACTCGACTCAACTCCATAGGGGCCCGCTGCCGATAGTGAACCAGAGGCGGTTTTGTAATTTCTTCCATGCATGGAGGTTCGCGATGAGGCTCAAGTGGGTTGCAGCTATGACCGCGGTGGCGGTCTTGCTGGGCGGCGGGGCGTTCGCTGGGGTGCGCTGGTTCGGCCGCTCGCCCACCGACAACGCTCTCGAGCTGGCCCCGCGCTCCTCGGCCGTCTACGGCAACGTCTTCCTCGACCCCTCGATGAGTCAGAAGAACGCTCTGCGGACGCTTCTGGCGAAGCTGCCCAAGTACGACACACCCGCCGAAGCGTCCACGGCCCTCGAGGGCCTGGTCGACAAGCTGTTGAGCGACAGCGGCCTCGACTACTCGTCGGACGTGGCCCCGTGGCTGGGCAGCCAGATCGCGGGCTTCGCCACCATCGAAGGGCCCCGGCAGGGGGCCTATGCGCTGCTGCTGGCGGCCGACGATCCGGGGGCCGGGCTCGATGCGGTCGCCGCCGCCGAAGGGCTCTCGAATGAGGCGCAGGAGCGCAGCTACGAAGGTGTCGATTACCGCCTCTACTCCACCCCACTTGGACACGAGATAGGACACGGCTCCGGCTCCAAGCTAGCGGTGGGAGCGCTCGAGAGCTTCGTCGTCCTCGGCAACGAGGACGGGCTGAGGGCCGCGGTGGACGCTTCTCGAGGCGACTCTCTGGCGGACTCCAAGGCGTACGACCGGGCGACCGAAGGCCTCTCTCGGGATCGCCTCGCGTTGTTCTACTACGACCCCTCCAAAGCCATGCAGGGTCTCGGCGGAATGGGTGGTCCGACGAGCATGGGTCTGCTGACCGGCGCTGCGGCCCCGGGACTGGGTGCCCAGAAGCCGGGGGCGGCGATCGTCTATGCCCGCTCCGACGGGATCGTCTTCGAGGCCTCCTCTGAGCTGCCCTCCGACGACGCCTCACAAGCGGTGCTCGAGGCCGCAACCAAGCCCGGCCTCCTGGCCGATTTGCCTGCCGGGTCCTCGATGGCGCTCGGAGTCTCTGAGATCGGCAAGGCGCTCGAGAAGCTCGTGGACGGCTTGTCCCAGATGGGACTCGGCGCCGGCTTTGTCGAGCAGCAGTTCAAGGCCGAGACCGGTCTCGACCTCAAGCGCGACTTTCTTTCGTGGATGGGAGATCTCGGCGTATCGGTGCAGGGTTCGAGCCTGTTCGACCTGCGTGGGGGAGTCGTGATCGAATCCCGCGACCCGGCCGCGTCCAAGCGAGCGGTGGAAGCTGTGCGACGCCTTCTCGAACGTGAGGATGCGCCGATCAAGCCGCTGTCCCTGCCCGGCCTCGATGGATTCGCACTGGGCGACCCCTCGGTTCCCGAGGACATCAACGTGGTCGCGGCCGATTCCGTGGTCATCGCCTACGGCAACAAGGCCACGCTCGAGCTGCTCGAGCCGGGCCGGATGCTGGGCGACACGAAGCTGTTCCGCCGAGCCGAGGAATCGCTCGGCGACGGATTCGCCCCCTCCGCCTTCATCGATGTGCCCGCGGTAGTAGGGCTGCTCGAAAGCTTCGGCGCCGGCGCCGACGACACTTACGCCAAGGAGGTAAAGCCTCTTCTCGCCCACGTCTCCTATGCCGTGGCCGGTGCCCGGCTCCAGGACGACAGGGTGATCCAGAGGTCGGTGCTGGGCATCGACTAGCCGTCTTGGGCCGCTGCCCGCCGTCGCTCTGTACGGTGGTCAAAAGTCCTCGGTCCGCGTTTAACCACCCAATCCGGTGGTCGAAAGTCCTCGGTCCGCGATTGACCACCGCGCCCGCTCGCCCCGCAGGGCCCCACCGGCCCCAAAAAGCCGGGCCCCTGCTGCCGAACCTTTAGGCTCCGGCCATGGCCGAATTCGACTTGCACGAGATGGAGGAGCGCTGGCGGCGCTTCTGGGATGACGAGGGCGTCTATCGCTACGACCCGAGCCGGGGTCGCGACGAGACCTTCGTCGTCGATACCCCGCCCCCAACGGTGTCGGGCTCGCTCCACATCGGCCACGTCTGCTCCTACACGCACCCGGACCTCATGGTTCGATACCGGCGGATGCGGGGCGACAACATCTTCTACCCGATGGGCTGGGACGACAACGGACTGCCGACCGAGCGGCGAGTCCAGAACGTATTCAACGTCCGTTGCGATCCTTCCCTGCCCTACGACGCCGGCCTCGAGGTCGCATTCGGGCGCGAGGGCGACGTCATTGCGGTCTCCCGCCGCAACTTCATCGAGCTGTGCGATCAAGTCGTGGCCGAGGACGAGAAGAAGTTCAAGGACCTCTTCCGCCGCGTCGGACTGTCGGTCGACTGGGAGCAGACCTATGCCACCATCGACGAGCGTTCCCGTTACGTCAGCCAGCTCTCCTTCCTCCACCTGCTCGAGAAGAAGGAAGTAGAGCTTCGGAACGCGCCGACGATGTGGGACGTCGGCTTTCAGAGCGCAGTGGCTCAGGCCGAGGTCGAAGATCGCGACCGGGACGGCTTCTTCTATCGCATCCGCTTCGGCGTCAAGGGTAATGAAGGGGAACCGAGAAGTGATGAGTCGTTTGTGATCGCAACCACGCGGCCCGAGCTTCTGCCCGCCTGTATCGCGGTTACCGCGCACCCGCAAGACGAGCGTTACCGGCACCTGATCGGCAGAACCGCACGCACTCCGTTGTTTCACTCGCCGGTTCCGATCATTGCGGATGAGGGCGCGGACCCGACCAAGGGCACCGGCATCCTCATGATTTGCACGTTTGGAGATCAGGCCGATGTGGAGTGGTGGCGCGAGCTCAACGTTCCGGCGCGCGAGGTAATCGCGCGCGACGGCCGTATCCTGCCCGCTCCGTGGGGGGACGCGCAATGGCAGTCGCAAGATCCTGAGGAGGCGGCTCGCAACCACGATGAGATTGCAGGTCTGACGATCGCACAGGCGCAGCGCGCAGTGGTCAAGATGCTCGAGAGCACCGGCGAGCTCGAAGGCGAGCCCGAACGCGTGCGCCGTCCCGTGAAGTTCTTCGAGAAAGGCGATCGTCCGCTCGAGTTCGTTGTGTCGCGGCAGTGGTTCGTGCCCGTGATGGACAAGAAGGACAAGCTCCTCGAGCAGGGCCGGAGGATCGACTGGCACCCGGAGTTGTTCCGCAAGCGCTACGAGGATTGGGTTGAGGGGCTCAACCAGGACTGGTGCATCAGCCGCCAGCGTTACTTCGGAGTTCCGATTCCCGTGTGGTACGCGATCGACGAGACGGGCGCCGTGAGCTACGAGAGGCTGATCGTGCCCGAGAAGGCCGATCTGCCGGTCGATCCGTCCGCCGAAACCCCCACGGGGTACTCAGCAGAACAGCGCGGCCGGCCCGGCGGGTTCGCCGGTGATCCCGACATCTTCGACACGTGGGCGACCTCGGCGCTCACCCCGCTGATCGCGTCGGGATGGCCCGATGACCTCGTGAGGCACGAAGCTCTCTATCCCACCGACTTGAGGCCTCAGGCCCACGACATCATCCGGACGTGGGCATTCGTCACGATCACGCGCGCCTTTCTGGAGGACGGCTCGATCCCGTGGAAGCACGCCGCTATCTCGGGGTTCGTGCTCGACCCCCATCGCAAGAAGATGTCGAAGTCAAAGGGCAACGTCACCCTGCCGACGGAACCGCTCGACCAGTTCGGTGCCGACGCAACGCGCTACTGGGCGGCCTCATCACGTCTCGGCGTCGATACCGCCATCGACAACAATGTCTTCAAGGAAGGAAAGCGTCTCGTCACAAAGATCAGAAACGCCGCCCGGCTTGTGCGACTCTACGAAGGAGCGGGCGGCGAGCCCACGCATCCTTTGGACCACGCCCTCAGAGCCCGCCTCGCCGCCGCAATCGTTGCGGCCGACGCCGAATGGGAGTCGTGGGACCATGCTGGTGCATTAGAGGTGATCGAGTCGTGGTTCTGGTCCGATTTCTGTGACAACTACCTGGAGCTTTCCAAGAGCCGCGCTTACGCGGACGATCCCTCTGCCCTAGCCACGCTGCGAACGGGGCTCGACATTGTGTTGCGGCTGTTCGCCCCATTTCTTCCCTACATCACCGAAGAGGTGTGGAACGTAGATAGAGAAACCCTGCGTTCCATTCACAAGGAGTCGTGGCCGCATAGAAACGAACTCCGGGGTGCAGAAGACGACGGATCCTTCGACGCCGCCGTCGAGGTCCTGACCCAGGTGCGGCGCGCCAAGTCGCAGGCCAAGGTCTCCATCCGTTTTCCCGTCGAGCGGCTCGAGATCGAGGCGTCACAGGAAACGCTCGAGCTGCTGGAGCCGGTCATGGACGACGTTTCCTCCACGCTTGCGGCGGAGAATTACGAGCTCCGAGCGAGCAGTGGTGGGTCGATCACAACGCGCATCACGTTGGGGCAGGCGCCGTCCAAGAAATGAGCTTCCAGGATGCGGTCTCGTACCTCGACGCGCTCGGCGTCGATCACATGCGCTCGAGGAGTCCTTCAACGCATCGGATCGAGGCGTTGCTCGAGCTGCTCGACCATCCCGAGCGTGCCGTGCCGGCGATCCATATCACCGGCACCAACGGCAAGACGTCGGTGGCACACATCTCGACCAGCTTGTTGCGAGCCTCCGGCCTCAAGGTCGGCACCTACACGTCTCCTCATCTTCAAAGCGTTACCGAGCGCATTGCGCTCGACGGTGAGCCGATCGACGAGCATTCCTTCGGTGACCTGTTCGCTCATGTGCTTCCCTATCTCGAGCTGATAGACGACCGTGTCAGCTACTTCGAGCTGCTGACGGGAATGTTCTTTCTGTGGGCGGCGGACAACGCGCAAGCAGCAGTGGTAGAGGTGGGGCTCGGCGGTCGCTGGGATGCAACCAACGCCCTCAACGCAGCCGTGGCCG
>DASRPA010000169.1:0-3462 GCA_035646635.1 Actinomycetota bacterium | reverse complement strand
ACATTTAGCGCATCGGCGACGAGCCGGGATTGCCAGCTTGATATCTCCTTGAAGAGTCGCTTGCTCGATGCGAGGGCCGAGAGCGCTTCGGGCTCGCCGGTAGTTGCCTTCCAGGAATCGAGGAGCGGCTCGGGTACTTCGGCCATCAGATAATCCCCCTTGGTAAGATGTGCTTCACGACGCTAGCAAATATGTCGATGTCTGTCAGGACACCTTGACGCAGCCTTCAGCCCCGGTGCACTTCGCGAAACGCAAGCGCTCACACATCTAGTCAAGCGGGTGTCGCTAGCGCAGACCCGGGAACCGCCCAAACCCACGGTCGGCCGTTAACAGTTCCTCGATCATCTTTTCTGTGTAGATGAAAGGCGAGTTCTTGATCATCTCGGAGTAGATAAAGCGCTTGTATTGCTCCTGCCAATCCGAACACACGTCGGTTCTTAGATAGGCCGCGACGTCGCTCGCCACCAGGAGCAGCGACGCGAGAGCAAGGGCGACGCGTTTCATCCCACAATCCTCGCACCCCACGCCCACCTCCCCACCCTTGTGCCCCGTGCGAAGCTTGTGTTTCCCGGTCCGAGGTCAGAGACGAGGACGAAAACAAGATGGAGCACCGCATTCCGGCCCGCCTCAATGACGCCGCCCGTTCACTCGAGGTCTGCCGCCGAGCCCCCGGCCGCGCCAACCTGATCGGCGAGCACACCGACTACAACGACGGCTTCGTGCTCCCGGTCGCGCTCGAGCTGGCGACCTACATCGCGGGTCGCCGCATCCCCGGCGTCGTCAGGCTGCGCTCTCTCGACGAGCCCGGAGAGGTGGAGGTGGACCTCGCGTCCGGGCGCGGCCCCCACCACGGCTGGGGCCGCTATGTGACTGCAGTGGTCCGGGCGCTGAAGGACGATGGCGTCGAGCTCTCGGGCCTCGATGGGACGATCGCGTCCGATGTGCCGGTGGGCTCGGGGTTGTCGTCGTCCGCCGCCCTCGAGGTAGTGGTGGCTCAGGCGGTGGTCTCAGAGGAGATCGAGGAGGTGCGGTTGGCGCGCCTCTGCCGGCGGGCGGAGAACCACTACGTCGGGGTCCAGAGCGGCATTATGGACCAGCTCAGCTCGGCCGCTGCACGGAGCGGACACGCCCTTCTGATCGACTGCCTCGACGACGGCGTCGAGCACATTCCGGTCCCGCAGAGCGTCGTGGTGCTGGTCATCGACTCCGGCGTGCGAAGGGAGCTGGCGGACGGCCGCTACAACCGGCGCCGGGATGAGTGCCTACGAGCGGCCGAGGCCCTCGGCCTGGACTCTCTGCGCCGCGCCCGCTCCTCCGATCTCACCCGCCTCGACGGTGATCTGTTGAAGAGAGCGCGCCACGTCGTGACCGAGAACGAGCGCGTAGAGGCCGTCGCAACCGCCCTGGAGGGCTCCGATCTGGACGCCATCTCCGACCTGTTCTGGCTCTCGCATAGAAGCATGGCGACAGACTTCGACATCTCCACGCCCGAGATCGATGTCCTGGTCGACATCGCGGGGCGCACGCCGGGGGTTCTGGGGGCCCGCCTCACCGGCGGGGGGTTCGGCGGCTGCATCGTGGCTCTGGTCTTTGCGGAGGAAGCACAGGGGGCCGCGCGCAGTATCCTCTCGCACTACGACGACAAAACGGGGCGAACAGGACGGGCATGGACATCCCGCCCCGCAGCGGGCGCCGGTCCGGCGACCGCGTGAGAGCTCAACCCAGCAGCAGAACCGACGGGAAGGGACGGCCACGAACGACGCCTCGATAGACCGCGCTTCCGAGGCCTTCCTGCGTTCCCTGCGGGCGGAGCGGGACCTTTCCGAGCACACGCTCTCCGGCTACGGTTTCGATCTCGCCCAGTTCTCGACCTGGGCGGAACGAGGAGGCATCTCCTCGCTCGAAGCGCTCGACCGCCGCCTCCTGCGGCGCTACCTTGCCTATCTCTCCGCGCGCGGCTACGCACGTCGCTCGATCGCCCGCAAGCTGAGCGCGCTGAAGTCCCTTCTCCGCTGGGCCGTGATCCACGATCTCATCCCCTCGAGCCCCGCCGACGAGCTTTCCTCTCCGAAGCTCGATCGCCCGCTCCCGAAGGTTTTCAAGGCTCAGGATGCGGCAAAGCTGTGCGAGCAGCCTTCCGCCGAGGAGCCGCGTGGGCTGAGGGACCGAGCGGTGCTCGAGTTTCTCTACGGCTCCGGCGTGCGCGTCGCCGAGCTGTGCGGGCTCGACCTCTCGGACCTCGATCTCGAGGCCGCCTCGGTCGTGGTCACCGGGAAGGGGCGAAAGCAGCGCAAGCTCCCGCTGGGCGATCTTGCCGCTCGGGCGCTCGGCGCCTATCTCACTCACGGCCGCCCCGTCCTCATGGGCGAGGAGCTCACGTCTGCTCTGTTCTTGAACCTCAGGGGGGGCCGCCTCGGTCCCCGCAGCGTCAGGGCCCTGCTCGCACACCACGAGGCCGCCGCGGGGAAGACGGGAGGAGGCCCGCACGCCCTGCGACACTCGTTCGCCACCCACCTGCTCGACGGTGGGGCAGACTTGAGATCCGTGCAGGAGCTACTCGGGCATGAGAGCCTAGCAACCACGCAGATCTACACCCATGTGTCGACCGAGCGCTTGAGGTCCGTATATGAGCAATGCCACCCCCGCGCATGAGGCGCGTTCGATGAGCATCTTTGATGAGTCGCCCGAGGACGCGATCCGGGCGTGCTGGATCGACTACAAGAAGGAAGGAACGCCTTCTTCACGCGACCAGCTGATCCTCAACTACTCGCCGCTGGTCAAGTATGTGGCCGGCAGAGTGGCGATCGGTCTCCCCGCGAACATCGAGCAGGCCGACCTCATCTCCTACGGGATCTTCGGGCTGATGGATGCCATCGAGAAGTACCAGATCGACCGAGGCATCAAGTTCGAGACGTACGCCATTAGCCGCATCCGCGGCGCCATCATCGACGAGCTTAGGGCAATCGACTGGGTACCCCGCTCGGTCCGATTCAAGGCGCGCGAGGTCGAGAAGGCCTACACGAGCCTCGAGAACAAGCTCAAGCGGCCTCCGTCGGATGCGGAGATCGCCGAGGAGATGAACGTCACCAAGGACGAGCTGGGGCGCATCTACACGCAGCTTTCGACCGTTTCGATGGTGGCGCTCGACGAGCTGATGTCGGTCGACGGCGAGCGGGGGGACAGGCTCTCGCTAGTAGAGACGCTCGAGGACACCAAGACGACCGGCCCCGTCGATGCGCTCGAGGCCGAGGAGATGAAGGACATCCTGGCGGGCGCTATATCCCGGCTCCCCGAGCGCGAGAAGATCGTCGTCACGCTCTACTACTACGAGAGCCTGACGCTGGCCGAGATCGGCCAGGTGCTGGGCGTGACCGAGTCGCGGGTGTGCCAGTTGCATACCAAGGCGGTCCTGGGTCTGCGCGGCAAGATCGCCGACGCCACCTCCCCGGACTAGCACTAGCC
>DASRPA010000168.1:0-10521 GCA_035646635.1 Actinomycetota bacterium | reverse complement strand
GCCGTTCATGATGCAGCCCCTGTCGGCGACCAGTCGGGTAATGAAGATCGGTTTATCCTCGGACAAGTACTCGGTGATCGACATGTCCATGATCACCTACTGGAAGATCAGAGGACGCCTGCTGCGGGTCCCCGGAGTCGCCAACGTGGCCATCTGGGGCGAGCGGCTGGACATGCCGCAGGTGCAGGTCCAGCCCTCAAAGCTGGCCAAGTTGGGCGTCACCCTTGACCAGGTGATGGAAACCACCGCCGACGCCGTCGACGCAGGCATCCTGCGGTACTCGGAGGGCGCGTTCATCGGCACCGGCGGTTTCCTCGACTCGCCGACTCAGAGGATCGGCATACGTCACGTGCTGCCTATCGTGAAGCCGTCGGACCTAGCCAAGGTGCCGATCACGAGCGATTCCGGCAAGACCCTGCGGCTGAGCGACGTGGCCACGGTGAAAAGGGGTCATCAGCCCCTCATCGGGGACGCAGTGATCAACGACGGTCCCGGCCTCATGCTGATCGTCGAGAAGCTTCCCTGGGGGAACACGTTGGACGTAACCCGGGGGGTCGAAGAGGCAATCGACCAGATGCGCCCGGGCCTTACGGGGATCAACATCGACACCACGATCTTCCGCCCGGCGACCTTCGTCGAGACCGCTATCGACAACCTCACCGAAGCTCTGTTGCTCGGAGCGATTCTAGTCGTGCTGGTGCTCGCGTTCTTCCTGTTCGAGTGGCGCAGCGCGCTGATCAGCGTAGTGACTATTCCCTTGTCGCTGATGGCGGCGGGCCTGGTCCTGTATTTGAGGGGCGCCACCGTCAACACCATGATCCTGGCGGGTTTCGTTATCGCCCTCGGGGCGATAGTCGACGACGCCATCGTCGATATCGAGAACATCGTCCGTCGGTTGCGCCAGCATCGCCGGGACCAAACCGGTAAGTCGACGGCCGCGATTGTCCTCGAGGCCTCACTCGAAGTACGCGGCGCGGTCGTGTATGCGTCTTTGATCGAGGCGCTGGCACTGATGCCCGTGTTCTTCCTCGAGGGACTGACCGGTTCCTTCTTCAGGCCTCTGGCCCTCTCCTATGCGCTGGCCGTCCTGGTATCTCTGGTGATCGCTCTGACCGTTACTCCGGCCATGGGCCTGATTCTCCTGCGGAATGCGCCACTCGACAGGGCGGAGCCGCCCGTCATGCGCTGGTGTAAACGTGTCTATGAGCGGCTCCTGGCGCCGGTATTGCGCACGCCGAGGCCTGCCTACGCGGGCGTCACCGTCGTCATGGTCGCCGGGCTTGCCATGATGCCGTTCCTCGGTCAGTCCCTGCTGCCCTCGTTCAAGGAGAGGGACTTCCTGATGCACTTTGTCACCGCGCCGGGAACCTCGCTCACCGAGGAGCGCCGGGTGACCACTTTGTCCAGCCGCGAGCTGCGCGCCATTCCCGGCGTGCAGAACTTCGGGGCCCACATAGGCCAGGCCCTAGCAGCCGACGAGGTGGTAGGCGTCGACTTCGGTGAGAACTGGATCAGCGTCGATCCCAAGGTCGACTACGACCAGACGATTGCCAGCATCCAGCACGTCGTAGCCGGCTATCCCGGTATTTATCGCGACGTTCTCACGTATCTCAAGGAGAGGATCAGAGAGGTACTGACCGGTACGAGCGAGGCGATTGTGGTGCGCATCTACGGAGAGGACCTCGACGTCCTGCGCGCCAAAGGCGAGGAAGTGGTGGCGATCCTCGGAGGCATCGATGGAGTGATCGAAGAGCACGTGGAGCTCCAAGCAGAGATCCCACAGCTTCAGGTGACGACCAACCTCGCCGCGGCGAGTCGCCACGGCTTGAAGCCTGGCGACATCCGGCGGGCGTCCTCCACTCTGCTACAGGGCGAGGAGGTAGCAGACATCTTCCGGGACGGGAAGGCTTACGACGTCCAGGTTTGGAGTGTGCCGGCCACGCGCCGCAGTGTGACCGACGTGGAGAATCTGATGATCGACACGCCCGGCGGCGGACAGGTGGCCCTCCAGGAGGTGGCGAATGTGGAATTCGCGCCCACCCCCAACGCCATCTACCGGGAGGACGTCAAGCGACGGATCGACGTCGGGGCCAACGTCTCCGGACGCGACCTGGGATCGGTCGTGAGCGAGTTCGAGAACAAGATGGAGGAGGTCGACTTTCCCCGAGGCTTCCACGCCGAGATCTTGGGCGAGAACGCAGAGCGGGAGGCGGCCCAGTCACGGCTGCTCATCTTTGCGGTGGTGGCAATCATCGGCATCTTCTTGCTGCTGCAAGCACCCTTGCGGAGCTGGCGCCTTGCCACTCTGTCCTTCATCACCCTGCCCATGGCTCTCGTGGGTGGCGTGATTGCGGTCTTCATGGGCGGCGGCATCATCTCGCTCGGCTCCCTGGTCGGGTTCTTCACCGTCCTGGGAATCGTCGCCCGCAACGGCATCATGATGGTCAGTCACTACCAGCATCTCGAGGAGCACGAGGGCGAGACGTTCGGGCCCGCCCTGGTCATGCGCGGCTCCAAGGAACGGCTGGCGCCGATCCTGATGACCGCCCTCACGACCGGACTGGCGCTGGTACCACTCGTGATCTTCGGAGAGATTCCGGGCGCGGAGATCGAGTATCCGATGGGGATCGTCATCCTGGGCGGGCTCGTCACCTCGACGCTGCTGAACCTGTTCGTGGTCCCGGCGCTGTACCTGCGCTTTGGAAAGCCCCGTGCCGAGAGGCTGCAGGCAGCCACGGCATGACTAATGGATCAGGTGCCGGCGACCAGCTCCGTGTAGGACATCGACTCGGCACCGATCAAACGGAGGAGCATGTCACGGAGTAAGTAAGCGTTGTCGCGGTTCTTGTGCCGGTACGCCACCTCGTCCACGTACGCCGGAAGGTGCTTGGCGCTGAGGTGGTAATAGGAGCCGCTTAGCGAGCGTTGGAGGGCCGTCCGCACCATGTTGGGGTGGGCGGCCTCTTCGCTTTCTGCCACCCGGCTAGATGGCAGGTGGCCAAAGGTGTCTGCGTGAACGCGGTCGTCGGGAACCATGCGGTCGTCCTCCACCGCGGCGTGAACGTCGTTCGGAGCCTCGTTCTTCATCGAAGAGCGGATCCGGTGACTTAGGTACCACGCCGTCTTGTAGGACACTCCGAGGACCTGCTTGAGCCGGTTCGCCGAGATCCCCTCTTCAGACTCGGCCATGGTGAACACGGCGAGCACCCATTTCCACAACGGCAATTGAGAGTCCTGAAGCACTGTCCCGACCCGCACACTGAACTGGTAACCGCACGAGTTGCAGTCGAACTGACCGCGTCGCTCCACGCGTGAGATGCCCTTGTCGGCGTCGCACCGGGGACAACGCACACCTTCCGGCCACCTGAGCTCCTCGAGGTAGGCACGGCATTTCTCAGCAGAGCCGAACGCAGCGAGAGCCTCCTTGTCGGGACGGGGGTCCACCGCAGTGTCTTCTTGCTTGATCTTCTCGAGAACAGGCGCGGGAAAGAGCCTAGAGACGGCCTCTTCGGTGGTCATGACCCCTACGGCCGTGGTGGCCGCTCGATTCCCCATCTGCTCTCCCCGGTCGGCGCGATTCTGAGCCACCTCACATCCTCGTTCAGCCAAGCTGACGCCTAGCTGAACGAGCGGCTGGAAAAGCCGGCCGCTGTGGCGAGCGCCACACTTTCGAGGTTTTGGCCCAAAACCGCCGCCCCTATAGGCCGTTTCTGGGCCAAAGTTGGTTAGACCGGTCCGCCAGGGCGTCGGGTCAGTCGGTGGAGTGGAAGTGCACCTCAAAGCGAGCGCCCCCCATGGGACTGTCGGCCACCGCGACTCCGGCCTCGTGGGCGGCGGCGATCTCCGCGACTATGGCTAGGCCCAGCCCCGTGCCTCCGGAATCCCGGTCGCGTCCCTCCTCGAGCCGGACGAAGCGCTCGAACACCCGCTCACGCTCAGATCGGGCCACCCCCCGGCCGTCGTCGTCGACCGTCAACAGCACCGACCCAAAACCGTCCCGCAACGAGAACTCGACTACGCCGTGGGCGTGCCGGGCGGCATTGTCGGAAAGGTTCCGAATCAGCCGGTTTAGCTGCTCCCTGTCGCCGGAGACTCGCCCAGCCGAGACCTTGCCCGTTCGTACCCGCAGCTCCGTCGTGGCGCGCAGGCGCTTGGCTTCCTCGAATACCAGGTCGTCCACATCAACGGCCTCGGTGCGGAGCTGCAGCGTGCCTTCGTCGGCATGGGACAGAAGCAACAGATCCTCCACCAGACTCTGCAACCGAGCGTTCTCTTGCAAGACGATGTCCGCCAACTCCTCCAGCTTCGAGGTCTCCGGATGAGCAAGCGCTACCTCCGCGTGCGCCCGAATGGTGGCGACTGGGGAGCGCAACTCATGAGAAGCGTCCGAGACGAAGCGACGCTGGCGCGCCTGGCTTTTCTCGAGTCGGGCGAGCATGCCGTTCATCGTGCTGGCGAGCCGCGAGATTTCGTCACCGCCTTCCGGCTGAGGTACACGGCGGTGCAGATCCCGGCTCGAGATCGTCTCCACCTCGTCGCGCATCGCCTCGACCGGAGCCAAAGCGCTCCCCACCACACGCATCGACACGGAGCCGACCACGAGCAGGAGCAGGGGGATGCCGCCCACCAGGAGGACGGACACAGCCCGAACCGTCTCGGCGACCGGTTCGAGGGACTTGCCGAAAATGACTACAAGACCCTCATCGGAGGCCGGGGCCGCGACCGCAGCGGCGAGAAAAGGGCCATCCTCCATCTTCACGTAAGGAGAGATGTTGGCTATCAGCTCGGCATTGCTTCCCGCTTTCATCTGGCGAATCGCCTTCCGCCGGTACGCCGCCAACACGTTGTTGCTGGAAGTCACCACCTGCTCAGTCGCATCGACCACTTGTATGTACACGTCATCACCCACCCTTGGGAGCGAAGGCGGGTCGTCGGCCGGCGAGAACCCTTTGGCAACCTCCTGCGCCCGGCGCAGAGCCACAAGCTCCACGTCGGCCGTGAGCTGCCGGCGGAGAAGCACCACCATCGCCACTCCGGCGACGATCAGAGCCGCCCCCACGACGATCACGGCCAGCGCGGTCGTGCGCACCCGGACCGAGCCCCACCGCGCCACCGCCCGCTCCATGAAACCTGGCCCTTCCTCGGTCGTCATCAGGAGGCCAGCCGGTAGCCCGCTCCCCGGAGGGTTTCGATCGTGTCGCGCTCGAAGGGTCGGTCCAGCTTGTTGCGTAGACGCCTTATGTAAACCTCGACGATGTTCGCGTCGCCATCGAAGTCGTAGTCCCAGACGTGATCGAGGATGTCGCGTTTCGACACAACCTCACCCTTGTGACGCATGAGGAAATCCAGCAGGGCCATCTCCCTGGCTGTGAGATCGATCTCCGCCTCACCTCGGAAGACCCTGCGGGTGCCTGGGTCCAAACGCAGATCGCCCGCTTCCAAAACGGCGGGCCGCTCGCTGGAGCCGCGCCGCATCAGGGCCCGCAGGCGCGCTACGAGCACGATGTAGGAGAAAGGCTTGGTCAGATAGTCGTCGGCGCCGGTGTCCAGAGCCTCGGCCTCGTCGAGCTCACCCGCCTTGGCGGTGAGCATGAGGATGGGCGTCCAGACCCCCTCGTCCCGAAGCGTGGCACAGATCTTGAAGCCGTTCACCCCCGGCAACATGATGTCGAGCACAAGCGCGTCGTAGGGATGCTCCCGCGCCATCCACAGGCCGTCGGTCCCGTCGAGGGCGACGTCGGTCGCAAAGCCTTCGGCCTCGAGGCCCTTCTTCAGCCCCGCGGCCAGCCGCTTCTCATCTTCTACGACAAGGACACGCACAACAACCTCACCGGGTCACTCAACTTGCCCCAATAGTTACCGAGTAACACTGAACTGTAGCTGAACCAGCCTGAGAGGAGGGCAATGCCCTATGTGAGCTGGTTCAGCGTTTGTTCAGAGAGTCCGTGCGAAGGTAGGAGCAGATTTCCCCACCCCATGACGGCGGACGAGGAAGGTCAGGTAATCGATGCAGATGATCGATCATCTCCCACAGGTCGGTGCGCCGTGTGGCGCCCCTCCTCGCTCGCTCCCCCCCTCGAACCACAGAGAAACTGTTTGCGGGGGTCGGCGCAGGGAAAGAGCGCGCTGATGGAAGGTTGGCTGGTGTGGTCGGTCGCAGGGCTGTGGGTCGCGGGCCTTGGCGTGGTCATCGCGGCTCTACTCGGTAGCCGGCGGCACGCCCCATGGAACGACTTCGCTCTCTGGGAGCAGGACTTCGGCCTCTGGGAGCACGAGCTTCACGCGCCTTCCACGACTCGTCGCTGACGCCGGCGGCGATTACTTTCAGATTCGATCAGCCGT
The DNA here is from genome assembly GCA_035646635.1 of Actinomycetota bacterium. GTDB lineage: Bacteria > Actinomycetota > CADDZG01 > CADDZG01 > WHSQ01 > JACDAL01. The sequence goes on along the minus strand of DASRPA010000168.1, from coordinate 4,179 downwards.
ACTTGGCAGACACGAGATTGCGGACTAGAGCCCGCCAGCCGTCGCTAGAGCCTGTCTGAAGGTATCGGCAGCCTCCACCGCGTCGCTGAGCTTTCCTGCATCGGCCGCCACCCGCAATGCCGCCAGCCCCTCCTCGATATCTCCCGCAGCCGGCTGGGGTACGGAATAACCGGCGCGCACCCAGATGGCCTCGAGGGTGGCAACGTCGCCCTTCACCTCGCCCCGAGAACCGGTGGCGGCGTCCAGGAGGAGCTGTCGAGCCCAGACATCGAGGCGAGTGAGATCCACCTCTGCGGCAGATCTGTGCCGGAGCAGCAGATCTGCTCCGCCGTGAGCCACCTCGATCGCGGCCTGAGCAGCCTCCGAGGACTCCTTGTTCGAGACCCCCCTATCCAGCGCTGCGAGATTCTTCTCGACATGCATGGCGAGTAATGGCGGCACCTCCTGCTGCCGATAGGCGTCCCAGGCGCTCCTCAGCTCGTCCCGCGCGCCGACCGTCCTGGCCCGTCCTCCACCTGCCCGGCTTGGAAGGCGTCGGCTGAGCTCACAGTTAGCGCCTCGAGCTCGGCCGGCGCGGCCCCGGGTACGGCGTCGATGGGCGACGCGACGGCTATCGCGGCGAACTCGTCCTCGGCGCGGACCTGGAACTCACCGTATCCCGGGGCAAAGATCTTGCCCTCGAAGGTGTCGTCCATCAGGTGCTCTTGAGTCACGACGGCTCCACCAACCGGTCCTCGGGGGCCGTCAAGCGTCCGACCGGTCGCTTTGATCGTGACTTCCTCGAACACGAACCCCGGGATATTTTCGGGGCGGAAGACGTTGCCCTCTTGGGGGTCGGCGGGCATGATCATCCCCCCCCAGCCCATCCCTTCCGGCCAGCCACGTCCCCTCGTTGTCGGCGACCACCCCGTCCTCATAGTTGAAAACATCCTCGCCGAGGTACCACACGGCGCCATCGTCCGCTTGCGCGAAGAAATCGACGGCAGTCTCGACGATGCGGCCGTCGAGGTAGGCGATGAAGTGCGAAACCAGCGTCTCGATTCGTTGGCCCTTCCACTCGATGGTCTTGGTACTTGGAAGAGGCGTTATCTCGACTCGCAGCTCCTCACCACCCTCGTTTCCGAGTTGGACGACCTGGGCCAGCTTGCCGCTTGGAAACAGCGGATTGGTGACTGCGGTCGGGTCAGAGAAGGGGGGCTGATCGAGATCGACTCGCCGGCTTCGCGGCGCGGTATCGATTCCCGGCCCGGCATCCGGGGGCCGGCGCTCGGAACCCGGGCCCTCATCGCTGCATCCGCTCGCTGCCAGGGCGACGACCACGGCGACTCCCACGAGCATCAGCCGCCCTGTTCTCAGATCCTTCACAGCTCACCAACTCCCCTTAGCAGAGGGGGCGGCCACCCTTCCCGGTGACCGCCCCTTTTCGCAGCTCGCCGCTGAGCGAAAACTACTTGTCGTCCGCCTCTTGACCCGTTACCTCGAAGCTCTCATTGAGGTTGACCTCGACCTGCTTTCCGTTGGAGAAACGAACCTCCACTCCGAAGGCGGCGCCGTCGTCACCGATCTCCGTCTCGGTTACCTTCCCGCCGCCGGTGTGCTCGAGTGCGGCGGCCGTCGCCCTTTCCAGAATCCGGCCCGACAGCGGCTTGTCGTCCGCGTCTGTTGCCAGGGCCATGCCCGAACCGCCGCCGATGATGGCGAGAGCGAGAGCTCCGCCGGCGATCAACTTGGTCCTGCGATTAAGTTCCATTCTGATCCTCTCCACTCAAGTGGGCCGACCCTCGGCCCCTGATCTGACTTCGCCAGACTGACTTCGCTAGAATGCCGGGCGATCCCTGAGCGGATGCTGAAACGCTGAACGGCGCTTCAGCAGGAAGAACTCAGGACTTGACCAGGCGCTCTATCGCGGCCGTCGCCTCCCGCACCATGTCCTTTCCCTCTTCTGACTGCTCCATGACACAGTGGCGGATGTGGTCGTCGAGCAACCCAATCGCGACCTTCTTGAGGGCGTTGGTCGCCGCAGTGATCTGGGTCAGGATGTCGATGCAGTATTGGTCCTGCTCGACCATGCGCTGCAAGCCGCGGACCTGGCCTTCGACGCGACGGAGGCGCGCCAGGACATCGTCCTTACCTTCGTAATAGCCGCGCAGGAGTGTCTCCCTTCTGAGATTTGCTCTTCAGATACCTTGCTCTCTAGATACCTTACCAGGGTATAGTGCAACAGCTCACGCACTGGTAACCGGCGAAGAGCGGCGCCGACCGCTCCCCCACACCGTGGCACCCGTCGGCAGAGGCAGGGCAAGAGAGCCCCACCGCTCTACTCGGGAGGCGACCGCCTCGTACACGATTCCGTAAGCGATGAAGCAGACCCCGAAAGTAGAGATGCTGACCGGCCGCACTTGATCGAACTCCGGATCTGAGAGGAAAATGAGGATCCCGGGGAACGCCAGCATGATCACTCCGATCGCAAGCCCTCTTCTCCATCCGGACAACGGCACGAGCCTGCGGACGGCCATCACTGCGACCCCCAGAACTGTGCCGACGAAGCCGACGAAGGAGATCAGTTCAATTGTTCCGGCAATCGTGAACAGAGGCACGCTCGTCGGGCTGCCCTGCACGATCGCAGTCGGCCCCGGCACGGCCAGAGATACGATGCGCATTGCAATCCTCGAGCCCGCGGCCGCGGTCAGTCCCGCCGCCAGTCCTCCGAACGTGGCCGCTATCACCAAACGCCAGCGGGCTGCCAGCGACTCGCGCAGAGTGGCCAAGAACAGGAGCACCAACCCCACCGCCGTGATAACGGTCCCCGGAATCAAGAGAGCCAATACGACTACGCTGGCCCCGATCGTAACGATCCTGCGCATGCTGGAAGTATCACCGACCCTGGCCAGCGAGTTCCCCGCGTACGAGAGCGTCCGGACCCGGACGCATTGCCCTAAGGACAGTGTCGGCATGAGTGCATTCGCACTGGAGGGCGACGTCGTGTACCACACCTACTCGGCCTACGCCCGCGGCATGGACGCTCTCTGGGGCATGTTTCAGTGGCTTGACCGCGCCTCCCACAGGACGTAACCAAACGGCCGGTGGTATCGACTTCCCAACGAGTACGACAACGAGGCACCTGACCGCGCTACTCGCCCTCCGCGCGGCCGGGTCGATGGGTGACGGGGCTCCGGAAATGCCGTTCAGCCCGAGTCCGCGCGGCTCGACGTGGTAGGTGCCCCACAGCTGGCGGAACACTCGCTCAGGTTGAGGAAACTTGCGGGACTGCGAGGTCACGTGCAGGAGCCGAGCAGCTGACACCCAGGCTCGCGTAGCAGATTCCTTCTGTCGCTGATTTCTGCGTGGCCGGCCATCCGAGCGCAGCCTTTTCCCGCCCAAGCTCGCGAGCAGGCTCCCCCGTGGTACGAGTCGCCTAGGAGGGAAAAGGACGCAAGGGAGGCGGGTCTCCGGGTCCTCCGCCTCACGCCAGCCGGCCGGCGTGCAGCCGAACCAGCGGCCGCGAGCGCGCTACTGAGGCTTGAGTCCGCACCGGCTTCGCTCAGCGCAAGCGAACACGTTGACTCCCAATCCGAGTCGCCCCGGCCGATCGCGGTCATCCTTCCGGCGCCGGGAATGCTGGAAATACTCTACATGAGAATCTGCTAATTCCGGGGTCGAGGGGCATCGACAGAAAGGCTCCGGTAGCCCGGGTGCACGCCTGGTTCAAGGCCCTGCTGGTCGGCGATGCGCTGCAGCAGCTCTATGAGCTTCAGGCGTTCAGCGCCATCCAGCGCGGCGGTGAGCTCATTTTCATGCTGAAGGCCGACCTCCCGGATCTCGGCCAGGACCTGCGTGCCTCGATCAGTGAGATGCAGGGCGTAGTAACGCCGGTCAGAGGTGCTGCGCCGGCGTTCCAGAAAGCCGCGTGCTTCGAGCCCGTCGACCAGCGACACGATCTTGCTTGGGGCGACGCCGAGCTGATCTGCGAGGGCCTGCTGGCTGCGGCCAGGTTGGAGGGCAACGAGCCGCAGGAGACCTGCCTGCTCTGGGGTCAGGTCTAGCTGCGCGACGCGTTGCGCAAACAGGGCGGCCGCGTGTGCACCCAGCTGCGACAGCAAGAACGCGGCGGCCGCCGGAGGCACAGCGGGCCCCGACGCTCGCTTGTCTTGGTGCTGCTCTCCCACCTCTACATCGTAC
>DASRPA010000167.1:0-25000 GCA_035646635.1 Actinomycetota bacterium | reverse complement strand
TCGAGGCATCGGTGCTGGACCACCACCTCGGGGGCCGCGACATCAGCGAGGTGCTCGCGATGTCGGTGACCGAGGCGGAGGAGTTCTTCGGCGCCGGCGAGGCGCGCACGCCGGCCGCGCACGCCATCCTCGACCGGCTCGCCGACGTCGGGCTCGGCTACCTCCGCATCGGCCAGCCGCTAACCACGCTGTCCGGCGGCGAGCGGCAGCGGCTCAAGCTGGCCACCCACATGGCCGAGAAGGGCGACGTCTACGTCCTCGACGAGCCGACCACCGGCCTCCACCTCGCCGACGTCGAGCAGCTGCTCGGCCTGCTCGATCGGCTCGTCGACTCCGGCAAGTCGGTCATCGTCATCGCGCACCACCAGGCGGCCATGGCGCACGCCGACTGGATCATCGACCTCGGCCCCGGCGCCGGCCACGACGGCGGCCGGATCGTCTTCGAGGGCACACCCGCCGACCTCGTCGCCGCCCGCTCCACCCTCACCGGCGAGCACCTCGCGGCCTACGTCGGCACCTGACCGAGGCCCTCGCGGACACCGTGAGACGAGTTCTCTCATCTGTTTCGACTCGTCCCTCCGGTCAGCCGTCAAGCACGGTTTCCGAATCATTCGATGGCATCCCCTGAACCGCGAGGCCGCCGCACTCACGTGGGCCGCCGAATAAGGAGACACGTCCTAGCTCCTCGACCAGGTGGCACACGCACAATTCCTCAGCGCCGAGCCGTCGGCAGATGTCTAGCCGGGTGGGATCGGCCAGCGCCCGCTTCAACGGCGGTGAGGTCGGAAGTCTGGACACCCATGTTGCAGTCCATATTAGTGTACGTTGATATAATCCCCAAGGGCTTGCGGCTCCGCTAAGGGCTCATCTAGTAGTGAGCCGCCACTTTCAACCTTCGACTCGATCCGCCTTTAAACGAAGTGGTGCTATGGTGGCGACATAATGATGCGTACGCAAGTCTCAATGGACTCAGAGCTCTATCGACTAGCGAAGAAGAAGGCGGCGGACCTGGGGATTTCGCTCGCCGAGTATCTGCGTCGGCTCATTGCCCAAGACGTGAATGGGCTGCGGGGCCCGGCCGATCCCAGTTTAGTCTTTAACCTGTTTGACTCAGGCCTTTCGGACGTTTCGAGTCGGCACGATCACTACCTGAATGAGGCGGTGGACTCCGAGCACAGTCGGGAGACTGACTCACCAGCCGGGGGGTGACTCTGTTCGTCGATACCTCCGCGTGGTACGCGGCATCGGACGGGCGCGATCATCATCACCGGACGGCTACGGAGATCCTCTCTTCAGGGGAGCCGCTGGTCACGACCGATCACGTCGTCATCGAAACCTGGCTTCTCATCAGGGGCAGGGCCGATCGAACGATTGCCGATCGATTCTGGCACGGGCTGAGGGCCGGGGCAGCTTCAGTTGAAACAGTTGGCCCCGCCGATCTCGAGGTCGCATGGTCTATCGGCGAGGGTTACCCCGACCAGGACTTCTCCATAGTCGATCGGACAAGCTTTGCCGTCATGCAGCGGCTGGGGCTCACACGAGTTGTGTCGCTCGACTTCCATTTTGCGGTCTATCGCTACGGACCGAGGCGAGAGAGCGCCTTCGACGTCGTTCGCGCCTCGTCGTAGGTCGCGCCTCGTCGTAGGTCGCGCCTCGTCGTAGGTCGCCGCCCGAACTTTGAGCCTCTAACCACTCCGGCGTGGTTGCAGGCTCAATGTTCCCTTCGCTGCCGGGCCGCCTTCGCGAATTACCTAGTGACTAAGGGAGTGGCGCCCCTCCACACGGGAACAAGGGCCCGCAGAACAGCGCCTGTCCGGCGTCTGGTGGGCCGACAAGGGAGAAGAAGATATGCGTCGAAAGTTCTGGTTGCCTATTATCGGGCTCGTATTCGCTGCTGTGGCCGCCATGCCGGTCGCACAGGCCACGGAGAAGACTTACTTCTGCTTCGGGCACAGGGCAACCATCGTCGGAACTCCCGGCTCCGATCTCATTTACGGCACAACCGGCGCCGACGTGATCCACGGGCGAGGAAGCAGCGATCTCATCCACGGCCGCAACGGCAACGACATCATCTGCGGCGGCCGCGGTGGAGACCAGCACGCTATTCGTCCCGAGAACCACGACGGGCACTACGGTTTGATCGGTGGTAACGGCAACGACATCGTGCGGGGCGGGGCCGGTGACGACAGCATTCAAGGAGGGGACCCACTCCAGAACCCCTACTACGGCCGCCCTGAGCCCGACCCCTCCGAGACCGACGTCTTGTACGGGGGAGGCGGCGACGACCAGATGCTCGACGGAGGTCAACTGCAAGGCACTGGCACGACTTTCCCGGCGCACCGGATACGGGCGATGACTCCATGTACGGCGGTGCCGGTGATGACAAGCTTTATACCAGCGGGGGCTTCAACTATATGAACGGTGGTGCGGACTTCGACATCTGTGATGACGACGACGACCACCAGGAGCTGTGTGAGGCGGTCGACACCGACTGAGGAGTGAAACGCGCACAGCGCGCTCTGGGGTACCGAATCGGTACTTCAGAGCGCTCAGAGCGCGATTGAGTACCTCGTTGAGCGCCGGTCCCCGGACCCCTACATGTAGAGGCCCCCGTTGATGCCGTAGACCTCCCCGGTGATGTAGCTGGAGTCGGGGTCGGCGAGAAACTCGACGACTCGTGCGACCTCGTCGCCCCTGCCCAGCCGGCCCACGGGTATCTGGGCGATGATCTTCTCCAGCGCCTTCTCGGGCATCGCCGTCACCATCTCGGTCTCGATGAAGCCGGGAGCTACCGAGTTGACGGTGACGCCCTTCTTGGCGGTCTCGAGCGCGAGGCTCATCGTGAGGCCGAACAGACCGGACTTGGCGGCGGCGTAGTTGGCCTGGCCCACGTTGCCCGTCAGCCCGATGACCGAGCTTATGTTGATGATGCGGCCGTGCTTCCGCTCGGTCATGTGGTTGAGCACCGCGCGCGACAGATAAAAGGCCCCCGAGAGGTTCACGCGCACGACCTGATCCCAGTCCTCGGGGCTCATCTTGCGGACCGTCTTGTCGATGTTGATGCCGGCGTTGTTCACGAGGATGTCGAGCTGGCCGTGTTGCTCGATGACCTCGCCGATCACCCGCTCGCAGTCCTCGGCACGCCCGATATTTCCCTGATGGAGGGTTATCTCTGATCCCGGGTGGGCATCGACGAGCCGCGTGGCCGCCTCGGCGTCACGGGAGTACCCGGCGGCGACCTTCACCCCCCGCTCGACCAGCCGCTCGCTAATGGCGAGCCCGATCCCACGAGTGCCTCCGGTGACGAGGGCGACCTGCCCCTTTATCTCTCCCACGACTTTGCTCCCCTCCGACTACTTCGAGCAGCCTCGGTCGGCCGCCTCGCGCGCTCAACCTAATCGGCATGGCGAGGGCGGTCAACGGGTAGGGTCAGGGTTATGGAGCGGGCCCCTTCGGGTCGCGCTTCAAACCAAGTCGAGAGACTCAACAAGAGGAGGGGCCGACATGACCCACCACGGGCGTGAAGTCGTAGTTCTGAGTGGAGTAAGGACGCCCATCGGCAAATTCGGCGGGGGCCTCAAGGACAAAGCGCCCACCGAGCTGGCGGCCGATGTCGTGCGCGAGGCGGTATCGCGCTCTGAGGCCGAGCCCGCAGACATCAAGCATGTGGTCTTCGGCAACGTCATTCACACGGACATCCACGACATGTACCTGGCTCGCGTGGCCGCGATCAATGGGGGCCTCCCGATCGAAACCCCGGCGTTCACACTCAACCGCCTCTGCGGGAGTGGGCTCCAGGCCGTGGTCTCGGCGGCTCAGATGATCATGCTCGGCGACACTGACTTTGCGCTCGCCGGTGGCGCGGAGTCGATGAGCCGAGGGCAGTACTGGGTCCCCGGCGCCCGCTGGGGCCAACGCCTGGGCGACGGCAAGCTAGTGGACTCCGTGGTGGGCGGGCTCACCGACCCCTTCGACGACTGCCACATGGGCATGACCGCGGAAAACGTGGCCGAGAAGTGGAACGTCACGCGCGAGGAGCAGGACGCGCTGGCGGTCGAGAGCCACAAGCGAGCCGCCCGAGCCACCGCCGAGGGACACTTCAAGAAGCAGATCTTGCCCATCGAGATCAAAGGCCGGAAGGGCACCACCGTCGTCGACACGGACGAGCACGTGCGCACCGACGTCGACATGGAGGCGATGGCCAAGCTCAAGCCTGCGTTCAGCAAAGAGGGCTCGGTCACTGCGGGCAACTCCGCCGGCATCAACGATGCAGCCGCCGCAGTCGTGCTGGCCGATCGGGAAGAGGCAGATCGCCGCGGGTACAAGCCGCTGGCGCGCCTCGTTGCTTACTCACACGCCGGAGTCGAGCCCCGCTACATGGGCATCGGCCCCATTCCTGCAGTAAGGGCCGTCCTGGACCGTGCCGGGTTGAGCGTCGAGGACATGGATGTCATCGAGCTCAATGAGGCTTTCGCGGCTCAGGCGCTGGCCGTGGCCGAGGACCTCAAGCTCCCGGCCGAGCGCACGAACCCCAACGGCTCCGGCATCTCGCTGGGACACCCCATCGGGGCGACCGGCTGCATCCTCACGGTCAAAGCCCTGTATGAGCTCCAGCGCACCGAGGGTAGCTACGCCCTGGTAACGATGTGCATCGGCGGAGGGCAAGGAATCGCCGCGATCTTCGAGCGCGAGGCCGCCTAACGCGGCCACCGCGGCCTCCCAGCCCGGGCCTCCCAGCCCGGGCTTCCCAGCCCCGGGGCCGGCCAAAAGGCGCCCGAGCTAGGAGCGGCCGGCCGCCTCTTGGAGCGCCTGCCACACGCGCTCCGGGGTGAGAGGCATGTCGATGTGCTCGACGCCGAGGTGGGACAGCGCGTCGACCACCGCGTTCTGGGCCGCCGGAGTGGAGCCGATCGTCGCCGACTCCCCTATCCCCTTCGCCCCCAGCGGATTGATATGCGTGGGCGTCTCGGTGTAGTGACGCTCGAAGGAGACGAGCTCGGCCGCGCTCGCCATCCGGTACATGGCGAGGTTCGCATTGAGGGGTTGGGCGTCCTCGCCGTAGACGACCTCCTCGAAGAGGGCCTGGCCGAGCCCCTGCGCAATGCCTCCGTGCACCTGTCCTTCGACCAGCATCGGGTTGAGGATCGTGCCGCAGTCATCGACAGCGACGTGGCGCAGCAGCTCGACCTTGCCCGTCTCGGAGTCCACCTCGACGACACAGACATGAGCCCCAAAGGGGTATGTCGTGTCCTCGGGGTCGAAGAAGTGCTGCACGCCGAGCCCTGGGTCCATGCCCTCGGGGAGCGCTTGGGGATCTCGCGCGGCCCCTCCGAGCTCCGCCCACGACAGCGAGCGGTCGGGGGCGCCCACTATGGCGAAGCGGCCATCATCTGACAGCTCCACGTCCTCGACGGAGACTTCCAGAATGTGGGCCGCGAGACGGCGCGCCTTGTCCACGACCTCTTCCGAGGCACGCATGATCGCGCTCCCCCCGAGCTGCAGCGAGCGCGAGCCCATCGTCCCGGTGCCCCTCTTGATGCGGCCGGTGTCCGAGTGGACAACCTCGATCGCCTCGAAGGGGACGTGCAGAAGCCCCGCGACGAGCTGAGTGAAGGCGGTCTCATGACCTTGTCCGTGAGGCGACACCCCCGTTAGCACCTCCACGCGGCCCCCATCATCGACTCTTACCTCGCCGAACTCGCCCCCCTCGAGGCCCGTCACCTCCACGTAGGTGCACAGACCGATCCCGAGCAACCCTGCGTCGCCGCGCTCCCGGCGCCGGCGCTGCTCCTCGCGGAGCTCCTTATAGCCCACGGCTTGGAGAGCTATATCGAGCACGGCCTCGTAGTCCCCTGAGTCGTATTTGGCGCCGGTGGCGGTCGTGAACGGAAACGCGTCCCGGGGGATGAAGTTCTTGCGCCTGATCTCGGCGGGGTCCATGTTGAGCCGATGCGCGAGCATGTCCACGGCCCGCTCCACCAGGGCCGCAGCCTCAGGCCTGCCGGCCCCTCTGTAAGCAGATGTAGGTGTTGCATCAGTAACCGTGAGCGCCGCGTTGTACTGAATTGAGTCAATGCGATAGACACCCGACAGCATCTGGCGGGTGAGGTCGGGCAGGTAGGCACCGCCCTGTGGATAAGCGCCGAGGTCGGCGACGATGTCGGCTCGCAGAGACAGGATCCGCCCGTCGCGATTCGCCCCGAGCTCGACGTCCTGCACTTGCCCCCGGCCGTGAGTCATCGCGGTCATGTTCTCGGAACGGGTCTCGATATAGCGAACCGGGCGGCCCAATAATCGAGCGAGGGCCGCGATCGCGATGTGCTCGGCGTAGGTGTCGATCTTGGCGCCGAACCCACCCCCCACCGCGGGAGCGATAACGCGGACCGCGGCCCTGTCCAGGCCGAGGGCCCGGGCGACATCCTTGCGCATCAGAAAGGGTGCCTGACAGGGCACCCACAAGGTGAGCCCGTCCCCCTCGGGGACGGCCAGCGCCCCGTTGACCTCGAGAGGCAGAGCCGCCAGGCGCTGGTTGACGAAGCGATGTTTGATCACGACCTCGGGCTCGATCCCTGCAGTACCCGAGGAAAAGCTTTCGGTGGTGGCCACATTGCCGCCGTGGTCCTCGAACAGCACTGGTGCATCCGGCTGTGCGGCGGCCACAGGATCGCTCACGGCCGGAAGCATGTCGTAGTCGACGAGGACCCGCTCGGCCGCGTCCATGGCTGTCGCGCGCGCGTCGGCCACAACGACCACGACCGGCTCTCCCACGAAACGGACTTTGTCACGCGCGAGGATCGGACGAGAGAAGGTCCTGGGCGCGTTCTGGGCCCGCATGTCAGGCAGGCCCAGATCGGCAGAGTCGAATACCCCCACGACTCCAGGGAGAGCGCGCGCTTCGTCCTTCTCTATGCCTTCCATGCGAGCGTGCCCGATGATCGAACGCACGAACACGGCGTAAAGCGCACCGTCGGCAGGGAGGTCTTCCAGGTAGCGGGCCTCGCCGCTGAGAAAGCGAGGATCCTCAATGCGTTTGACTGGGTGCCCCAAGATCGATCCCGCCATCGCCGCAAAGCTAGCATCTGTTCGCTCAAGTCGACCCGGGGCCCGCCGATGAGTACCGAATACGCCGTGGGACTCCGGAGAGTGGGGACTCCGGGAGTGAAAGGAGAGTGTCTGTGAAGAGGTATTTCGTTTTGCGCGCGCTCGACCAAATCTACTCTCACGAACATCAAGAGATATCAGACCCTTGCTCCAATCGTCAGCCGCGTACTCTTTGAGTCGGTCGAACACAGAGAGCAGCGCTTCCTTCCAGCGACTCTTCGACCTCTCGGGCGACCCCATGTGCGTGGTGGGGCGCAGCGGCCGCCTCGAGCGCGTCAACTCCGCCCTCGAGCAATCGTTGGGTCCGTCGGCCTCCGACCTGTTGGGCACAAGCTTCATCGATTACCTCCACGACGAAGATCGCATCCGCGTCCAGGACTTGCTCTCCGCGCTGCCAGAGGACGGCATGTCCCCAACGCCATTCGACGCCCGCCTGTGCGCTCGGGACGGATCGCTCAGATGGATCGAATGGCGGGGCGCCCGCGATGGCTCGCACGGATCTGTCTATCTGGTCGGCAAGGACGTTAGCAAGCGAAAGACCACGGAGCGCGCCCTGCACCGGAAAGAGGACTTCCTCACCTTGCTGCAGATCGCGGCTGTGGCGGCAAACGAAGCCTCGTCCGTAGAGGAGGCCCTGGAGATCGTAATCGCCGCAGTGTGCGTGCGCAGGAAGCTGCCGCTCGGCCACGGCTACCTGCTCACCGAGCCGGGCGTCCTCACGTCCACCCGCATATGGCACATGCAGGAAGCACAGCGATTCGCCTCCCTGATCAAGGCGAGCGAGGCCCGCACCTTTAGCCGCGGCGAGGGCCTCCCCGGCAGTGTGTTGGAGACAGGACAGCCTCTATGGATCGACGTGGCCACCGATCCCGTCTTCGCGCGACGGGAGGCCGCCCAAGCGTGCGGCGTCCGAGGAGCTTTTGCCTTTCCGGTCACGCTCGGTCCCGAGGTGCTCGGAGTACTGGAGTTCTTCTCCGAAGAGGCCTTCGAACCCGACGAGGGACTGCTCGAGGTCATGAAGCACGTGGGGGCACAGCTCGGCCTCGTTGCGGAACGAAGCCGGGCTCGGGACGCTCTCATGGACAGCGGAGAACGGGCGCGCCGCATCATGGAGACGGCGAACGACGCCTTCGTAGGAATGGATCCGCAAGGCTTCATCACCGACTGGAACGAGAAGGCAGAATCCGTGTTCGGATGGGCGCGTGACAAAGCCGTTGGCCGCAGTCTCAGCAAGACCATCATCCCCCCGCGGCTTCGAGCCGCTCACGAGAAGACCGTGGCCCGCTATCTCGACACCGGGAACCCAACGATATTGAACCAGTGCATCGAGCTGCCCGCGCTCCATCGCGATGGGCACGAGATCCCCGTCGAGCTCACGGTGTGGCCGCTGGTTCAGCGCGACGGCTTGACCTTCAACGCCTTCTTGCGGGATGTGACCGAGCGCAAGGAGGCTCAGGAAGAAATCTCACGAGCGCACGATTTTGCTCAGACGGTCGTGTCCAGCACCGTCGACGGCGTCTTTGCCTTCGATACGACCATGAAGATCACGGAGTGGAACCAGGCCATGGAGAGGATTTCGGGGGTGCCTCGTTCCAAGGCGTTGGGTGAAAACTCCTCCGAGTTGTTCACCTCGCTCGAAGGCTGGGGTGAGCAGGAATCGTTTCGGGCCGCGCTCGGAGGCCGTGCGGCGGGATTCTCGAACAGGGCCTACGTCCATTCGGATACGGGCCGGGGCTCCTTCTACGACGGCCACCTAGCCCCTCTCTTTGGAAGAGATGGGGATGTGGTGGGTGGCGTCGGCGTGCTGCACGACATCACCGAGCACAAGCTTCGCGAGGACGGGCTGCGCGCAACCAGCGAGCGGCTCAGCAACGCCTTCAGCCACACGTTCACCAACGCATTGATCGGGATGGCGATGGTGAGCCTCGACGGCCGCATGGAACAGGTCAACTCGGCCCTGTGCTCCCTCCTGGGCTATTCGGAAGAAGAGCTTCTGACAACGACGACGGAAAGGGTGACGCACGAGGACGATCGGTCTGCGGAAAGTGCTCACTTGGAGAGCATCCTCTCGGGCGCCATCAGCAATTACCAGACCGAGAAACGGCTGCTTCACTCCTCCGGCCGGACCGTCTGGATCTTGCTGGTGGCCTCAGCCGTCACCGACGCCTCGGGACACCTTCTCTACCTCATCCACCAGGTGGCCGACATCACCGAGCGAAAGCGAGCCGAAGAACGGCTCACACACCAGTCGCTGCACGATTCCTTGACCGGTCTTCCCAACCGGACGTTGCTGCTCGACCGCCTCAAGCAGGCGCTTGCCCGTTCACAGCGCGGGACGACGGGCTCTCCCGCAGTCATGCTCGTGGACTTCGACCGTTTCAATGTCATCAACGACAGCCTCGGACACGAAGCCGGGGACAAGGTCCTCATGGCGATGGCTCACAGGCTCGAGAGGCTGCTCAGGCCCAGCGACACGGTCGCCCGCTTCGGCGGCGACGAGTTCGTTGTCCTGTGCGAGGAGGTGGAGTCGCTCGCTCAGGCTCGGGAGATAGCGACGCGGATCGCCGAAGCAGCCGCCGACCCCATCCAGCTGGGCGACACCGAGGCGGTGCTCTCGGCGAGCGTCGGGGTTGCCCTGTCCACCTCGCCGCACGATCCTCCCGAGGCACTGGTGCGAGATGCCGACGCCGCCATGTACAAGGCGAAAAAAGGTGGGCGCGGGCGCTATCAGGTGTTCGACGATGCGCTGCGACACGGTGTAGTTCAGCGACTGGAGATCGAGAACGAGCTGCGGTCAGCCCTCGAGAACGACGAGCTTCGCCTCTACTACCAACCTCAGGTGAGCTTGAGCGAGGGGCGCATCGTGGGGGCCGAGGCGTTGATCAGGTGGCAGCATCCCCGACGAGGGCTGCTGGCGCCCGTCGAGTTCATTCCCATCGCAGAAGAGTCCGGGTTGATCGTGGACGTCGATGCTTGGGTCGTCCAGCAGGCTTGTCGCACACTCGGGCGGTGGGCGGATCGGGGTTGGGAGACGTTGTCCTTGTCGGTGAACGTGTCCGCCCAGAGCCTGTCCCGGCCCGAGTTCGGTGACATGGTTCGAGCCGGGCTGGAATCATGCGGCAGTCCAAGCGGCCTCCTCTGTCTGGAGATCACCGAGCGTGTCTTCATGGGAGTGGGGCGCTCGACGATGGATACTATCGTCGGGCTTCGCGATCTAGGGGTGGGGCTGGCACTCGACGACTTCGGGATCGGGTACTCCTCTTTGAGCTATCTGAAGCGCTTTCCCGTCGACATCCTCAAGGTCGACCGCTCCTTCGTGCAGGGCATCGGCCACGACTCCGGCGACTCCGCCATCACCGCAACGGTGATCACTCTCGCACATAACATGGACTTGGCGGCAATCGCCGAGGGGGTGGAGACCGAGCACCAGCTCGAGCAGCTCAAGGCGCTCGGCTGCGACATCGCGCAGGGGTTCCACTGCGGCCGTCCCCAGCCGCCGGAGGATCTGGAAAGAGCCCTCGCCGGCTAACGGCAGGTGTTGGGCGTCGCCCCTCGGCGTCCCCCCCAACCACCGCTGCGGGCGCATCGGAGGCGCTCTCCCAAACGTCCGCGACCACGCAATCCCGAAGGCGCCGGCGACCCTGCCGTAGGGGAGGCTACGCAGCTCCGCGGCCCGTCGTTGGCCTGTCGATGTGACCGAAGATCGGGATGTCCGAAGTGCCCAACCCGACCCTGAGACCGGAATCGCGGGCGCCCCCGCTCTCGATGTGGCCGACGATGTCGGACGTAACCAGGGTCCTCGACGGCGAGGAGCTGGGCGTGGGGCGGGCGGCAGTCTCCCCAGGACGCGGGAGTATCCGCTCGAAACGAGCTCCGCGCGCCCGGATCGAGCTTGCGTTCGGCGACGCGGCGGTCCAGCTCACCGTCACGAACCCCGTGGTCGCCGATGGCGGGACGCGCTCCGGCGGGGGTCACGGGTTGATCGGCATGCGTGAGCGAGACGCATGGGATGTCAAGACGGGCCGATCGGGACCGCTCGCTCCCGATTCTCGCAACCGACCCCTCGAAATCGCGTTCCCCGACAGGTCAGCAGGCAGGCAGCATGCGACGCCTTCTCCGGCGTCGGGAGAGCGCCTGCTCCAAGTCGTCAACGCCTAATGTGATGTAATGACGGTGATTCGAGGTTTTGTGGGAGATCTCTCATTCAGGCATGACGGACGCCTGCGGCTCACCCGCCTCTCGCTCCCGCCTCGACATTCACTTCATGGAGGACAGCGGAGGCCGGGGGCTTGGGGGACTCGCCGAGGACCGTAGAATCGATCCGTCGGGACCCAGGCGATCGAGGGCACGCCGGGCTGTAAAACGAGGAGGCGAGACATGGCACGGCGATCGCAAAGCCGGGTGGGGCCAGCGTGAGCCGGCCGACCCCCGACGAGCTCCAACGCCTGGCACTGTCGATCGTCGACTCTTCCGACGACGCGATCATCAGCAAGACTCTCGATGGGACGATCACCAGTTGGAACCGGGCGGCCGAGAAAACCTACGGATACGAGGAAAAGGAGATTGTCGGCAAGTCCATCGCGGTCATCATCCCCCCGGACATCCCCGATGAGATGGTGAAGATCCTTCAAACGATCCGGGACGGCGGGCGCGTCGACCACTACGAGACCCGCCGGCTCAGAAAAGACGGGAGAATCGTTCAAGTCTCCCTCACCATCTCCCCCATTCACGACGCCAACGGCGCCGTCATCGGCGCGTCGGCCATCGGTCGCGACATCACCGAGCGTAAACGTGCTGAGGAGCGAGCCGAGGCCGCCTCCCAGTACGCGCGCTCCCTGATCGAGTCGTCGCTCGACCCGCTGGTCACGATCTCGCCCGAGGGGAAGATCACCGACGTCAACGAGGCCACCATCAAGGTCACCGGCGTGGCGCGCGGGACCCTCATCGGGGCCGACTTCTGCGACTACTTCACCGAGCCCGACAAGGCGCGCGAGGGCTACCTGCGAGTGTTCGTCGAGGGGTCGACCACCGACTACCCGCTCACCATCCGCCACCGGGACGGCGGGCTCACCGATGTCCTCTACAACGCCTCGGTCTACCGGGACACCGCCGGCAGCGTGCTAGGGGTGTTCGCGGCGGCCCGCGACGTGACCGCGCAGAAGCAGGCCGAGACCGATGCCTCGCAGCGGACCAGGGAGCTGGAGAGGCTGGAGGAGCTCGAGCGGTTCCAGAGGCTGACCGTCGGACGTGAGCTCAAGATGATCGAGCTGAAGAAGGAGATCGAGGAGCTGAGGAGATCGCTTCCACAGGCCGAGGGCGAGGAGGAGTGATCCGCACCGACACCCAACACCCGAGAGAGGGTAGCCCGCTCAGCGCGGGGGCCTATCGCAAGACGGCCCTCAGCGTCCAAGACGCTCAGAGGCTGATCGAATCCGCCCCCGACGCGATGGTCGTCGTTGACAGCGACGGCTTGATCCAATTCGCCAACCTCCAGGCGGAGGCCCTGTTCGGCTACCCGCGCAAGGAGCTCCTCGGCAAGCCGGTCGAGCTCCTGGTTCCCGAGCGCTTCCACCGCGTGCATTCTTCTCACCGCGCCTCATACGTCGCCAACCCAGACACGCGGCCGATGGGCGCCGGCCTCGCCCTCTCGGCCCGGCGAAAGGACGGATCCGAGTTCCCCGTCGACATCTCCCTCTCGGCGCTCAAGCCCAAGGAGGGAGGGCTGCTGGTCTCCGCCGCAGTGCGGGACATCACGGAGCGCAGGCGGGAATCTGCCGAGGAACGACGGATGCTCGACGACATCCAACGGGCGATGCTCAACGTCCTCGATGACTTCAGCAACGAGAAGATGCAAGGAGAGGTCACTCATAAGGCGCTTCTCAACGTCCTCGACGACTTAAGCCGCGAGAAGTCCCGGCTCGAAGAGGCTCAGAAGGTGGTCCTCAACATCCTCAAGGACCTCGACCTCGAAAGATCGGAGGTAGAGCGAGTCAACATCGACCTCCGTGCGGAGGTCGCCGAGCGCTCACAGGCGGAGGAATCACTTCGAGCAAGGACGAGCGAGTTGGCCCGTTCCAACGCCGAGCTTGAGACGTTCGCCCACGTGGCATCTCACGACCTTCAGGAGCCCCTACGAATGATGTCGAGCTATACGCAGCTCCTCGCCAAGCGGTACCACGGGCAGCTCGACGAGGATGCCGACGAGTTCATCGGTTTCGTCGTCGACGGAGCGAAGCGAATGCAGGTGCTCATTCAGGATCTGCTCGCGTTCTCCCGCGTCGGCTCTGCGGAACTCCAGCGGCAGCGGACCGACTGCGAGCAGATCCTGGAACAGGCGCTCGTGAATCTCGAAATCCCGCGAAATGAGGCCGGAGCCACGATCAGGCATGAGCCGCTCCCTACCGTCGAGGCGGACTCCTCACAGCTCCTTCAGGTCTTCCAGAACCTCATCGACAACGCCATCAAGTTCCGCGTCGATCGTCCACCGGTCGTGGAAGTTGGCGCAGAGCGCTCTGCGGAGGGATGGCGGTTCTTCGTCCGCGACAACAGCATCGGAATCGAGCGCGCGCACGTGGAGCGGATCTTCTCGGCCTTCCAGCGGCTCCATTCTCGCGAGTACCCGGGCACCGGGATCGGGCTCGCGATCTGCAAGAAGATCGTCGAGCGGCATGGGGGCGTGATCTGGGTCGAGTCCGAACCCGGTAAGGGCTCAACGTTCTTCTTCACAATGCCCTTAGAGGAGCCCCGAGCCCCATGACTCCACGATTCGACCGGCCCGTCGAACTTTTGCTCATCGAGGATAATCCGGGGGACGTGCGACTCATTCGGGGAGCACTTGCGGAGGCGAGGAGCCCCAACAACCTTCACATCGTCGCTGACGGGGAAAAGGCGACAGCGTTCCTCAAGAGACGGGGAGAGTTCGCGGACGCGGCCCGCCCGGAACTCGTCATCTTGGATCTGAATCTACCTCGGAAAGATGGGCGAGAGGTGCTCGCGGAGATCCGGGCGGATCCCGAGCTTGGGCGGATCCCCGTGGTCGTCCTTACCACTTCGGACGACGAGCAGGACATCGTCCGGGCGTATGAACTTCACGCGAGCTGCTACCTCACCAAGCCCGTCGACCTCGAGCAGTTCCTGGAGACCATTCGTCTCATCGACGAATTCTGGCTCACGACCGTGAAGCTCCCCCGGAGGTGACTCGTAACCGCGGATCACCTCCGGGTCTTGTTGATCGAGGACAACCCGGTGGATGGGCGCTGGTTCGCGAGGCGCTGTCCGAGGCTCGGCACACGCGGTTCGACTTGGAGCTCGCTGAGCGGCTCGGGAAGGGGACGGAACGCCTCGCCGAAGCGGTCTTCGACGTCCTCCTACTCGATCTCAGGCTACCCGATGCTCAGGGTCGAAGGGGTCGCAAAGCTCCGGGCCGAAGTACCGTCCGTGCCTATCGTCGTGCTGACCGGCCTCACCGATGAAGCCGTCGCCCGAGGCCCTCAAGGCGGGGCCCAAGGCTTCGTCGTGAAGGGCGATTTCCCGTCCGACCTGCTCGCTCTGCGGTACGCAGTTGAAAGTACAGGGTGCTTGCCGAACTGCGCTAGAGCGAGGAACGGTTCCGCCTGATGGCCGAGAACGCTCAGGACATCATCTACCGCGACCGAGTGCGGCCGGACCCGGGCTTCGATTACATGAGCCCGGCAACAACGGCGGTGACCGGGTACGCCCCGAGGAGTTCTACGCCGACCCGCTGTTCGCCCGGAAGCTGATTCATGCCGGTCATCGAGCCGCATTCGAAGCGTTCGCCCGGAACCGACGGCGAACTCGCTGGTCCTCCGCTGCATACGAAAGGACGGAGGAGATTCTGGGCCGAGGTGTTCAACTTGGCGGACAAGTAGTAGGCGAGCGGCGACGCCCAGGATCTTCAGCACATGCCGAGAGGCTCTCGCCAGGGTCGGCGGAAACTTGATGGGATCCATCGCCCGCCGAACCTTCCCGCCGGCGGAGGACTCGCTTTCGATATCGGACAGTCCCATGAGGTCCGGCGGCAGCACGACGGATGCGAAGAGGGTTCCCTGGGCGACCTCGCATCCGGACGCGCGCAACTCGGAAAGTTGCTCGGGCCTCTCCACACCCCTGACGACCGTCGCAAAACCCAGCGTATGTGCCAGGTTGATCACCGCAGTCACGATCGCGGAGTTCTCGGGGTCGTGGCCAAGCCGTCCACGAAGGAGCGGTCGATCTTAAGGATGCCGAGGAAAGATGGCCGTGAGGTTCTCGCCGAGCTCAAAAAAAGATCCCGACCTGCGTCGCATTCCGGTCGTGGTCCTCACGACCTCGACGAGCGATGAGGACATCACCGAAAGCTACGATCTCCGTTCCAACTGCTACGTCTGAAAGCCGATGGGTCTCGAGCGGTTCATGACGGTCGTCAAGTCCATCGAGGAGATCTGGCTACCCATCGTGAAGCTGCCACCCACAGAGACGACGTAAAATGTGCGTTGCGACTCGTATGCCTCTTGGCATGGCTTCCCGACGCTTGCCATGTGTGGTTTTAACTTCTGAGCAGCACGCTCACATCCTCGGCCGGCTGCGGCCGCGCGAAGTAAAAGCCCTGAGCGAAACCACAACCGAGCGCACGGAGCTCTGAGAGCTGTTCGGACGTCTCGACGCCCTCGGCGCTGACGGCCAGACCGAGCGTCTCGGCCAGATTGATGACCGCGGCCACGATCGCCGTATCGTCCTTGTCGCGTCCAAGCCCTCCGACGAATGACCGGTCGATCTTGAGAAGGTCAACGGGGAAGCGCTTGAGGTAAGTGAGCGACGAGTAACCCGTTCCGAAGTCGTCGATGCTCAGCCGCACGCCCAGATCCTTAAGCGATTGAAGAGTCGTCTTTATCGATTCAGTGTCATCAACCAAGTCGTTCTCAGTGATCTCCAGACAGAGAGTCGAGGGTTCGATGTCAGTCTCGCGTATGACGTTCGCAACCGTGTCTGTAAAGTCGGGCTGGACTAGCTGGCGGGCGGAAAGATTGACGAGTATCTCGAGCCGTTCGCGTCGGTCCTGACGCCACCGAACCGCCTGGCCACAGGCCTCCCGCATGACCCCCGCCCCGATGGGGACGACCAGGCCCGCGTCCTCAGCCACGGACAAGAACTCCGATGGCAGCAGCAGCCCGCGCTCGGGGTGCTCCCAGCGAACGAGTGCCTCGAGGCCGACGATTTCGTCGGTCTCCAAGTTAATTTGGGGTTGATAGAGGACGCGAAACTCGCCCCGATCCACGGCTTGCCTAAGAGAACTCTCGGTCTGCAGTCGCTCCCTTAGGCGCGCTCCAATGGATTCGTCGAACAGCTCGACGCCAGCCCTGCCGCGTTCCTTTGCCCGATACATCGCTGCATCGGCATTGCGCAGCATAGCCTCGGGTTGGGTGTTTGAACCCTGGGACAGACTGACTCCGATGCTGAGGCTGAGAGTGACCTCTTGGTCGCCTAAGACCGGTGGACTCACCATGGCTTCTTCCACGCGAGCGGCAATGTGTATGGCGTCGAGGTCGCTAGTTACGTCCTCGCACAGGATCGTGAACTCGTCGCCACCGAAGCGTGCCAGGATGTCGGTGGGACGGATTGCACTTTGGATGCGGTTCGCCGTGGTAACCAACACCTGGTCTCCAGCCGCATGCCCGAGGCTGTCGTTGATCTCCTTGAAGCGATCGAGATCGAAGAACAGCACAGCGACCATCCGCCGGGTCCGATCCGAGCGAACGAGGGCCTGGCCGAGTCTGTCGAGAAACAGCTTCCGATTGGGCAGTCCGGTTAGCGCGTCGTGCAGAGCCAGATGGGCAAGCTCGTTCTCGAGTCGCTTGCGCTCGACCGCATAACGGATCGACCGCCTGAGCAGATGACTGTCGATTCTTCCCTTGACGAGGTAATCCTGAGCTCCATGCTGAACCGCATCCAACGCTAAGTCCTCGTCGTCCTGCCCGGTAAAGACCACGATCGGCACATCCGGAGCGATGGCCCTGAGCAAAGTGAGCGCTTGCAGTCCGTCAGCATCGGGGAGCGAGAGGTCGAGGACAACACACTCATATCGTGGATCTGTCAGGTACGTCCCGGCGTCCGCCACCCGCTCCACGTGCTGAAATTCGAACTCGGATAGCCAGCCCTCGCGAAGCATCTCCAGCACGAGGCGGGCGTCTCCCGGACTGTCCTCTATGAGGAGGATGCCGGGGGGTAACCTGTCACCGTTTGCCTTGTTGCCCGCGCTCTGGGTCGAAGATGAGTCCGTGTTCTTGAGGTCTTCTGGGAGACGGATGGTGCCAGCCGCAGACGGCACTTCGTCTTCGGGCCCGCGGTTGGCTGGAGGAACGCGCTCGCGGACGGCGGCCATCTGCGCGACCGGAGGCAAGGTCGGGAAGTCTCGGGCGGGGGCATCAACGCCTTTAGACCACCCGGGGGGCTCGCCTTCGGCATCGCGCGCCTGTTGCCGTAACGTGAGAGACAGCTTGCTGCCGGTTGCCTCGTGGAGGCGCGTTTCGAGAAGCGCGTCCTGAGTCGCCCCCGCGCCCGAAGGAGCACCCGACTTCTCACTTCCAACAAATGGATGATCCGCCAACCTTTGATACCTCCTTGTCTTGTCGTCTTGTCGGCACGCGAGGGAGAGAAATTGAGTTCGCAAGAATGCGTGTACACGTGCGGCTTGGGGGACGCCACCAGTGTCAAGAAGTACTCAGCCCTCGGCGGCGACGAGCTCCGGGATCCTCAAAGCCGAACTGGTGCGCGTTTCTCCATCTGCTCCGCGCGATACGACGACGCAACCGACCGAAGGTGTGGGGCGATGGGTACAGGCGCTCAGGACTCGTCGATTCGAAGGACAGAGCCCGACTCCATCCGCGGGTCATCATCGGAGGGAGCCGATCTCCTTCTCGCCGGCTCTCGGGATCGCTGACGCGCGCTCCCCTTTGTTTGTGCCCCCCGGCAGAGGGCCAGGCAGAAGGGAGCGCACACGACCAGCTTTTCGCGCCGATCAATCGTGATCAGCGGCACCTTCTCTGTCCCTATAACGCCCTGGACTAGCCAAACCCGCCCGCCGGGGACGGCGGACTCATAATTCGTCGGTCGCAGGTTCGAGTCCTGCCCGCCCCACGAGGGAAAGAACAGGTCATCAGCGGGTGATTGGGTGTGTTGAGTGCCGATCCGGATGACACGTGTCCCGCGGCGGTCCGGACGATCAGCCTGGTCCTTAAAGTGCCATACGTCATAACAACTGCGGGACTGTGCGACACCGTGCCAACCTGGAAACTCGGCGCCGGTTGTCGGTCTGGATCATCTCGATCCGCGTCGCCGAGGGCGCGCCAACTCGGCATCGACGGCGTCGAGCAGCCCGCAACTAATCCCGCCGCTCCGATGCTCCGGCGAGACGAAGATGCGACACCCGTCCCGGCCCGCCCGAGGGCGATCGAGGTTCCGTCACTCGACGTCACTTTTTTCACTACCTTCATTCCCGTCTCCTTCCGACGATCGCGTTGAGGGTGCAACCTGACGTAACGTTCACCAGCGCCCGCCGCTATACCCGTCGCCCTCTCGTGAGGTTGTCGCTCGGTCCGGGTCGAAATCGACACGCCGCCCCAGGGAGATCGATTCGCCGTTTCGGGAAGGCCGACGAACCTGGCTACGGCATTGCGGTCGGGGTGTCGATTAAAGCTTCAAGCGGCGACCAACTAGCGTTCACCATCGATCGGGCAGCGAGGAGACCGCTATGAAGTACCTATGCTTGGTATACGCCGAGGAGGTGGTCAGGCTCAATGCCATGTCACAGGGCGAGATCGACGGACTCGTGGACGAGTCCCTCGCCAACACCGAGGAGCCACGAAAGAGCGGTCATCCCATCCTGGTGAGGGCACTGGAACATGTTGAGCGGCCACGACCGTGCGTGTGTGCAACGGCAAGCTATCGGAGAGGGAAGGTCCATTCACCGAGACGAACGAGCAGCTCGGCGGATTCGTGTTCATCGAAGCCAGGGACCTGAACGAGGCGATCCAGATCGCCGGGCGGATCCCGTCGGCGCACATTGGAAGCATCGAGTTGCGCCCGGTGATCGACCTCCTCGAGCGGGTCCGCTCGGCTCGGTGAGCGACGGCGTCGCCGCCGAGATGCGCGAGCGGATCGACCTCCTCTACCGATCCGAGTCGCGTCGGTCCTGGCGACCCTGATCCGCCTGCTGCCCGTAGACGCTCCAAATGGCGATCGCTGCGGTCCACGCCGAGGCAGCAGCAGCCGCCGCGGACTGGGGTCGGATCGTCTGGCTTTACGACCCGCTCACGCAGGCAGACCCATCGCCCATCGTCGAGTTGAACCGCGCCGTGGCCGTCGCGATGCGCGAAGGGCCCTCGGCGGGCCCTACCCTCATCGACGCCATCCTGGCACGCGGCGATCTGCTCCCCGATTCGCCAGGCACGAGGAGCGTGCGTACCTGGAAGGTACGTGAGCCACAATTGAATCCCAATTCCGACCTCGGCGGAGCCGTGGAACGCCGCGTGCGGGGATGAGAGGCGCTCGAATGCCACCGCATTTACGGGGAGGTGCACTTAGGTCCCGTTCACATACGCTCTTCCGCGACAGAACAGTGGTCGGCATTTTCTCACGAAGCGCCATATATGAGAGGTTTGGGGGAATCAGCCGAGTTGAATCAACCGAACCAGTCCCGAAGCAACCGGTTTGGGAGGGATCTTTTCGCCGGGCTCCCGGCCCGCTACGACGTGCTCGGCGAAGTTCTCTCCTTTGCGCAGAACCGGCGCTGGCACCAGGCGATGCTGCAGGAGGTGGTCCGCTCGGACCCCGGCACGGTGCTCGATGTCGCCAGTGGTACCTGCGGAGTTGCGCTTGCGCTCGCACACGACACGAGCGCATGGACGGTGGCCCTCGATATCTCAGAAGACATGTTGGGACGCGGCCGCTCACTCGTGGAAGAAGGAGGTTACGAACACCGCATTGTTTGCACCCTCGGCAGCGCCGAGATGCTCCCCTTCCCCGACGAGAGCTTCGATGCGCTGACCTTCACCTACCTGCTGCGCTACGTCGCCGATCCCGAGGCCGTGCTGCGAGAGCTGGCGCGCGTGGTGAAAAAGGACGGGATTATGGCGAGCCTCGAGTTTGCGGTTCCAGAGCGTCTGTGGGCGCGCTGGGGATGGTGGCTGCACACGCGCGCGCTGCTTCCGGCGATGGGATGGCTCGGTGGCGGAAAGCAGTGGCTGCGCGTAGGGCGATTCCTCGGACCCAACATCACGGAGCACTACCGCGCTTATCCGATCGAGTGGACGGTGCAGGCGTGGGAGCGCGCGGGCCTGAGCGATGTCACCGTGAGGCAGATGAGTTTGGGAAGCGGCCTCGTGATGTGGGGATACAAGAGATGAGCGAGAGGCCGCTGCCTCCCGCCTTCTATGCTGGGGGTGAAGGTGTCATCAGGCAATGGTTGACGGTGCTGCATCCTCCCTACACCCTGTGGCATCTCTGCCATGTCGTCATCGGCGCCTGTCTTGCGCCGGAATTGGATCTCTTTCGCTTGTCACTCAGCATCATCGCCTTCTTTCTTGCCGTCGGGGTGGCGGCTCATGCCCTCGACGAGCTCAACGGGCGCCCCCTCAAGACCTCCATCTCTGATGCGAGCCTTAAGTGGGCGGCCATAAGCGCGCTGATCGGTGCGGTGGGAGTGGGCATTTACGGGATCGGCTTGGCGGGTCCGGGCCTTATCCCGTTGATTGCAGCCGGTGTTTTCTTGGTTGTGGCCTACAACCTGGAGTGGTTCTCCGGCCGCTTTCACTCTGACTCTTGGTTCGCCGCGTCATGGGGGTCGTTCCCTTTGCTCGTGTCCTATTACGCGCAGGCAGAGACCATTACTGCGGTCGCGCTCCTGGGCGCGGCGGCCGCGTTCGCGCTGTCGTACGCGCAGCGAGCCCTGAGCACTCCGGCGCGCGATCTGCGGCGGCGAGTAGTGCGTGTGGAAGGCGAGCTAGAGCTCGCTACCGGCGGTGTGCAGCCGTTGAACCGTGAAGAGCTTCTGCGCCCGCTCGAGCGGGCCCTCAAGGCGCTGACGTGGGCAATGGTGGCATTGGCGGCCGCGTTACTGGCCGAGCGCTTGCTGTGAGCAGGTACCTCGGGGGGTGGTATGCGACAGTCGCACGTCAACCACCGATTTCGGTAGCTGCTGTGCAACAGTCGCACTTTGACTACCTTGGCCCGAGGTCAGTTGATCTTCTGGTTCTTGCCTATCGCCACTATGCCCCCGGGGGAGACGGTGAAGCGCTCACGATCGAGCTCGTGGTCCACGCCTATGCGCGCTCCCTCGGGGATGTTCACGTTCTTGTCGACGATCGCGTTGCGAACCACCGCATGACGACCGACCTTGACACCGTGCATCAGAACGGAGTGATCTACGGTCGAGTATGAGTTGATTCTCACTCCCGGCGACAGCACGGAGTAGCGCACCTCGCCTCCCGAGATGACTACACCGCTGCTGACCATCGAGTTGACCGCCCGGCCCACGCGCCCTTCGCTCTCGTGCACGAACTTGGCGGGCGGAAGTGGATCGTTCCATGTGTAGATCGGCCACTGCGAGTTGTAGAGACTGAATGCGGGTTGAGCAGACACCAGGTCTAGGTGAGCCTCGTGATAGGCATCGAGTGTCCCTACGTCTCTCCAGTAGTCGCGATCGAGATCGGTGGAACCGGGGACGTGATTGCCGGTGAAGTCGTAAACCGCGGCCTCTTGCCGCTCGACCATCATGGGGATGATGTCGCCGCCGAGGTCGTGAGCCGAGTCCTCATCCGTGGCGTCCATGCTCAACGCATCGATCAGCGCCTTGGTCGTGAAGATGTAGTTTCCCATCGAGGCGTAGACTTGATCGGGCGCATCCGGCAGGCCTTTGGGGTCATGTGGCTTTTCCAGAAAGGCTTCGATCATTCGTCCATCGTCACCGGCCTCGATGACACCGAACTCGGGTGCCTGCGACTTCGGCACACGTATGCCTGCAACCGTGACCCCGGCTCCCGTGTCGATGTGGAACTCGAGCATCTGGCGCGGGTCCATCCGATAGATGTGGTCGGCTCCGAACACGCAGACGTGTTCGGGTTCCTCGTCGTAGATGAGGTTGAAGCTTTGGTAGACCGCATCTGCGGAGCCGGCGAACCAACGGGGGCCGCGCCGCATCTGGGCCGGCACCGGCGTCACGTAGTTGCCCAGGATCGACGACAATCTCCAGGTCTGTGAGATGTGCCTGTCTAGGCTGTGACTCTTGTACTGAGTCAGCACCGCGATCTTTCTCAAGCTGCCGTTGACGAGGTTCGAGAGTGCGAAGTC
This sequence comes from Actinomycetota bacterium, assembly GCA_035646635.1. Lineage (GTDB taxonomy): Bacteria > Actinomycetota > CADDZG01 > CADDZG01 > WHSQ01 > JACDAL01. Next base: position 2,557 of record DASRPA010000167.1, on the reverse strand, counting down.
GACGAGCCGGTAGCTGCCGCCGAACGGCACCGCCGGCTTGGCCCTGTCCGCCGTCAGCGGCATGAGTCGCTTGCCTTCCCCGCCCGCGAGGACGATCCCGAAGACCTGGGTGCGCCCCATGCCGGCGATTCTAGCCGACGTTTTGGGGCCGAGTGGTGGTAAATGGCTACACAGCAACCTTTATCCACCACTCGGCAAGAAGTGCGCGAGGATCGGCCCCCATGGACACCTCTGCTACCACCGACATCACCTACGAGAAGCTGGCCCAATCCATCGACCACTCGCTGCTGCGCCCCGAGCTCACCCGCGCCGAGGTCTCCCAGGGCTGCGAGCTGGCGGCCCGCTATGAGGTCGCCTCCGTGTGCGTGAAGCCGGCGGACGTGGTCCTGGCCGCCGAGATGCTGCGCGACTCGCCCGTCGCGGTGGGGACCGTCATCGGATTTCCTCACGGCTCCCACACCCCCGCCACGAAGGTCTTCGAGTCCGAGCAGGCCCTTGCCGAGGGCGCGACCGAGCTCGACATGGTCATCAACATCGGGCGGCTGCGGTCCTCGGAGGACGCCTGGGTGGGCGACGACATCGCCGGAGTGGTTGCGGCGGCGGGCGAGCACGCCATCGTCAAGGTGATTCTCGAAAACGCCTATCTCACCGACGATGAGAAGGTGAGAGGCTGCCGGCTGGCCGAGGGAGCGGCCGCCCACTAGTCAAGACCTCTACCGGTTTCGCCCCCGGCGGAGCGACGCTCGAGGACCTGCGGCTCATGCGCGCCACGGTGTCGCCCCTCTTAAAGGGAAGGGGCCGGTGGAGTCAGGAGCCTCGATGCGCTGATCGAGGTCCTGTCCCTGGGAGTGGACCGCGTCGGCGCCACCCAGACAGAGGCGATCCTCGACGAGTTCAAGGGTCGGGGCCGAGACCGATAGGACGAACGTTGTGCGGATCATCAAGTGCGCGACGCTCTGCGAGCGTCCTGATGCGGCCGAGCGACGGGTATTCGAAGCCGCCGCTAGCGCCCACCTCGCCACAGGGGCGCCGCTGCTCACACATAGCGAGGAGGGCCTGGGGGCGGTCGCCCAGCTCGAGTTGTTGAATGAGCTCGGGGTGCCCGCGGACAGAGTCGCCCTCTCCCACACGGACAAAAAACCCGACGTCGGCTACCACCGCGAGCTACTGTCGGCGGGAGTCAACCTCGAGTACGACCAGGCTCTGCGTCAGGGGGCCGACACCACGGATGGCAGCGCGTGGCTCTTGAGCGAGATGCTGTCGAAGGGATACTCGTCGCAGCTGATGCTGGGCACGGACGGGGCGCGTCGATCACTCTGGCGGACGCTCGAAGGGGGGCCGGGCCTCGCATGGCTGGCCACAGAGTTCCCCAAGGTGCTCCCCGGCTACAGGATCGACGACGCTACCTGGCGAACTATCATGGTCGACAACCCTGCACGGTTTCTTAGCTTCGAGCCGTCGATTCAGTGAATCATCCCAATGAATCCACCCACAGCTCCTCCTTGACTAAAGCCAGACAAGATTCGAGCCGACAATTGGGAGGAAATTCTCACTTTCCATTTGTAAGAATATCGACTATAATGCAGGCGACGACAGGAGCAAGCTAGCGATGCCGGACACTAGAGTCAGAGCGAAGGGACAGGTCACGATCCCACGTGAGATCCGCGAACGCGCCCATCTGGAGGAGGGGGACCTGGTCGAAGTAGAAATGGTTCCCGAGGGCATCCTGTTGAAGCCACAGAAGGTCATAGACGCAACCCAAGCTTGGTTTTGGACACCCGCCTGGCAAGCTGGTGAGCGCGACGCCTCTCTCGACATCGCCGAGGGGCGCGTCGAGGTCTTCAAGACCGACGAGGACTTTCTCGCGTCGCTCGACGAATAGCAGCCTAAAGAGCGCGCTTGCCTACCTACGGGAGAACCGGTCGGTTCGCGAAGGACTACGCCGCTCTCTCTTCAGGGGAAAAGAAGCGCTTCAAGGGGGCCGTCGACAAGTCTGTCGCTGACCTCAAAGCGAAGAGGGCGTTCCGCAAAGGTCTTCGTGTCAAGGGCGTGAAAGGAGCTCCCGGTATCTTCGAAATGTCGTGGGCCGATGACGGTCGAGCGACGTTTGAGTACGGCGAAGAACAGGTCGAAGGCGAGCCACACATCGTTTGGCGTCGTGTAGGGACCCACGAGATCTTTGATGGACCTTAATTACCGCCTCGGACTCAGCTATGAATCTATGCACGTATTGAATCGTGTGGGGAGTCTTGCCGGCGGAATGATTGGGCCCGACGTGGTCTACGACGTATCGGCCACTTCCGGCTCCACGTCCCACAGGAAGCGGGAGAAGATGTCATCGCACAAGGGCTCGGGCACAGGCTCGAACACCAGCCCGTTGGACCGGTAGAACACCGGAGGGTCGGTCTTGCTTATTTTCATCTCCCAGCCCCCCTCGTGCACGAGGTAATGGTGATAGGTGCACAGAAGGCAGAGGTTGTCGAGATCGGTGGGCCCGCCCTTGGTCCAGTGCCACACATGGTGTGACTGCAGATAGCGCCTGCGATTGCAGCCGGGG
>DASRPA010000166.1:0-7306 GCA_035646635.1 Actinomycetota bacterium | reverse complement strand
ACTTCAGGCGGGCGGGGGAGGATCTCGAGGTACTCGTCTATCCCGATCTCCCGGAAGCGTGGCGGCTCGCCCGGGCAGTTCGCACGGGACGTCTCTCGGTCGAGGGCCGCCGGCCACGCGGCCCCCTGGGGCTCGGGACCGACTTCGAGTCGATACGCGACTACCAGTGGGACGACGACATCCGCCAGGTGAACTGGAGCGCGACGGTGCGGATGGGGCGGCCGATGAGCAACCAGTACCGGGTCGAGCAGGACCGTGACGTCATCTGCGTGGTCGATGCGGGACGGCTCATGGGCGCTCCGCTGGGCGGCGCGACGAGGCTCGACATCTCCCTCGATGCGGTGGCCGCACTTTGCTTCGTGGCCGACGAGCTGTCGGATCACTGTGGGGCGGTGGCGTTTGACTCCTCGCTGATCCGAGAGATCTCGCCCCGGCGCAAGGGGGCCCGGACGGTGGTGCGGGCGCTGTTCGACCTCGAGCCCTCCCGGTCAGACTCCGACTACGAGCTCGCCTTCAGGGCCGCGTCGCAAGCGAAGCGCTCCTTCGTGGTGGTGCTCACCGACCTCCTCGAGGAAGCGGCGGCCCGCCCCTTGATCGAGGCGGTTCCCCTGTTGGCTCCTCGCCATGCCGTGCTGGTCGCGAGCCCCGTCGACACGGACATCGAGGCCCTCGTGTCGGGGCCGGTCGACTCGGTGGAAGACGCCTACGCCGCGGCGGCCGCGGTTGATGTGCTGGCCGCCCGCAGCCGGGCGGTGGCTCGCCTGCGGGCGTCGGGGGCCGATGTCGTCCAAGCTCCCCCACGCCTGTTCGCCGCCGCCTGCGTCGAGAGCTACCTGAGAGCCAAGCAGCGCGCCCGTCTGTGACTCAAGAGTCGCGGCTAGGAGAGGGGGTCGCTCTGCCGCGCCACAGCGCCAGCCCCCAGTAGCAGGCGGCGAGGAGGAGGCCCACGGCTAGAGCTCCCAGGGGGCCGAGGCCCCTCGGGGTAACGAATCCCTCCACCAGTCCCGCCAGCACGAGCCACGGGGCGGTTCCCAGAGCCAGGCGAGCGGCCGCGTTCGCCTCCTCGAAAAGAGCTTGTGACCTGCGGCGATAGCCCGGCTGAACGATGCTCCACCCCATTCGCAGACCCGCTGCGGCGCTCACGACGATGCAGGACAGCTCCAGGACGCCGTGGGCCGCAACCAGCTCCACCAGCCGCGCTCCGTTGCCGGCGCCACTCGCCAGCCCTGAGACCGCGCCGAGCAGAAGCCCGTTGTAGATCACCACCGCCGCGGTCGCGAGCCCGAGCGTGATCCCGCCGGCGAAGGCGAGAAAGCTGACCTGGACGTTGTTCGTGAAGATCGTGGTGGCGAACACGGCCTGCTCGCCGGCGCTGAGGCCGAGATCGCCGCCCCCGCCCGGCTCGCCCGCTTGGCGCAGATCCCCCGGAACCAGCCCGGAGGCGGCCCCCGGGTTGTCGTGCGCCCAGGTTGCGCCCAGCGCCGCAGGCACGAGCAGCAGGAGGGCCGCAACCAGCAGGACGAGCGGGCGCTCCACGACCAGGCGCCAGTAGGTGGTGGCGAAGAAGCGGGCGGCAGAGTCTCTGCGGGTGGGCGAGTCGTAAACGAGGTGGCGAGCTCGTCCCACGAGGTTTTCGAGCCTCGTCGCCGACGGATCGTGGGGCCACACCCGGCGCGCCACTCCCAGATCCGCTGCGGCCGCCCGATAGAGGGCCGCCAGTCGGCGTACGCCTTGTGGACCCAACCGCTCGGGTCGGCGGCCGGCGCGCTCGATCAGTCGCTCGAGCTCATCCCACAGGGGGACGCGTTCTGAGAGGAAGCGATCAAGTCTCATGTCGTCTCGCTGATGGGGGCGGAGATCCGGGGGACAATCACCCCGTGAGCTACGAGGACCGGATCACCATCCAGACCCCCGAAGGCGTGGACCTCGATCTGACGCTGGCGGGCCTGGGCTCTCGCTTCGCGGCCCGCATCATCGACGAGCTCATCAAGTTGGCGATCATAGTGGCTCTGGTCGCGGGGATGGCGTCGTTCGGCGCCTCAGCCTCCGTGACGCCCGGGTTGGACGCCGCCGGTTCGCCGCCCGAAGCGGTCCTGGTGGTCGTGGCCGTGGTGGTCGTGATCGTATTCCTCGTCAACTTCTTCTACGAGGTCCTGTTCGAGACCCTGGCGTCGGGTCGCACGCCGGGAAAGCGCGCCACCGGGCTGCGAGTGGTGCGCCTGGACGGGCGGCCGGTGGGCTTTACCGCAAGCGCAGTCCGCAACCTTCTGCGGGTCATCGACTCGCTGCCGTTCGCCTATGTGGCGGGGATGGTCTGCATCCTCGTGAGCCCTCGTAACCAGCGCCTCGGGGATCTCGCCGCAGGGACCCTCGTGGCGCGTGAGATGAAGGGCGCGGCCCCCGCCTCCGAGCGCGCTGAAGGGGCGGGCTCGGAACCGCCGCCGGCATGGGACGTGACCGCGATCACCGCAGAGGAGGCGGCCGCGGTAAGGCGCTTTCTCGAGCGCCGGGAGGGACTCCAGGAGGACGCGCGCGCCCGTCTGGCGTCCCAGTTCGCCACCAGACTCGGCCCCAAGGTGGCGGGAGCATCCGACGAGCTGGGGCCGGAGGAGTTCCTCGAGGCCCTGGTCGCGGCCAAGGCGGCGCGCGCCTGATCCTGGGGTCCACCGAACGCTCCAAATCCCCCAAGTCGCCCCCGCTCTCGCTAAGCTGCTCCCGAATGAGGGAATCCACTCGTGGTCGCGTCGCTGCACTGCGTGCCTGGACGGGCTCGGTCGCGCTCGACGTGGCCGACCTCCGGATCGCCGGACTCGTGCTGTGCGCGGCGGCGCTCGTGCTTCCGATGGTGCCCTTCTATCCGGGCGTCACCTGTCCGCTGCGGGCCTCGACGGGAATTCCCTGCCCCCTGTGCGGGATCACCACCAGCGTTCGGGCGACCATGCGGCTCGATGCGGCCGAGGCGGTGGCTACCAATCCCGGCGGCTTCGCGGCGGTGGGAGCAGCCGCCGCCCTGCTGGTGATGCGCCGGCCTCGCATTACTGTGCCGGTGGCTGCTGTGCCGCTCGGTTTCGTCTGCCTCTGGGTCTTCGAGCTCTTCCGTTTCAATTTGCTTTAGGCAGCATGGCTCGCTAACCGCTCGACGAAAGGAGAGTCAATGTCTGATCCAGCTCCCGCCTCGGGACCCCCGTCTCAAGCGCCGCAGGGAACGCCCCGCCACTCCGGGCAAGGCCCATCGGGGCCGCGCGCCAACTTCGGTCAGCGCCTGCTCGCATTGCTCATAGACAGCGTAATCTTGGGCATTGCCCAATTCCTGCTGCAGGCATTGTTTGGGCGCGCCGCAGGTGTCTTGAGTACGATAGTCGGCATCGCCTACTACGTATATCTAGAGGGGAGCCCGGCCGGGCAGACGGTCGGTAAGAAGCTGCTCAACATTAGGGTCGTCGACTTCCAGACCGGAGGCCCGCTGGGCTTCGGAAAGGCCGCCCTCCGTTGGGTGGGCCGCATCCTTTCGACCATCCCCTGCCTACTCGGCTTCTTCTGGATGCTCTGGGACAAGGAGCGACAGACCTGGCACGACAAGATCGCCACCACTGTGGTCGTCCCCACCGCCGACTATCCGGTGGAGAAATGGCCGGGCTGACCTAAACGGGCAGCGGCGGGACGAACGCTAGGCGGAAAGGGATAGCCCGGATCCTAGGGTCGCCTTCAACTCGGCATGCAGCCCGTTGCGGGTGTCGACGCAGAACTCCGAGCCTAGCCGCAGCACCGTCGTCTTGGCTTCGGTCGCCAGGTGCAGAAACACCTGGGTGGTTCCGGGGTGCTCCGCAAGGATGTCCTTGAGCCGGCCGACGAACTGAGGTGTGCACGCGCCCGGGAGCAGACGAATCTCAAAAGGCCGTTCGTCGAGACGGGGCTTGGACAGCTCGTAGGCGTTGAGCTTTATGGAGTCGTCGCGTGCGTCCTGGTCGACGCGCCCCTTGACGAGCAGGATCGCATCCGCCTCGATGACCTCCGCGTACTGCTCGTAGGTGCTCGGGAAAACGATCACTTCGATGTTTGCCCCGGACAGGTCTTCGAGCAGCAGCGTGACCATGATCTGACCCTTGCGGGTGACGCGTTTTGTCAGGCCCGCGATCACTCCTCCGATGGTGACGACCTCCCCCGGCTTGCGCTCGGCAAGAGCCGAGACCTGACAGTCGGTCATGCGCGCCATGAGGCCCTGCACCGCGAACAAGGGATGGTCTGAAACGTAGAGACCGAGCATCTCCTTCTCGTGGGCCAGCAGAATCGACTTGTGATGCTCCTCCTGTGGAATCGTGATCTCGGCCTCGAGCGGGCCCGCCTGAGCCGCCTGTGAGAAGAGCGAGAACTGGCCCGCCTCTTCGCGCCTGCGACGATCGATCGCCTGGGCGCAGATGTTCTCGAAGCTGTCGAGGAGGCCCTTCCGGGTGTGACCAAGGGACTCGAACGCGCCGGCCTTGATCAGGGACTCGACAGTCTTCTTGTTGAGGCAGGTGTAATCCACCTTGCGGCAGAAGTCGAAGAACGAGATGAACTCGCCTTTATTCCTGCGAGCCTCGATGATGCGCTCGACGACTCCCTCGCCGACGTGGCGAATGGCGCTCAGCCCGAAGGTGATGGAGTCTGCCGTGGGAGTGAAATCCATGCCCGAGGTGTTGACGTCGGGCAGAAGCACTGGGATTCCCATCTTTCTCGCCATCGACAGGTACTTGGGCTTGTCGTCCTTGCGGTCCTTGACCGAGGTCAGAAGCGATGCCATGTATTCGACCGGGTAGCGGGCCTTCAGCCACGCTGTCTGATAGGCGACGTAGGCGTAGGAAGCGGAGTGAGCGCGGTTGAAGGAGTAGTCGGCAAACGGTTGGATCAGTGCCCACAGCCGGCGCGCTTCCTGCTCCGAGACACCGGCGCGCCCGCATCCCTGGATGAAGCGCGGCTCCTCGGCCGCCATGATGTCGCGGTTCTTCTTGCCGATTGCCTTGCGCACGAGGTCGGCTTCGCCGGCGGTGTAGCCGGCGAGCTTCTGCAGCAGCATGACGATCTGCTCTTGATAAACGAGCACCCCGTAGGTCTCGCGAGTGATGTCCTCGAGCGCGGGGTTCAGATAGCTGATCCGTGAGGGATCGTTCTTTCGTTCGATGTAGGTGGGGATCTGCTCCATCGGGCCGGGCCGGAACAGTGCAATCAACGCCATGATCTGCTCGAAGCAATCGGGCTTGAGCTGAAGCAGCAACCGGCGCATGCCTTCGGACTCGAGTTGGAAGACGCCGTCCGACTCGCCGCGCTGGAGCATCTTGTAGACATCGGGATCACTAAGCTCGAGCGAGTCGACGTCGATGTCTTCGCCCTGGTTGTCCTTTACGTAGGCGCGCGTCAGGTCGATGACCGTGAGATTGCGCAACCCGAGGAAGTCCATCTTCAACAACCCCAGCGCCTCGACGCCGTTCATGTCGAACTGGGTAACGACCTCGCCGCGATCGCCACGCTTCAAGGGCAGGTGCTGAACAAGCGGGTCGCGACCGATGACGACTCCGGCTGCGTGTATGCCGGCCGCGCGCTTGAGGTTCTCGATCTTGAGCGCAGTGTCGATGATCTCTTTGGCTGCGCCGCCTCCGTCGTATGCATCCGCAAGCTCGGGGGACGAATCGAGCGCTTTCTTGAGACCCGAGTCACGCCCCATGATCAACGGCGGATACATCTTGGTGAGGCGGTCGCCCTCGACGTAAGGAAAACCAAGCACGCGGGCCGCGTCCCGGATCGACTGCTTTCCCTTGATGGTTCCGTATGTGATGATCTGTGCAACGTGATCGGAGCCGTACTTGTCCTGCACGTAACGGATTACGTCGCCGCGCCTGCGCTCGTCGAAGTCGATGTCGATGTCCGGCATCGCGATGCGCTCGGGATTCAAGAAGCGCTCGAACATTAGGTTGTAGGCGAGTGGGTCGAGCTCGGTGATGCCGAGGGCATAGGAGACGAGGGAGCCGGGGGCGCTGCCGCGGCCCGGTCCTACCCGGATTCCCTGGCGCTTGGCCCAGTTGACGAAGTCGGCCACGATGAGGAAGTAACCGGCGAAACCCATGTCCTCGATGACTCGCAGCTCGTATGAGGCGCGCTCGGAGACCTCGGCTGTTATCTCGGGATAGCGTCGCTTGATTCCCGCCCGGACCTCGTTGTCGAGGTGGCTCTCGAGCGACTCGCCCCTGGGCACCTCGAAGCGAGGGAGCAGCAGGTTGCCGAGCTCGATGGCGACGTTGCAGCGTTCCGAAACCTCGAGGGTGGTCTCGCAGGCGCCGGGCCAGCGTGCGAAGCGGGCGGCCATCTCCTCCGGAGTCTTCAGATAGAACTCATCGGAATCGAACTTGAAGCGTCCCGGCTCGGACAGCTCGGAGCCTGTGTTGATGCAGAGCAAGACATCGTGGGCCGCGGCGTCGTCCTTGTGCGTGTAGTGGGAGTCGTTGGTGGCGACCCAGGGGATGTGGAGCTCCTTGCCGATGCGGACGAGCTCGTCGTTGAGCGGCACCTGGCTCGGGATCCCGTGGTCTTGGAGCTCGAGGTAGAAGCGATCCGAGAACAGCTCCCGATACTGCGCCACCTTGCGCATGGCCCCAGCCCGATCACCTGCAACGAGGAGCCGAGGGATCTCCGCCGACAGGCAGCCTGACAGGCAGATCACGCCCTCCGAGTGTTCCGAGAGGATCTCCCAGTCGGTCCGGGGCCTGTAGTGGAAGCCTTCGAGCCAGGCTCGGGTCGACAGGCCCACGAGGTTCGAGTAGCCGGCGTCGTTCTGGGCCAAAAGGGTGAGGTGGAAGGTGCGCTCGTTGTTCTCGGCCTGCTGGGGCTTCATCCGCCTGTCCCCGTCGAACAGGTAGCCCTCCATGCCGAGGATCGGCTTGACGCCGCTTTTTACTCCAGAGCGGTAGAAATCGAGCGCCCCGTACATGACCCCGTGGTCGGTGATGGCGCAGGCGGGCATCCCGGCGGCGGCCGCGGCCTCGAACATCTCGCCGATGCGACTGGCGCCGTCGAGCATCGAGTACTCGGTGTGTGCGTGCAGGTGGACGAAACTCACCGCGGCGTGGCCCCCGATTTCATGGGTATTCGACTCTCGAACTACAGAGTCGATTCTCGAACTACAGGCGTGTCATTAGTGCGCTTCATTACTACCACAGCCCCGGCTGCGGGCTCGGTGCATCCGCCTGGATTTGGTCACGGATGCGGCGACGGGTCTGGCCCACGCGGCCGGCGTGTGGGAGCGTGGCGGGCGGCGACGGCATGGGAGGCGGGCCGG
>DASRPA010000165.1:0-7555 GCA_035646635.1 Actinomycetota bacterium | reverse complement strand
CACCCCTATCCAGCGCAAGGCCTTCGAACTCATCGAAACTACGGTCCCGCTTCGGGTCCTGTAGACAGAAACGCTCGCCCTTCAAGAGCCGTTATCCCTGTTCAAGAGCGGATTCGGTGCTCTCTATCGTCGTAACTTCCGTCTAGTCTCTCTTGATCCCACTTAGGCCCTCCCGCGTTGGATATCTGTTGGATTTCCTTGGACCCATGACCCCTGCACCTGAAGGCGCAGATCCAGGTGAGACCCGTTGCATTCGGTCTCTAGGTCCTCGCGCCTTGAAACGGAGTCGTCGATCCAGAAGCGAATACCGAGGCCGCCGTCGATGCGACGACATTCGGTCGCGACCAGCACAGGTCCTGGCACAGGGGAAGACATCGAATCCTCAGCTTCTTACCCATTGCATTGGACTGCTGCATGGCTCGATCAAAACAGCGCCGGACGCTGGAGCAGTCGCGCGCCCTGGCCACGGCCCGATAGAATGCGACAGAACTCGACGGTCTCGAGACGATGCTCCTCGATCTCACCGGAACCGTTTTGCATGTAGGAACCCCCCGATGGACCCGCAAGAACGAGCATGAAAGGGCGTCCGTGACGCCGGCCCCAATCGGCCACTACGTCGGCGACAACCCGCCCGTCGTAGTCCTCCGTGAGCACCACCTCCTTGCCGCTAGCGCGAGCGATGTCGATGCGATGCATCCACACGTCACGAGTGATGACCACGTCGCTCAGATACCCATAGGATTCCTTGCCGACGATCGGCAGCTTCATGGGCATGACCCGCATGAGCTTAGGAGTGCGGCGCCGCTTCCTGACCGACCGAGGGGCGGTGGCCCTCAGCTTGGCCACGAGTTCGTCAGGGGACATGTGGGATCTCTCCCGCACTTGTAGATCATTCATGGCATCGAGGGGTTCGACCCCCTTCGTGCGCGCCTCGCGCGCGGCGATAACGAACTGATGCATGAACTCACGTAACGACGCAAACGCCTCCGCTTCGCCCAGCAAGTGACAGACGACGTCTTTCACGGTCCATCGCGCGCAATCCGTTGGACGACCCCAGTCGCTCTCGTCGAGCCCGTCCAACAGACCGAGGAGTTGGTCATAGCCGGTCATTGCAAGATCCATCGCTTCCGCATGATGGAGTGGCCGAATGTCCTGGACATCGATGACGGTAGGATTCACGATCCTCTCCCCTTCCTCTTCGGGCGCGGCTGAACGTGTGCGAGATACATGTTCACTAGAGAGTCAAGATGGTGAGCGTAGCGATCGCCTCCGGGCTCATTGGCGATCTGGCGAGCGGTGATCCCCGTCATCAGAAACGTCCACAACTCGAGCGCATCGGGACCTTTGATTCCCCGGGCGGCGAAGCGTCGGCTCAATCCCTCGAATACCTCGACCGAAGAGGCATAGGCCTTCGGCGACGGCTCGAAGCCGGGCATGGGGCGCTGGAACATCAGCTGGTAGCGAGCGGGGTCTTCCGTGCAGAACGCGAAGAACTCACGGGCCTCCGCCTTGAACGGATCATCCCGTGGTGGGGCAGACTCCAGCGCTTGCACGCGTTCTCGCAGGGCCTTCCAGCCCTGGGTGAACATTGCGTCGTAGATCGCCTCCTTGGAGCCAAAGTAGGTGTAGAGCGAGGGGGCCCTCATACCGACCGCATCGGCGAGCTCGCGCAGGGACAAGGCCCCCATGCCGTCGCGACGGGCGATCGCCCACGCGGCGTCGAGGATCTCCTGCTTGGTCTCCTCGTGACGTCGCCGACGGCGATCTGGTCGAGCATCGACGAGCGGCTCAGGGGACGCGACCTCAGCCATCGATCCCGGGGGGTCCCACGATGATAGTTCCATGCCGGGCCGCGATCGCCGCGAGGCGCTCGACGTCCGGTTGGCCAGAGGGAGGCGGAGGGACTGCGGTGTTGGGCGCGGCGGGCTCGCCCATCTCGGTGAATAGCTCCTCGTGGCCCGCGTTTCCAGGTGTGAGCAGGAGAAGCAGCCTGGCTTCTGGAGATTCGATCGTGAAGGCGTGCTCGACGCCGCGCGGCACGAAGGCGAAGGTGCCCGCCGTGCCCTGGATCATCTCGTCGCCGATCGAAAGCGTGACCTCGCCGCCCACGACGTAGAAGCCCTCTTCCTCGCGCTCGTGCAGATGGCGCGGCGCGGCGACCAGCCCCTGCACCTCAAACAGCGAGTAGGCGTTGGCGGTTTCGTCGCCCCGTGCTTTGAATGTGTACAAACCACCCAGGAGCCAGGTGCCATCTCCTTCATCGGGCCTGCGCCAGAACTCCCGGACAGTCATCGAGCCTCCTCGTGTACAGCTTCACATGGGGCGACACAACGGACGGTCTCTCGCCCCACCCTCACCTATAGGCGATAGGACTAGCTAACTTTGTTCGGATTATCCTCCGGCTCGGCTTACTTGTCAAGCGGCGTCATGACCCTGTCCCCTGGCGTGAAGACGCAGTGGTCGCGATTTGAGTCGCGCGACGGCGCGCGGATCTCCCATCCTGCTTCGAAAAGCCTCGACCGCCTTTCCCTCGTCATCGGCCATTCCGTCGGTGTCGAGGTTCTCCAGCCACACATCGGGCTCGCCCATCCCAGTGCATTCACCAAGCGGTCGAAGCGAGGCTCGGAGTGGGGCCAACAGCTGTACCTCCCCGCTCTTGTGGAAAGGCGGGTCAAGTCAACTTCCCGGAGGGAATGAATGGCGCATTCCTTTCTGGAGTCGGCGGCGCCGTGCCGCTGCGCGAACTCGTTCAGGAACTCGGGGCAACGGTCCCGGACCTTATCCAGAGCGCGTTTCCTCTCCGCATTGTTCGGCGATCTTCTGCGCGCGTTCGGGGATTTCTGTGGGATCAGCGGTAACCACATAGGTAGGGACAGAACTGGTCGGGCTCGAATGTACCTTGACGTAGTCGTTCGCGTCGTGGGCGGTGACGGGTTCGAACCGCCGAACCCCGCGTTGTAAGCGAGCCCGCGCGAATACGGTAGCTGCGGGAACGTTCGTTCCCTGCTCTGGACCGCTTTTCCGAGGTGTCGTGAGTTGTCGTGGTGTTGCCTTTGTATTGTGCTCGTCTTGCGGAACATGAGCGGAACAAGGCAAGCTCGAAAATCTCCCGATCCCCCTGAATAAGGGCCGGTTCAATGGACCCGGCAGCGTTCCGGCGTCGGGAAAGGAATCTGCGGCATCCGGGCCAGTCATCCAAGGAGCTGCTCAACGGATCGACTCTCCCGCACCCGGGTGGCGAACTGGATGTCCGGTTCCACACCTCCTCCTATGAGGGTGACCTCGGGTGCGAAGGACCGAAGCGCGTTGAGCGGATGACTTTCTAAGAGCAGACCAGGTCGGCTTCTCCAACATCATCGGCGCGACTGGAACTCGACGCGGTGGTCGACTTGTCGCAGTATCCATACGTACCCAGTGTTGCGGATGTGTGATCACCGCAGTGTTTGTGGCCTGAGCTCGGGAATCGCCATGGAGCTGCATCTGGTCGAGCGTTTCGCCGATCGGGAACTGGCGGAGGCCACCGCCCGCCAGATGACTACGTGTGGACCGAAGCGCGTTGAGCGGATGACTTTTTTCACCCGACTCTCTTGCCTTCTCAAACGAGGGTTACAATTATCTGCGCTCCTATGTAGGGTCTTGCCGGTGCCCGGAGGCCTTGTATCGGACGTAGAGCGCCAAGTCCGGCAGCGATCCGTCAGGCGCAACGCCAGTTCCACGGCGGCCCTCAGATATCTACCGGGGCCTTGTTGGATTCTCTGGACTCCTGACCTCTGCACATTTTAGTGCAGGTCAACCGACGCGGTTTCAGCGCAGCAGCCGAAGAGGTGTCCGTCCATGACCACTGCGTTCTAGATCTAGACGGGCAGAGCAAGCTCGGTCTGGATCGGCTTGCGGAACATATGCGGAACGTGAACCAGGCGAACGGACTTCGCGGCTCGCACTGGCCCAAGAAACCAGCTATTGACCAGGACCTTCGCGTCGTGGGCGATGACGAAGTCGAACCGCCGACCCCTGCGCATGAAGTGTCGATCAGCTCGATGGCCGGCGGCGGCTTCCCAAGTGCGTTCCGAACCATTCGACGATTCGCTCGATGCGGTCGACCCGCCGGTCGGGGCGGCCTATACCGGCGAGATAGTGCGACTCGTCCGGATACCTCACCATCTCGACCACACGGCCGCGCTGGCGCAGCATCGCAAACACGAGTTCGCTCTGGATTGCCGGGCAGCGGAGGTCCCGCTCGGCCTGGAACAATAGCAACGGCGCTTGCGCCTTATGGATGTTCGTGTAAGGCGAACGGCGCAAGAACTCGTCGATGTCTTCCGGCAGGCTGCCGAGCCCAACTGCGGTTTGATCCATCAGCGTTCCGAAGTCCGAGCCGCCGAGCTCCGAGACCATGTCTGTGACTGGGTTCTCGGAGACGCCGGCGGCAAAGCGCTCGGGGAAGTGGCCCAGCATCCAGTTGACCATGAAGCCTCCGTAGGAGAGGCCCAGGATGCCGACCTTGCCCGCGCTCGTCAGGCCCTGGTCAATGGCCCAGTCAACGAGCGCAAGGAGATCGGAGCCATCGGGGTCGCCCCAGCGTCCATGCAGGGAGCGCGCGAACTCCTCTCCGTACGAGAGTGAGCCGCGTGGGTTCGCGTACATGACATGAATGCCTGCGTCGGCCAGCGCCAGCATCTCGAGCCAAGGGGTGGGCCCGTAGCTGGCGTGGGGGCCGCCGTGGACCTGAAGCACGAGGGGACGGTTTGTGCGCCGGCCTTTGGCCGCAACAAGCCACGCGTCTATGGAATGGCCGTCGGGATGGGGGACCTCGAGTGGCTGAGGATCCCTGCGTAAGGGCGTAAGCCAGGCGCTTCCGTTCGAGGTAAGCGGGCGAAGCGAGCCGTCCTCGACCGCGTAGACCTCCCCCGCGTTGCCGCCCTCGTTCGCAACGACCACGACCCGTCCTTTGGCCACGGCGCACGCGGTGCAGACGAAGTCACCCTGCGCAAGCGGCTCACAGGAGCCGTCGAGGCCGAAACGGTAGGGGAGGGACCTGCCCCTGTCCGAGACAAGCGCGACCAGGTTGTCGTCGTCGAGCCACCCTGAGATGTCCGATACGAAAGAGTCTGGAGCGATGAGGTCGCCGTAACTCGTCACTCCGACGGGGAGGTCGAGCCCATCGCCGAGCCTGCGTCGTTCGCCGCGCCCGATCAAAAAGATACCTAGGTTTGACCACTCGGGAGTCCACTTGCGGTCGACGCCGATCACAATCAGTTTTCCGCCCGGCGAGAACCCGGCTCCGAGGATGGCGCCGTCGAGGGCCGCCAGGCGGCGACTCTGACCTCCGGAGACCGGGACGGAATAGGCCTGGGCCTCCTCCATGAGGTCGGCGTCCTGGCGCTGGTCGGCGAGGAAGCCGATGCGGCCGTCCGGTGTCCAGAACACCTGCGACACCTCGAAGCTCGGCTCGGTCACCCGCCGCGGCCGGGTGCCGCCAACCGTGGCTACCCATGCGCTGTTGAACTGATCGCGCATGCCGAGGCCGTCCAACCGCCAGTTCATGGCCGTGATCCTGCGCGCCACCGGGTCCTTCACGTCCCCGACGACGAAGCGTTGCTTTCCGGAAGGCGCGATCAGCGCAATTCGACGGCCGTCCGGCGCCCACTCAGCGGCACCCACATCGCCGTCGAGGGTCTCGGCCCGCTGCGGCTCTCCCCCGCCGAGCGGCAAGATCCAGGGCTGGCCGCTGCCGGACCGGTTGGACAGAAAGAGCAGCCGCCGGCCGTCGGGGGAGAAGCGGGGGCGCGAGTCCGAGGCGCCCGCACTAGTGAGCTGCTCCGCCCGACCCCCCTCGTAACCCACGCGCCACAGCCGTGACCGGTAGCGGTTGTTTTCGATGGTGCGTCTCGAGTAGACGATCGAGGAGGCGTCCGGGGCCAGCGCCAGGTGCTGGATCATCACCTGCTTCAGCAAGTCTTGGGGCTGGAAGCGCGGCTGGGAGCCGGCTGATTTCGGCACTAAGGGCGCGTAGAGGAATAATCCACGCGATTTGCGCCCGGAGGAAGTAGACTGGTGGCGTGGCGGCTCCCGACCAGCCCTTGGCGTCCAAGCTTGCCATTGTGTTTCCCCATCTCAATGAGCGCCAGTGCCGGATCGTTGCGGCCGCGGAGGCGCGGGCGATGGGCCGCGGGGGCATCGCCAGAGTCGCCGAGGCCACGGGGATGTCGCGCTCGACCGTGCAGAAGGCGGTGGGTGAGCTGGACGAAGGCCTCGAGGTCTCCGACCGGGTGCGCCGCCCGGGCGGTGGGCGGAGATCCATAAGGCAGACAAACCCCCGCCTGGTCAAAGACCTCGAGGCCCTGGTCGAGCCTGCGACCCGTGGGGACCCCGAGTCGCCCTTGCGCTGGACCTCGAAGAGCACCCGGCAGCTGGCCGCTGCGCTTGCCGAAAAGGGCCACGACATCAGTCACTCGACCGTCGCCGACATCCTGCACGAGCTCGGCTACAACCTGCAGGCAAACGTCAAGAGCCGCGAGCTCAGCTCGCACCCCGACCGCGACGCCCAGTTCCGCTACCTCACGGACCAGGTCCAAGAGCACATGGCGCGAAAGCAGCCGGTCATCTCCGTGGACACCAAGAAGAAAGAGCTCGTAGGCGACTACAAGAACGCCGGGCGGGAGTGGGAGAAGAAGGGCCAGCCGGTCAAGGTCAACATCTACGACTTCGTAGACCCCGAGCGCGGCAAGGCGATTCCCTACGGCGTCTACGACGTCGCCTCCAACGCCGGCTGGGTGTCGGTCGGGACAGACCACGACACTGCTTCGTTCGCGGTCGAGACCATAAGGCGGTGGTGGCTAGAGGTCGGAAGGCGCGCTTACCCAAAGGCCAAGAAGCTTCTGATCTCGGCCGACGGCGGTGGCTCCAACGGGTACCGGACAAGCCTGTGGAAGGTCGAGCTTTCACGCCTGGCGGCCGAGACCGGCCTTTCCATCACCGTCTGCCATCTGCCCCCGGGGACCTCGAAGTGGAACAAGATCGAGCACCGGATGTTCTCGCACATCTCGATGAACTGGCGAGGCCGGCCGCTCACGAGCCACGAGGTCGTCGTCGAGCTCATCGGAGCGACGACGACACGCACCGGGCTCAAGGTGCGTGCTCAGCTCGACACCAACAAGTACCCGACCGACATCAAGGTCACCGACGAAGAGATCGCTGCGGTCCCGCTACGCAAACACGACTTCCACGGCGAATGGAATTACACAATCCATAAGCCGAGGGCGTCCAGGAACCGGTAATCCAAATAACAACCATGTTATTTCCTTACGAGCCCTAAGTTCACGAGATGGGTGGCGGTTAACTGCAAGCAACTCCTAAGCTGCTTCGGGCTTGTGAAGCAATCTCGCCATCGTCGTGATGTGGTTCTCTATGTGCCTGTGAGGGATCGGCGCATCGCCCGCTTCTGTCAGGGCGGTGTTGATCGCCGTGATCATGGAGCGCGTTCTGAGAAGGTCGTCCCAGACCCGCTGACCTTGCATGGTTGCCGGCAAGGCGGCGAGCTGCGCAGCCTCGTTGG
>DASRPA010000164.1:0-10322 GCA_035646635.1 Actinomycetota bacterium | reverse complement strand
GCGGCGGCCAAGCCCTTTGAGTGGAAGTTCACCCGCACCGATCTCGCCAAGCTCATGAAACGAATCGCGGGCAACGAAGATCTACGACCGGCCGCGTAAGAGCGCGAAGAACCCGTCACCGAACTTATGATCTAGAGCACTAAGGAAGGCGGGCTCGGCGAGAATGGGATAGGCGTTCTGTGGGGCCAGGCGAGGCGCGGCCACCGCTTCCGGAAGCGTCATGCCGAAGTCCAAGCGGTTGAGCAGCACCTGGAGCACGGTGTTGATGATCGTGGAGCCCCCCGGCGACCCCAACGCCACTACCGGCCTGCCGTCCTTGGTCACGATCGTGGGGCTCATGCTGCTGCGCGGACGTTTGCCTCCCTCGGGAGCATTGGGATGGGGAGGCTCGAAGTTGAAGTCGGTTAGCTCGTTGTTGAGCAAGAACCCGTATTCCGGCACAGCGGACCGCGAGCTCCAGCCATGGCCATGACCCCCTGCGTCCTTGGCCGGAACAAAGCAAGCACGGTTGTGGACCCCCCTTGCCTAGCGTGACAGCTCCTCGATGTCAACTCAGACTGACAACCGAGTCGATTCGGACTATAAGGATGTTCAGGATTGGAGTGATCACGGCGGGGAGGCGCCTGTTGATCGATACGCCCATTGCGGGCCTGGCCGGACTGGGTCTGCTGGGCGCAGGCATGTCGTATGTGCTACTGAACCACCACTTCACGTCGCGATAGTCGAGGTCGCGCAGATGTGCTCTAAACGCTGCCCGAGCTCGAACCTGCGCACGCTGCAGGCGGGGTGCAGGAAAGTCGCTTTCCCCAGGATCTCGTCGTTACCCACAGGATCGGACCTGCGACGGCCTGGTTCGTACGCCTGGACCTTCGCCTCCGCCAAAAACCGCTCCGGCGGACCCGCCAGGCCCGAAGCCGCTCTCACCCGCCCCCCGGTTCGCCCGGCAACCCCACCGCCGACCCCGGTGGGCGGGTTCGATTCCCGTCCGCCTCCGCTGAGGTGCGGGCGTACGAACCCCGGGCGCGACGAAGAACGGCTGGATGGACGACCCGCCCTGGACTCGAATTTCTCTGACGACGACAGAGAGCAGTTCCTTGACTTGCTCCGGACCTGCCCCCAGAAGGGCGGCGCCGATCTCATGCTTGAGCTTCACGAGGTCCTTATCCGAGAACGCGGTGGTCGTGTCCGCTAACGCTAACTCCGCTTCGAGCGCGGCGCTTCGCTTCTCGAATACCTCGATTTCCTTGTGGAGTTCCTCCAAGCGATGGCCGTACGCTGAAGGGGGGAGCTCTCCTGTCTCAAACGCCTTCAGATACCGATCGATGGCTTCCCGTTTGGAGGCGACCTATGCCGAGAGCTCTCGCCGTTCGGCCTCTTCCATCCGAGCGTGTAGCCGTTCGAGCCTCATCAGCCTTCTTTGCGGCCTCTAGAAAGATGCTCCCGTGGGGCCGGATGGTGCGGAACCGGGACGACGATGTCCAGGTTCAGACTGCCCACGACAACAATCGAGGGCCGCTCCCCCCGGTCCGCCGGCATTGCGCTACTGGAGGAACTGATCGACGTTCTCGGCGGTCACGAGCTTGACCTCGATGAGCTGCTCCTCCTCGACCGACTCGCCGTCGATGATCTGCGCGGCGGACTCGGCGGACAGCTTGCCCAACAGATCGGGCTGCTGGGCCACCGTGGCCGCCATGTCGCCCTTCTCGATCGCGTTCAGCGCGTCTTCGATCGCGTCGAAGCCGACGATCGCCACGTCCTTCAGATTGCCCGCCTCGCGCGCGGCCTCGACCGCCCCGAGTGCCATCTCGTCGTTCTGTGCGAACAGGCCCTCGAGATCGGGGTTGGCTTGGAAGATGTTCTGGGCGACCGTGAATCCCTCCTCACGGTCGAAGTTGGCCGTCTGGCTGGCCACGAGGTCGGCTCCTGCGTCCTCCGCCGCAGCCTCGAAGCCCGCTCCCCTGTCGCGCGCCGGAACGGTGCCGGCGATGCCCTCGAGCTGGGCAACCTTCGCGCCCTCGCCGAACTGCTCGAAGAGGTAGTCGCCCGCCATCTCGCCGCCCTGTTCGTTGTCGCTGGCGATGTGGGCCGCGATGTCTCCGCCCTCGGCCTCTCGGTCCACGGTTATGACCGGGATGTCGGCCTCGTTGGCCGCCTCGATGGAGGTGACCACCGCTTCGGAGTCGACCGCGTTCACGATGATCGCGTCGACCTGCTGCGTTATGAAGTCCTGGATGTCGTTCGCTTGGGTCTGGGCGTCGTCGCGCGCGTCAGCGACGTCGAGCCGAGCCCCAGCCTCGTCCGCAGCCTCCTGAGCCCCATCGCGCAGAGTGACGAAGAAGGGGTTGTCAAGCGTCGACAACGACAGCCCTACGACGGGCTCGCCGCCGCCGCTCGCTCCGCGCTGGTCCCGGTTGCAGGCCACGGGAACGACGGCCAGCACCGCTATCAACAACGAAATGATGCCTCTTCTCATACTGCCCCTCCTCGGATCATCGGTCCTTCGGCTTGCGCACAGTGTCGATCATCACAGCCAGAGCGATGACAACTCCGATCACGACCTGTTGCCAGAACGACGAAACGTCAAGCAGGTTCAGCCCGTTGCGCAGCGTACCGATGATGAGCGCGCCGATGAGCGTCCCCGAGACCGACCCGACCCCGCCCGACAGGCTCGCTCCACCGATGACCACAGTTGCGATGACGTCGAGCTCCGCACCGGTTCCCGAAGTGGGTTGGACGCTGTTCAACTGCGCGGCGAGGAGGAGACCGCCGATAGAGCTCAGTACTCCGGCCGCGGTGTAGACCTTCATCTTCTCGCGCGCAACCGACAGCCCGGAGAGGCGCGCCACCTCTTCGTTACCGCCGATCGCGAACAGGGCTCGACCCGAAGGGCGGTAGCGGAGGTAGGCCCAGCCCGCAAGATAGAGAAGGGCCACCACGATGACCGACAGCGGGATGATATCGAACAGATCGAAGGTGCCGAAGGTTCGGAACCAGTCGGGGAAGCCCGATATCGGCCGGCCCCCGGTCACCACGAGCGCGAGCCCATGTGCGGCGGAAAGGGACGCGAGCGTTGCGATGAAGGGCGGCAGCCGGCCGGCGGTGATGAGCACCCCGTTGGTGAGGCCGACCAGCGCTCCGACGGCGAGGGCAGAGATGATGGCGAGCGGCATCGGTAACCCGACCCGTTCGAAGGTAAAGCCGAGCACGGCCCCGCTGAGCGCCAGCACGGAGCCGACCGAGAGATCGATGCCTCCGGTGATGATCACGGCGGTGCCGCCCAGAGCCAGGATGGACAGCACGGCGACCTGCTGGAAGATGTTGAAGACGTTGGTAACCGTGAGGAAGAACGGCGACAGGATGAAGAGGATCAACACGAGGCTGAAGAGTCCCACGAGCGGCCCGCTCGACGACAGGAGCTGCTTGACGCGCTGCAGGATGCGGTCGCGATCGAGATCAAGGGTCGCCATCTAGGCGCCCGTCCCGTGTCCCACCGCGAGGGACATGACCTTCTTCTCGCTCATCTCCGACCGCTCGAGGATGCCGGTCTGCCGCCCCTCGGACAGCACGAGCACGCGGTTGGCCAGGCCCAGGACCTCGGGCAACTCCGAAGAGATGACGATCACTCCCGTTCCATCCGCGGCCAGGCTCGTGATGAGCTTGTAGATCGCGGCCTTGGCTCCAACATCGACCCCGCGGGTCGGCTCGTCGAAGATGACGACCTTGGGTTTACGAGGCAGCCACTTGGCCAGTACGACCTTCTGCTGGTTGCCGCCCGAGAGCGTGCGTACGGGCTGCTCCGGTCGCCCCCTGATGCGCAGCTTTTCGGTCCACTCGGCGGTCAGGCGGCGCACGGCCGAGGGCCGCAGCGCGGGTCCCTCGGCCAGCTCGGCCAGCGAGGGCAGCGCGACGTTGTCCTCGACCGAGAGCCCGAGCACCAGTCCCTGTTCCTTTCGATCCTCGGGGACGAGGACGAGGCCCGCGCCGACCGCATGGGCCGGGGTGCGCGGCGCGAAGGCCTCGCCGTCGAGCCGGATCGAGCCGGACTCGGCCGGCTCGGCCCCGAACAGGGCACGCGCCAGTTCGGTGCGACCCGCCCCCGCGAGCCCTGCGATGCCGAGGATCTCTCCACGCCGAAGCACGAAGCCGACGTCGCGGAACGCGCCTGCCCGCCCCAGCCCCTCGACTCGCAGGAGCGCTTGCTCGCGCGGTCGCGGCGGATCGGGATAGACCTGCTCGACCGAGCGGCCCACCATCGCCTCCACGAGACGCTCGACCGGCACATCACCCGTATCCCAATCCGCCACCCGCCGCCCGTCCCTCAGCACGACGATGGAGTCGCCGACTCGCCGCACCTCGCCGAGCCGGTGCGAGATGTAGAGGAATCCGACGTCCTTGCGGCGCAACTCGTCGATCAGACCGAAGAGCCGGTCGGCCTCCTCTTCTCCCAGAGCGGCGGTCGGCTCGTCGAGGATCAGCACGCGCGCATCCTGCGACAGCGCCTTCGCGATCTCGACATGCTGCCGAGCCGCCACCGAAAGGCGCTCGACCTTGGTTGATGGGTCGATGTCGACTCCGACCTGCTCGAGGTAACGCTTCGCCGACGCGGCGAGAGCAACGTAGTCGACGAGCGCCCCGCGCAGCGGCAGACGCCCGAGGAAGATGTTCTCGCCCACAGACAGCTGAGACAGAAGGTTGGTCTCCTGATGGATCATCGCGATCCCTGCGTCGATGGCGTCACGCGGGGAGCCGGGCTCGAACTCGGCTCCGCCCAGGCGCATGTACCCCTCGTCGGGGGCATGGATGCCCGAGATGATGCGTGCGAGGGTCGACTTTCCGGCCCCATTCTCCCCGAGCAGGACCACGACTCGACCGGGAGCGACGTCGAGGTCGACGACCTCGAGGGCGACGAGTCCCGGGAAACGCTTGGTCAGGCCGCGGCAGACGAGGCCCCGTCCCTCATCTCCCATGCTCGCAATCCATCCCCCTCGACATGGGGCTAACTTATCCCAAGGCGTCGATGCGGCGGTCTCCGCCGCTGGCGTGGTCGGAGGGACGAACCTTACTCGTGCGGCATCGGGAGCGGCAGCTTCATGGTCATCCACGTCGGGAAGTCGATCACGACGAACGACCATCGCGAGCTTAGCTCTCCGGCAGGCGGCCCTCGATGAGCAGCGTGGACAGGTGATCGCAGTCGGCACGGTTGGTCTTGGCCCGCCGCTTGAGGCCGCGGGCCCGCCTCGTTTCAGCAGGCTCGGCGAGATGCGCGGTGAAGCCGGCGCGCTCGATCTCCTCGGCGACGAAGCGCCAGCCGGTGGTGGCCTCGAGCTCGTCGACCGGGTGCGCGAGATCGCCGAGGAAACGACTTCGAACAGCTGGGCAAGCCGCGGGGTCGACATCATGTAGGTGAACGAGCACGTAGGGATAACCATCGTAGTGCGGCGTCGGAAAAACACCATCGGGCCGGCCCTGCAGCAGTGCCTCGCGGTCGCCAACGTCGATTGACTCGAGGGACGAGCGCGTTCGGGTCTCTACGCAGCCGGCATAGGAGCTTGCCGCGGACGCGCAACGCCGGCGTCCCGGCGAAGTCCCAAGCTCGACGCCGGGAATCTCCTGGCGATCTGACGAGATCCTGGAAGCTCGGCATTACGCGAATCGGTGACCGGACCCACTCAGCGCCGGGACGGCGAGGGGTGAGCCCACGTGTGGCAGGGAGAGTCTTCACTGAGCCTTGCCCTCTGCTCGGACGCAGTCGATGACGGCTTGGCCAAGTGCGGTGCTACGAGTGGCGGTGACCCGCAGGTTCGCCTCGTCCGCGAGCGCTCTGTACTCATCGAGCGTTCTTCACGGCCACCACAAGACCAACATCCGCAGGTTCATTTGAGCGAAGGTTGCGCGATCGTCGCCGGATGTGCCGTGTGACTCGATCACAACGACCCGGCCGCGATCATCGATCGCCTCCGCGCAGCGGAGCAGGATCGCACGCGCCTTCTCGTCCCCCAGTCGTGCAGGACCTGGTTGAGGATGTACACGTCTCCGCCCGGGGGCAGCGGATCGAAGAAGCTCTGCCCCGAGAACTGGCAGCGCGCGTCCAGCCCGAGAGCGGCCAGGAATTGGCGGCCGCGCGCCACCGTGCCGGGGAGATCGACGAGTGTCGTGCGGAGGGCCAGCTGGGAACGCAGCGACTCGGCGACGAGCACACCGTACGCCGCCGACGTCGACCAGCTGCCGCGCGCTTGCCAACTCGAGGCCGCCGACGGCTGCCGCTGCATGCTCCGGTCCAGCGGCCATCGTCGCGTCAAACGAGGCGCTCAGCGACTCGTCTGCATCGAGGTGCCCCCAGAACGGCGACCGAACACCGCCTCCCAGGCCCGCTCTCCGGTCCGAACCGTGTGGAGCAGGCCGGTAAACGCCAGATCCATCCGTCCTCCGAATTCATCGAGATCGAGCCACAGGCGCATCCCAGAGGGGTCATCGGAGCGCAACAACGCCGCCGCCTCGGAGAGCGCGAACTCGTCATGTTCGGGCTCGGAGAACACTCCACGACGAAACCAGATTTGACGCAGCATGCGGCCCCAGCGCATCGCGATCGCTGCCGGAGCGGTTGGCGAGCTCGTTTAGCCGCGTGACCCCCTCGGCGACAAGGTCGGCCAGCCGCAGGGTGGCTGCTACAGGAACCGCCATCGGGGTTGCCAGATCAATCACCGGGCCCAGCATCTCCCAAGCCGACTGGGCATCCCGGCGCGCCTCATCGGGTCCCGAGGCCGCCGTCGGCGACTTGAGGATTTTCGATCATGCCCCTCTCTCTCCGTCGCTCGAAGCTCCCATGGCACGCTACGGCTCGGAGATAGTCGCGTCTTGGACGAATGTCACCCGCGCCGCGTTCTTCTTTATTGGCAGCCCACTCCGGCGCCATCGGGCAGATGGCGGGCAAGAAACTCGGTTGGCGGGCTCCCCGTCAGGTCGCGGAAGTCCCGGTTGAGAGCCCGGGGTGCCGGCGAGCGTCTACGGGCAGCGTACTAGGTGCTGGGGGCGATCGGCAGGACTCTGCAGATCGGCTCGACTCCCACCCCTTGTGCTCGCCGATGAACTCCATCATCTTGGCGGTCGCGGGTCGAGCTCCCGCGCGAAGAAAGCGAAGCCGCCCTGAGGATGTCGTTGGCGCGGCGAAGCTCCTTGACCTCGCGCTCGAGGTCGCTCAAGCGCTGGCGCTCATCGGTCGTGAGTCCGGGGCGGCGTCCGGTGTCGCGCTCCTCCCGGCGGACCCACTGGCGAAGGGTTTCTCTATTGAGATCGGATTTCTCGGCGATCGAGCAGATCGCTGCCCACTGCGAGGAGTACTCATGTTCGTGATCGAGTACGAGCCGCACTGCTCGCTCTCGTATCTCTGGCGGTACCTGCGGGTCTTTGGCATGGCTCCATCCTCTCAAGATCAAGAGCCTCCACTAAAACCGTGGCGATTCAAAGCCGGTAGTGAGCCAAGGCAGTCAATCGGGCCAAACGCCTTGATGCGCTCAATGACAAGCTCGTGATGTTTGGCATCTGGCGAAGGAACCTGAGGACTGATGTTGAGATCGCCTCCGAGAATGACGCGCTGGTCCCGGTTATGGGCGGGTCCAGGATGGGGGTAAGGTCCGGTTGGATTCGGTGAACGGCGGTGGGAACCGAGCGCTTCCCATTGAGCGTCCGATCGCTGAATAAGCCGTGGATGCTCGCCAGCGTCAAGAGCTTCCACCGGGGAGCGTCGCATCTGCAACCATGCAGCACCCCGGATGGCTGTCGTCGAGCTCGTGAGCAATCCTGAAGCGCTCCTGCAATAAGACCCTCGAGGTATCGCCGTGGGTCCCGCCTCGAGCTGTAGAGGAAGTCGAAAGGCCGGCGGATTGGGGAGGGCCGAGGCCGCTGGCGTCGCTTCACCCTTTGGCGGTCAGCGAAGGTGCAGGACGTTGGCTGTAATGAGCCTGGCGAGGTCGGATACCAGGAAGGCGATGACTTCGGCGACCTCGCCGGGTGAGGCGACGTGGATGAGCTCCTTGCTATTCCGCACCGCTTCCGCGACCTGTGGTGTTACCCAGCCGGTATCCGTGACGGGAGGGTAGACCACGTTGGCCGTCACGCCGTAGTCCGCCAGCTCGAACGCGGCCGACATCGTGTAGTTCTCCAGCGCGGCCTTTGCCGCCCCGTAGCTCACCTCTTCAGGGAAGCCCAGCGGCCCGCCGGAGGTGAGCCCGATGATTCGGCCCCACGTTGCGCTGCGGGCGACGTGCCGTCTAGCGAACTCCGAGATGAGAAGGGCCGACCCTCGCGCATCAATCGCGAAGACACGATCGATCGAAGCCGCCGACACCCGTTGGAGTGAACGCCCCAACCGATCAGTTTCGATCAGTTTGAAGGTGTCGGGGATCCAGCCAGACGCGTTGTTGATCAGAATATCCACCTGTCCGAACGCCGCCTCGGCAGCGTCAAACAGGACCGGCGCGCTGCTCGAATCCGCTAGGTCGGCTTCCACCGCTGTCGCTCTGCCGCCCGCCGCCCGGATGCCGTCGACCACCTCGTCCGCGCCGGCCGCTCGATCGTGTCGATACGCGTCCGGCGTCCCCTGGTCCACCGGTTCGTTCAGCCGCAAGTAGGCGAGCAAGACCGATGCGCCACAGGCGGCGAGCGCCGCGGCTGTCGCCGCACCGATGCCGTGGTTGGCGCCGGTCACGAGCGCGGTGTGGCCGGCCAAGTCAAAGGGCAAGAGTTGCATTTCAGGCATCAGCAACCTCCCAGCGGGATCAGAGATGTGGCTAGGTGGACGTAACGGGAGCCTCGAGACATCTGCCTGGATCTATGCAGCCGAACCGGCTGGTGCGACGAACCCAGCCTGAAGGGTGCATTTTCTCCAGCACGCAGCCAGTTCATGCTCGTGGAGCAGCCCACCGAGCCGGTCTTGGCCGACGCAGTGCGGCTCTCCTAGCCGGCAGCCGTCAGGACATCGTAGACACTTTTCCCTAGCCTCGAACCGTCACAACATCGTAGACAGAAGAAGAGCATCTCGCCTCCGATCATCGTTGCAGGACAGGTTGTACCACGCGCTCGGTTAGCGGGAAGGGAAATCGCTTGACTACCCGCGCGCCGAGCTTGACTGTGACGGTTCTTCGGGAAGTCGACAGCGTGGCGGTGACGTACTGGTTGGCGTAGCGGGCCCCGACCGGGAAGCGCTTGCCACCGATGTCGATGCCGCCGTTCTCTGAGACGAGGCGGATCCAGGTGACGCGCCCGCGAGCAAGCGGGATCTTGAGCCGCCCGTCTGGCTCTCGGAAGGGCTCGAGCGAGAAGCCTTTCGGCAGCCGCCTGATGTGGCCGTCCATGGATGCGAGCAGCACTGCCGGATAGAGCGTGCCGTGGTCCTTGGCGCGCAGCTGAGGATGCGGGCGCTCCTCCATGAACCAGCGCTCGAAGCGCTCCGACTTCGCCCTCAGCGAACTCAGTGTGGAGAAGCGAAAGCGTCTGAGGACTCGCTCCTGCCACAGCGCGTTGAAGCTCTCCACGTGTGCCTGGCGGCCGGGCTCGCCTTGGGGGATGAAGCAGACCTCCGCTCCCAGAAAGAGAGCGAGGCGCACCGGTGCGGTGAAGGCCTGGGGGCGCCGGGGGAACCCGGCGAGCACCATCTCGTTGTCGACCTGCCACACCCGCGGGACGCCGAGGCGTGCCCAGGCATGCTCGACCAGATAGGTGCAGTAGGCGGCTGCGCTGCGCTCCGGGCTCTGCCAGCAGGCGATTCCCCCGCCACAGACATCCACTGTGCTGTAGCTGAAGAGCCGCAGCGGTCCCTTGCGGGTGGCGATGTGTCGCGGACCGACGATATCGGACTGCTGCACGTCTCCGGCTTGGCGCGCCGTGGGCGCCGGGTAGGGGCGTGGGTCCTTGTGGGTGCGGCGCGGGCGCGCTCGTCCGGTAAGGCCAGCGCGGGCGACGATCCGCTCGATGGTGCGCGGGGCCGGGATGTCCTTGCAGCCGGCGAGGTGGAGCTCCCACGCGATCACGTCTGCACCAACCCCTGAGAAGCCCCGGTTGCGCCCGGGTTTCATCAGGCGTCGCCGCACCGCGAGGATGCGCTTGACCATGCCCGGGGCCGTCTCCTGCGGGCTCAGGTGGGGGGCACGGGAGCGGTCGTTAAGTGCGGCAAGCCCTCCGCTCTGGTAGCGGGCCTTGGTTGTGTAGACCCATGCGCGACTGCGTCCCAGACGACTGCCTATCTCGGTCGGGGTCGCGCCGGCCTGCAATGCTTCTACTGCGCGTCGACGGCGTTCATACTCCGTCATGGGCACCTGCCTCCTTCC
>DASRPA010000163.1:0-3530 GCA_035646635.1 Actinomycetota bacterium | reverse complement strand
TTCTTCAAGAGCATTTTCGAGGTCGACCTCGGCCCCCAGGAGCTCCTCACGGAGCTCCGAGTCCCCAAGCTCAACGGGGCCGGATGGTCTTATCAGAAGTTCCAGCACCGGGCCCAGGACTGGGCGACGGTAGGGGTTGCGGCGGTGGCCCGGGGCGATGGGCGCGCCGCGATCGGACTGACGAGCATGGGCGAGACCCCACTCAGAGCGACTTCCGTCGAGAAAGCGCTGGCTTCCGGAACAAGCGTCGCCGACGCCTCTCAGCAGGCGGCTGAAGGCACGAGCCCCGTCTCGGACCCCCTCGGCTCGTCCGAGTACCGCAAGGAGATGGTCAAGGTTTTCGTCCGCAGAGCGCTCGAGGAGGCGCTATCTCGCTGACGGGAGAAGCTTCGGAGGAAGGGCGCGGCAGTGGCCGCGCCCTTCCTTTTGCCTCGGTAGAGGACCTCGAACGCGCGCTGGTCCAGCACTCCTATCTTCCCGACGAGGGGCTGGCCACATCGATTCACCTGGCGCTGGCGCTGCACAAGCCGCTGCTGCTCGAAGGGGAGGCGGGCGTGGGCAAGACCGAGGTCGCCAAGGTCTTGGCCGTGATGCTGGGCCGCCGGCTCATCCGCCTGCAGTGCTACGAGGGCATCGACTCCTACCAAGCCCTCTACGAGTGGGACTACTCGCGCCAGCTCATAGCGGTGCGCGCAGCAGGGTTTGATCAAACCGCGACAGAGCAAGCCGCTACCGACCTGTTCGGCCCCGACTTCTTGATCGAGCGCCCCCTGCTTGCCGCCATCAGGGCCGGCGATCAAGCTGTGCTGCTGATCGACGAGCTCGACCGCGCCGACGACGAATTCGAGGCGTTCCTGCTCGAGGTACTGTCCGAGTTCGCCGTAACCATCCCCGAGATCGGACCCATCACGGCGACGCGGCCCCCGGCCGTGATCATCACCTCCAACCGGACGCGTGAGCTACACGACGCACTGAAAAGGCGCTGCCTCTATCACTGGATCGACCATCCCACCCTCGAGCGGGAGATCGAGATCGTCAGGGCTCGAGCACCTGAGGTCGAGGAGTCGCTGGCGCGCCAGGTGGCGCAGGCGGTCGAGCGGCTGCGAGCGCTCGATGTGTCGAAGAAGCCGGGAGTGGCGGAGACGATCGACTGGGCCGAGGCGTTGAGCTTCCTCGGTGTAAGGAACCTTTCCGGCAAGGACGCCGCGGCCACGCTCGGAGCGGTCGTCAAGGACCACGAAGACCAGCAGCTTGTGCGGAAGCAGCTCGACGA
Organism: Actinomycetota bacterium; assembly: GCA_035646635.1. Classification (GTDB taxonomy): domain Bacteria; phylum Actinomycetota; class CADDZG01; order CADDZG01; family WHSQ01; genus JACDAL01. The sequence continues at coordinate 2,257 of DASRPA010000163.1, read as the reverse complement.
GATCGTGGGCCAAAGCGGCTGATTCCCGGGCCGAGTGGTGGATAGATGACCATATAGAGCACCTGACCACCACTCGGCAAGGTTAGGGTGTCTTTTTTGCCGAGTTGGGTACATTCTGTTCGCTGACGCCGGGAAGCGTCACGATGACAGGAGGGGGACATGGCGACTGAGTCGCTGCGAGATCGCAGAGCCGACGAGACCGCATCCGGCCTCGATGCTTGGGAGGAACGGGACCTCCCGGAGCCACCTAGACCCAAGGGGCTGCAGTGGCTGGGAGTGGTGGGGCCGGGCGTCATCGTGTTGGGGGCGGCCATCGGATCGGGTGAGTTCCTTCTAGGGCCCGCCGCTTTCATCGCGTACGGCTTGGTCGTGTTGTGGATCACCGGGATAGCTACCGTGTTTCAGACCATCTACAACCAAGAGCTGATGCGCTACACGATGTACACGGGCGAGCCCGCCTTCACGGGCTTCATGCGCACGAAGCCGTCCTCGACCTTCTGGGCGTGGGTCTACACGCTCTTCTACTTCTTTCAGACCGGCATCCCGGGATGGGCGGCGGCCGCGGCCGGCGCCATCTACTTCCTGTTCGCGGGCGAGATCGCGCCCCCGGGCTCGGAGAACACAACCTACTTCATCGCAGTGGGCGCCTACCTCGCCTGCGTCCTCGTCGTACTCAGAGGCAAGAAGATCGAGCACACGCTGGAGATCCATCCTCAACTGGGTCATGGTGTCCGTGATCCTGACAGGGTTCCTTTTGATCGTGCTGTTCCTGACGTCCCCCAGCACCTGGGTGGAGGCCATCGTCGGCTACGTCGGCGTCGACCTTCAGGACGGCTTCAATCCCATCCCGCCGGGCATCGACCCGTTCCTCATCAGCGCAGTCGCCGCTTACGCGGCCGCCGGGGGCGTCGTCAACCTGTCGCTGTCGAACTGGGCGCGTGACAAGGGCTACGGCATGGGCTCGGTGGTCGGCTACATCCCCGCGGCGGTAGGCGGGGAAGAGGTCCACCTGGCTCACTCCGGCTATGTCTTCGACCCCCAAAAGGACGGCATGATGGAGCGCTGGAAGGGCTGGTGGAGGATCGTCAACGCCGACCAGTGGGGGGTCTTCTTCGTCGGCGCCATGCTGGGCATGGCCCTGCCGGCGATCATCTACGTCACCTTCATACCGAGCGGCGAGAGCCTCGAGAGCCTCGGCGTCGCCGCCGCGCTCGCGGACGCCGTCCGGACCCAGGTCGGTGGCTTCCTTGCCGTCATCATCGCTCTCATGGCCGCATGGATCCTGTTCAAGACGCAGCTCGACATTCTCGAGGGCATGGTGCGCGGCCTGACCGACATCCTATGGACGGGCAACAAGAGGCTGCGTGATGCGGGGGACGTTCGTAAGATCTACTACTCCGTCCTGGCCGTGGTGATCGTCGTCGGCCTCATCATCCTGAGGCTGCCCCAGCCCTTGGCGCTGCTGGCGCTGAGCGCCAACATGGCAGGGGTCGTATTTCTGATCTCCACGCCCCACTCAATACGAAGTTTCTTCCCAAAGAGCTCCGGCCCAGCATGTTCCGCCGGGTCATGCTCGTGTTGATGACGATCTTCTACGGGATCTTCGTCTTCATCTTCCTGTTCGGCGGATTCCCGCCCAACACCGACACCGGGTTCGCGTTCAACTTCGTCGAGCTCATGACCCAGACGGAGTGAGCCGGGGGTCTCGCAGCGCACTGGTCACCGGCGCGTCGTCAGGCATTGGACGCGCCGTGGCCGCGCGCCTGGTAGAGGATGGGTTCCGAGTGCTGAGCGTCGACTTGGAGCCCGATCCCGACGGCCCCGGTGAGCCGTTCAAGGCCGACCTGACCACTCGCGACGGCAATCGCGCGGCAGTGGAAGCCGCTCTCGATAAGTTCGGCTCACTCGATGCGGTGGTCGCGAACGCGGGCTTCCAGCATGTCTCGGGTGTGGCGTCTTTCGACGAAGACCGCTGGGACGCGCTGATCGCGATCCTGCTGACGAGTCCGTTTCTGCTCGCGAAGTACTCGTGGGAGGCGCTCAAGGTATCCGGACGGGGCCGTTTCGTGGCGATCGCATCGGCCCATGCGCTGGTGGCGTCGCCGTTCAAGGCCGGCTACGTCTCCGCCAAGCACGGCGTGCTGGGGTTGATCAAGACGCTTGCGCTCGAGGGGGCAGAAGACAGAGTGGCCGCGATCGCAGTGTGTCCCGCATTCGTGCGGACGCCGCTGGTGGAAAAGCAGATCGCGGCCCAGGC
>DASRPA010000162.1:0-15231 GCA_035646635.1 Actinomycetota bacterium | reverse complement strand
CCCCCGCGCCCCAACCGGCGCCGGTACCTTCAGGAGTACCCGCAGACGAGGGAGGCTTTTGATGGCGCGAGATCGCCGGGACCGGCGCTCGACCCGCACGGCACCGGGCAAGCCTCCCCGCAAAGGGAAGCGCAAGTTTTGTCAGTTCTGTGCCGACAAGTCGAAGCGCATCGACTACAAGGACATCGCCTCGCTCCGCAAGTTCATGAGCGAGCGCGGGAAGATCCGGGCGCGGCGGGTGACGGGCAACTGCACCCAGCATCAGCGGCGAGTGGCGACCGCCATCAAGAACGCCCGCGAGGTAGCACTGTTGCCGTACACGTCTCGTTGAGGGGGCGGCCGTGAAGGTGATTCTTGCAGCAGACGTCGACAAGTTAGGGCAGCGGGGGGACGTGGTCACCGTCGCCGACGGCTACGCGCGCAACTTCCTCGTGCCCAAAGGACTTGCGCTCCCGACATCGAAAGGCTCACTGCGTCAGGCGGAGCAGATGAGGCGCTCGCGCGAAGAAGCCGAGCGCAGGCGCAAGCAGAAAGCAGTGGCGCGCGTCTCCACCCTCGGCGCGCAACCGGTTTACATCTCGGCGCGCGCCGGCGAAGGAGGCCGGCTGTTCGGATCGGTCACCAGGTCGGATGTCGCCCGGGCGGTCGAAGAGCAGCTAGGCGAGGCGATCGATCGCCACTGTGTGCGTCTCGAGGACCCCATCCGAGTGCTCGGCACGCATGCGGTCGAAGTACATCTCCACGAGGAAGTCAACGCGCTCGTGAACGTCGAGGTCATAGCGCACGAGGAGGAGTAGCCGCTTCTCGCCGAGTGGTCGTCAGATGGTCATATAGATCACTCCACGACCACTCGGCAGGAAACCCACAGCGTTATCGACCGCCCCTACCCCCTGTGACCGGCGCCTGAGGTCGTTATCCACGCCGTCCACACCCCTCTTGTAACCCACAGAGCGGGACGCGTAGCGTCCCCAGGGGGGCCGCGGGCCTCATGGCAGGCCGACCAGCCAGGGATAGCAACCGGCTGTCGTATCCGCGTGCTCAAATTACAGAGACGTAATTCGGAATAGCGAGAGGGAACCAGTGGCACAACGAGCGTCGCTTCAACCAGTGGGGCATAGCCGCATCCCGCCGCACAACCTCGACGCCGAGCTGTCGGTGCTCGGAGCCATGCTCGAGTCCAAAGAGGCTATTGCCAACGTCGTCGAGGTGGTCCAGCCGGGGGACTTCTACAAACCCAGCCACACCGAGATCTACGAGGCCATCTTGTCGCTCTACGGACGCGGCGAGGCTGCGGACGCCATCACTTGCGCAGAGGAGCTGACTCGCCGGGGCATGCTCGATACCATCGGGGGCAAGCCCTACATCCACGGCCTGCTCGAGGCCTATCCCACCGCCTCCTCGGCCGGCCACTACGCCCGGATCGTCGAGGAGCACGCGCTGTTGAGGCGGCTGATCGATGCCGGCAACAAGGTCCAGGAAATCGGTTTCTCGATTCCAGAGGATGTCGCCGAAGGGCTCGATGCCGCCGAAGAGCTCGTCTACGAGGTCGGCAACAGGCGCTTGCGCGACGACATTCAACCGATCCGGCCGCTCCTCCACGAGAACATGGAGATGATCGAGGCTCTCTACGAGCGCGGCGAGAGCGTTACCGGCCTCGCCTCGGGCTTCTCGGACCTCGACGACATGACGGCCGGCTTCCAGCCCTCGAACCTTGTGATCATCGCGGCGCGGCCCTCGATGGGAAAGTCGGCCTTGATTGCAGACATATCTCTTCATGCCGCGCTCCATCAGCGCCAGACGATCGTGATGTTCTCGCTCGAGATGTCTCGCCACGAGCTTGTGCAGAGATTCCTCTCCTCCGAGGCGCGCGTGGATTCTCAGCGAATTCGGCGGGGCTCTCTGCAGGAGCAGGACTGGTCGAGGCTCTCCAGCGCGCTCGGCCGGCTCGCCGAAGCACCCATCTTCATCGACGATTCGGCCAACATCACGCTGATGGAGATGCGGGCTAAGTGCCGCCGGCTCAAGGCGAAGTTCGGCCTCGGTCTGGTGGTCGTCGACTATCTCCAGCTGATGCAGTCTCCCCGAAGGTCCGAGACTCGCGCCCAAGAGGTATCTGAGATCTCACGCTCGCTGAAGATCCTGGCTCGTGAGCTCGAGGTCCCGGTCGTGTGTGCGTCGCAGCTCAACCGCGGGGTCGAGGCCCGAACCGACAAGCGTCCCCTGCTGGGGGATCTGCGTGAGTCCGGAAGCATCGAGCAGGACTCGGACTTGGTCATGTTCATCTACCGCGACGAGGTCTACAACCAGGACACCGATCACCGGGGCGAGGCCGAGCTCATCGTCGCCAAGCAGCGCAACGGTCCCACGGGAACGGTGCGGCTTGCGTTCATGAATCAGTACACGAAATTCGCGTCGATAGCGCGGGGCGGCTTCTGAGTAGAGAGTCCAGAGGAGCGATCCGCTGGAGGATCGCGTGGGTAGGAATCTGTCTTCTTGCCCGCCGGCCGTGCCGCAGAAGTGCAGGTAGGAGGGGCGCGTTCGCATTGATTTTGCGCGTTGTTCATATTTCGGTACTACCGTGGCGCGATGACATCAACAGCCGAAGCGGCCTCTTCCCTCCCGTCTTCCCTCCACAGGGGTGGGGTCCGTGAGCGGCTGATAAATCGTGAGTTGTCGTGGGTGGACTACGCCGCCAGGGTGCTTTCTCGCGCCGAGGACCAGGACTCTCCTCTCTTGGAACGAGTCAAGTTCCTGGCGATCTTCGCCTCGCTGCTGGACGAGTTCTACATGGTCCGCATCGCCGGCTTGAAGCGCCAGCTCGCCGCCGGCGTCGTGGTTCGTTCGCCTGAGGGACTAACGCCGCGCGAGCAGCTGAGGGCACTGGCTCAGCGGCTGGCCCCGCTGGTGGCGCAGCATGCCGAGACATTCTGCCGTGACGTGCTGCCCCGTTTGGGCGACGAGGGCGTCAGGATCGCACGCTGGAAAGAGCTTGAACCGGACGCTCGCCGGGGCCTCACCGAGATGTTCTCCCGCCAGATCTTTCCCGTGCTGACCCCCCTGGCGGTGGATCCGGGACATCCGTTTCCCTATATCTCGAACCTTTCCCTGAACCTGGCCGTTCGCGTCCGCGACCGCAATAGCGATCAGCTTCACTTCGCGCGCGTCAAGGTTCCGCCCGTCCTCCCGCGTTTCGTCACCGCAGCCGAGAGCGGTTGTCTGGTGCCTTTGGAGGATGTCATCGCGGCACATCTGGACCGGCTCTTTCCGGGCATGGATATCGTCGAGCATCATGCCTTTCGAGTAACCCGAAACGCGGACCTCGAGATCAACGACGATGGCGCCGAGGACCTCTTGCAGGCGCTCGAGGAAGAGCTCGTCAGGCGACGATTCAGTCCCGCGGTGCGTCTTGAAATCGAGACGGACATGTCGCCGCACGTGCTCGACGTTCTCAGAAGAGAGCTAGAGGTCGAGCCCATCGATGTCCATCGTCTGCCCGGCCCCCTCGATCTCGGAGGGTTGATGGGCCTCTACGACATCGAACGGCCCGATCTGAAGGACGACCCGATCTCTCCCGCAACTCATCGCGATCTGATGGCCACCGACGATGCGCCCGTCGACATGTTCAGGGCGCTGCGCGCTAGAGACGTGCTGGTGCAACACCCCTACCACTCATTTGCCACCAGCGTCGAACGGCTCATCGAGCAGGCCGCCTCCGACCCCAACGTGCTGGCGATAAAGCAGACCCTGTACCGAACCTCAGGGGACAGCCCGGTGGTGGATGCGCTTATCGACGCGGCAGAGGCCGGCAAGCAAGTGGTCGTACTCGTCGAGATCAAAGCCCGTTTCGACGAGCGCGCCAACATCGGGTGGGCGCGCGCACTGGAAAAGGCGGGCTGTCATGTCGTATACGGGCTCGTGGGATTGAAGACGCACGCCAAGCTGCTGCTGGTCGTTCGGCAGGAGAAGGACAAGCTCCATCGCTACGCACACATTGGTACCGGTAACTACAACCCCAAGACCGCGCGTTCTTATGAGGACCTTGGTCTGTTGACGGCCGGTGCGGAGCTGTGCGCGGAGGTCGGCGAGCTCTTCAACTACCTCACCGGCTACTCACGCAGGCCCGAGTATCGCCATCTGATCGTGGCTCCGGAGGACATGCGCGAGGGGATCATCTCTCTGATTGAAAGAGAGGGCTCAGCGGCCGGTGGAAAGGCGCCCGGGCATATAGCTATGAAGGTGAACAGTCTCGTGGATGAGCGCGTGATCAACGCTCTCTACGACGCGTCGCAGGCAGGAGTCGAGATCGACCTCCTGGTGCGGGGCATCTGCTGCTTGCGTCCCGGTATCGAGGGACTGAGCGAGAACGTTCGGGTTCACAGCGTCGTGGGTCGCTGGCTCGAACACTCGCGTATCTTCTATTTCCACAACGGAGGAGATGAGGAGCTGTTCATCGGCAGCGCCGATCTCATGCCTCGGAACCTCGACGGACGCGTGGAAGCACTCGTCAGTGTCGATGCGCCCTCTCTCAAGGACGAGCTGAAGCTTCTGCTCGATCTCGGCTTCAAGGACAACGTCAACGCGTGGAGCTTGGACCCGGAAGGGAATTGGTCGCGAGTGAAACCTCAGGATGGCATCGAACGCGTCGATATGCAGCAGATGCTTATGCAAAGGGCGACCGAACATGCGTGAGATCGAGGTGAAGCTGGCGATTGAGGGTGCGGTCGAGCTCCCCGACTTCACATCCGAAGGTCACGGAGTCGTCGAGGTCCGCGCGCTGGACCCGGTCACGCTCCGAGCGACATATCACGACACCGAGGGACTGCGGTTGGCCCACAGTGGGATCACACTGCGATGGAGGTCGGGAGACGACGACGGGTCGGCCTGGACCCTCAAGCTGCCGGTGGAGGAGAGCGATGCCACCGAGCGGCGGGAGCTTCGCTTCGCTGGGGGCGCCCGCTCTGCTCCCGCCGAGGCTCGCAGCCTCCTCACCGCTTACCTGAGGCATCAGACTTTGGCACCGGTTGCGCGGCTTCGCACGGTTCGCAAACGGTGGCTGCTGATGGGGAACCAAGAAAAGGAGCTCGCAGAGATTTCTCACGATGTGGTCTCTGTGCTCGAAGGCAACCGAGTGACCGGGCGCTTCTCGGAGATTGAGATCGAGGGGCGGAGCCTGGACAGAGCGGGTGTGGAACGCTTGGCCGAGGTATTTCGTGATGCAGGAGCGGTTCCCGCCGCGCCCTCCCCGAAGCTCGCTCGGGCCGTTGGCATCGTTCCGGGCGCCGCCTCGGAGCGCGAGCGCGTGGACCTGCGCCCAACCGATCGCGCCGGCCTCGCGGTGCAGGCCGTGCTCAACTCTGGATTCCAGCGCCTCGTCGGAAACGATCCCGCCACCCGGTTGGGCGAGATCGAGCCCCTGCATCAGATGCGGGTCGCCACCCGCAGGCTGCGCAGCGATCTCCGGACCATTTCGTCTTTGCTCGACCAGGCGTGGACGGATGAGACGCGCTCCGAGCTGAAGTGGCTGGGAGGCTTGCTGGGCGCCGTGCGCGACACAGACGTGCTATCGGAACGGTTCAGATCTTCGTCGCCCGACCTCGAGCAGGCGCTGAGCCCAATCCATAAGGCCCTGTCTCGCCAACGGGACCGGGATTTCTCTCTCCTCTCCGAGGCGCTCGTCGAGTCTCGCTACGTCGAGCTCCTCGAGCGACTCGACGCAGCTCGCGGCCGTCCGCTGCTGACCGTAGAAGCTCAGCAACTGTGCTCCGAGGCTCTGCCCCCGCTGGTTCTGCAGGCCTGGAAGAAGGCGAGAAGACAGGCTGCTTCGCTGGGCCCGGACCCCTCCGACGAGGACCTTCACCGGTTGCGCATACTCACAAAGCGAGCCCGCTACGCCGCCGAGGCAGTGGCAGACCCGCTGGAGGACAGGCGTGTGATGAGGTTCGCCAATCGGGCGGCCGACGTACAGGACGCCCTCGGAGAGCTTCAAGACGCAGTCATGGCACAGGCCACAATCGAGCGGTTGGTTGCAAGAGAGCGCCGTGCAGGGGTGGCGCTGGCGGCCGGTAGGCTGCTAGAACGAGAGCTGGCAGCCGCAGCTGAGGCTCGAAACACTTGGATCAAGCCGTGGTCCAAGCTCGACGATAAGAAGCTGGTGGCATGGATGAAGAGCTGAAGCGACCAGAAATTCGAGCCGCCGGCGGGGTCCTATGGCGGCGCAAAGGGCGAGCGAAGGGTGCCGAAGGGGTCGAGGTAGTTCTCATCCACCGCCCCCAGTACGACGACTGGAGCCTCCCCAAGGGCAAGCTCGAGCCCGGCGAGAGTGCTTTCGAGGCCGCCCTCAGAGAGGTGTGGGAGGAAACCGGCTACAAGGCTCTCCCGGGGCGCTCGCTGGGCAAGGTCCGCTACCTGAAGTCGTCTCGCAATGGGGCCCGCCCCAAGGTCACGAGATTCTGGGCGCTGAAAGCCGGTCCCGGCTCCTTCCAGCCCGGAAGCGAGGTCGATCGTATTCGCTGGACCACCTTGGCAGAGGCTCGAGACCTGCTTACCTACCCCACCGACAGGGAGATCCTGGGCCGGTTCGCGAGTCAGCCGGTGGACACGGGGCTGCTGTTGCTGGTGCGCCATGGCAGCGCCGGACAGCGCTCCAAGTGGAAGAAAGACGACCGGCTGCGCCCCCTCGACTCCAGGGGCTGGGAGCAGGCCTCGGGTCTGGCGCGTCTGCTCGGCCACTTCGCGCCTCGGCACATCATCTCGGCCGATTTCGTGCGCTGTGTCCAGACCGTCGAGCCCCTGAGCGAAAGCTGCGGCGTGCCGGTGACCGAGGACCCGCTTCTGTCGGAGCTCGGCTATCCCCGGCGCCGGGCCGCCGCGATCGAACTCGTGCGGGGACTGAACAACGGCGGCGCAGCGGTCGCCTGCAGCCAGGGCGACGTCATCCCGGACCTGCTGGGCCGCCTTGCGGCCGCCGACAGGGTTCCCCTTCCCGAGGACTTCGCGGCCCCCAAGGGCAGCGTGTGGAGCCTGAGCTTTTCTGGGACCAAGCTGTTCGGGATGGAGTACTTCCCCCCGCCGACGCCCTGACCAGGAAGGGGGGCCGAGGTACTCGTAGCCGCAGTCATGCGCCTTGGCCGACCTGCTGGAGCCCCTTCTTCAGGTCCTCTTGATTCATCACCGGGAACATCTCGATGGTTGCCTTCAGCTTGCTGAACAGCGGTTCGGAGATCGCCGGGAGTTAGGGGTCCTTGAGGTCGAACACAATGAATGCGGTTCGCACCCCACCTTCGGGGCCGAAGTAAGCGGCCTCAGGCTGGAGCTGGCCTAACTAAGGTCCCTTGCATGAGCTGCGGCAGGGAGCCATCCTGGATGCCACGGCTGCCAGCCTCTGTGTCGATTTTCACCTTCATCATCATGCGCATGGGATCTACTCCTCTCCTCGGGGACCCAAGTCGGGGGGGACCCAAGTCGGGCCCCCACATTTGACCACAGTGGACGCCCGTCTGGACCCCAGCCGGTGTTGCGTGGACGGTCGATGGGACCGGTTGCCCGGGGCAGTGGAGCGGGTGAAGGGAATCGAACCCTCGTAACCAGCTTGGGAAGCTGACGCTCTACCATTGAGCTACACCCGCGCTGTTTCGATGGTACTAGGCCTACACTTCGGCCGTGATTCTGTCGGACCGGGACATTCGCAAGGCGCTTCAGAGCGGCCGCATCGGCATCGAGCCATTCGACGACGCAGACGTTCAACCCTCCTCCGTCGACCTGCGCGTGGACCGCTTTTTCCGCACCTTCCACAACGCTCGCCACCCATACATCGACGTCAAGAAGCCGATGGAGGACCTCACCGAGATGGTGGAGGCTTCGGAAGAGGGTCCCTTCATCCTCCACCCGGGCGAGTTTGTGCTTGGCTCGACCTGTGAGCACGTGAGGCTCTCCGACGATCTTGTGGCGCGCCTCGAAGGCAAGAGCTCGCTGGGGAGGCTGGGCCTCTTGATTCACTCGACCGCGGGCTACGTCGATCCGGGCTTCGAGGGTCATCTGACCCTCGAGCTGTCAAACGTTGCGACCCTTCCGATAACGATCTACCCCGGTATGAAGATCGGACAGATCAGCTTCTTTGAGCTGTCGTCTCCGGCCGAGTCTCCCTATGGCTCGGCTCGGCTCGGCTCGAAGTACCAGGGGCAGCGCGGCCCGACCCCCTCTCGCTACTACGAGAACTTTAGGTGAGATCGATCCAGGCGAGGAAGCGCTCGAGGTTCGCCGGCTGCCCGAGAACCTCCAGCTGAGAGGGCGGCACCCGCCGCCACAACATCAGCAACAGGTCCGAGCCCGTGCCTCGCACCGCGGTGTCCGCCCTGGTGTGCCCGCGCTCCACCGTGATCCTGTCCCCCAGAGTCACGATCCACTCGCCGTCGCTGTCGCCGTCGGTTTGATGGAGGTGGACGGTCTCTCCGTGGCCGGTGAGGCGAGCCTCCTCCACCGGCATGAAGACGTCGAAGAGCTCGTCGACGCCGTCGCGAGCCAGCTCGGGTTCGATGGGCTCGGCCTTGCTCGTCGCCGATTGGGCGTCCCAACGGTGGACCGCGGTCTCCTGGGCCATGCGGCGCTTGACGAATGCTGCGTCCTTCTGGCGCGACCAAGTCCATACTCCGATGCTGCCGTCTATGGAGGCGAGGACCCTGCCTAGGTGGGCAGCCCCTTCTCGGAACCAGGCCGGCAGCTCGTCGTCCGAGGGAACGTGGACCGGCTCACTCTCCCCGGGGTCCTGGAGACGACGCTCGACGACCTGGCTCCAGAAGCGATGCACCTCTCCGGTGTGGGCGACGAGATCCCTGACGTTCCATCCCGGACAGCCCGCTACCTGGGCCACGAAGTTGTCCGTAGCGGCCTCAACCAACCTCTCCGAGTCGCGCTGCAGGGCCTCGGCGTACACACTTTCCTCCAGGGTCATTTCTCTTCTCCTATCGAACGCAGCAATATCTGGGCAAGGTCGGTCACGCCGAGGTCTTCGTTCGCGCCGCGATCGACGACTCCGTCGGACAACATGATGTTGCAATACGGGCAGCCCACCACGACGGTATTCGAGTCCGACGCTAGGGCTTCGTCGACCCGCTCGAGGTTCATCTTCTTGCCCCTGCGCTCCTCCATCCACATGCGTCCGCCGCCGGCTCCGCAGCAAAACGTGCCGTGCCCGTGGCGGTGCAACTCCGTATAGGTGGCACCCGGGATCGCATCCAGAACCGTCCGGGCTCCCTGAACGAGATCATTGTGGCGGGCGTTGTAGCAGGGGTCGTGGTAGGTGATCGAATCCGTCACGGGCTCCTGCGGTTGAAGCCGGCCTGCAGCGACGAGCTCGGCGAGGTACTCCGTGTGGTGGGTGACCTCGAAGTGCCCACCGAACTGCGGGTACTCGTTGAAGATCGTGTTGAAACAATGGGGGCAGGTGGTCACTATGCGCCGTGGCTTGTGAGCGTTGAGCACCTCGACGTTCTGCTCGGCAAGCATCTGAAAGATGTGCTCGGCCCCCATACGCCGGGCAGGATCCCCGGTGCACGACTCGTCGGTCCCCAGCACCGCGAACGAGATCCCGGCTATCTCCATGAGGCGGGCGAACGCGTATACGACGCCGCGGTTTCTTTCGTCGAATGCTCCGGCGCACCCCACCCACAGCAGCACTTCTGCGTCGGGCGCGTCGGAGATGTGCGGAACTTTCAATTCGTCTTGCTTGGGAGACCCCTTCATCCACTCGAGCCGCTCTTGAGGCGGCCGTCCCCACGGGTTCCCTGTCGTTTCGAGGTTCTGCAACGCGCTCTGCATCTCACGCGGAAAGCGCGACTCGCTCATTACGAGGTGGCGCCGCATGTCGACGATGACGTCGATGTGCTCGATGTTGACCGGACAGGCCTGCACGCAGGCGCCGCACGTGGTGCAGTCCCAGATGGCCTCGTCCGCCACCACGTCGGGATTGAGGGGCGAAAGCTCGGCGACCGCCGACGCCAGTCCCTCTTCATCCCTCCTCCTCCCGTTTCCCCCGGCCTTTGCGGCGAGAAGGGAGTCCCCGGCGCGGAACAGCTCGTCGCGCAGGTCCATGATCACGAGCTTCGGAGATAGGGGCTTGCCCGTGTTCCATGCGGGGCATTGCGACTGGCAGCGGCCGCACTCGGTGCAGGTCATGCCGTCGAGCAGCTGCTTCCAGGTGAGGTCTGTGATCTTGCCGGCGCCGAAGCGGTCGTCCTCGGACATGGCATCGAAATCCAGGTGCATGGGTGCGAGCGCCCCTTTGGGCCGCTCCGAGGTGAACAGGACGTTCAGCCCGGCGGTGACTATGTGGAGGTGCTTCGAGTAGGTGAGGTACACGAGGAAGCCGAGGACCAGTAGCGAGTGCCACCAGGTGAACACGGTCTCGAGCGCGTCGAGAGCACCCCGAGAGAGGCCTCCGAACGCCGCCGCGAGCACATTCGATACCGGCGTCCAGGCGGGGTCGTAGGGAAAGCGGTCCAGACTTATCTGCGCCGCCCGCGTCAGCACGAGGGTGAGCATGATGGCGCCAATGGCGCCCAGAATGTAGTCGGCCTCCCCCAAGTGCGAGCCGCTGAAGCGCCCGGGCCGCTGCAGCTTGCGGATCGAGAAGGCGAGTCCAATTCCCGTTGCGACCGCGACGATGAAGATGTCTTGAAGGAGCCCGAGTGGCCCCCACAAGCCGATTACCGGGAGGTGGAAGTCCTCTTGGTAGACGGCTCCAAACGCCTCCACGATCGTGGTCAGGAGCACAACGAACCCCCAGAAGATCAATGCGTGCATGGCCCCCGGGACGCTCCACTGCAGGAGCTTTCTCTGGCCCAGCACCACCACGAGCTGCTGGGTGAGCTTCTGCCCCCACCGGCGAGGTCTTAGCGGAGCGTCGCGGCCCAAGCTAAGCAGCTCTATGAGCGTCCGGGACCGGCGCGCGAAGAGGGCCGCGCTGAGCGCGATCACAAGCGTCATCAAGACCCTCTCGAGCACCCGACCTCCGTTATCGAGCCGATCCGGCGCCCACAAGTTACTCTCCCGGCCCCCACCCTCACAGAAACCCGCCCTCAGAGTGCGGTGGTCAAACGCGGACCGAGGACATCTGACCACAAGAACCGGTGGTCAAACGCGGACCGGGGACATCTGACCACCCGCAACCAGACCACTCTTCGGGAGCCGGCGACGGGAATGGACGCGCCTCGGCGTGGGTTGATAGCAATACACTCAAGTTATAGAGTGCCGGAACGCTCATGTTCGCTCAGCAGTTCGTTCAGCAGCCGATCCAGGAGGAAGAGGAATGGCCAAAGCAGTCGGAATAGACCTCGGCACTACCAACTCGGTGGTTGCCGTGCTCGAGGGCGGCGAGCCCACCGTAATCCCGAACGCCGAGGGGTCCCGGACCACACCTTCGGTCGTGGCGTTCTCCAAGTCGGGCGAGGTCCTCGTTGGCGAGGTCGCCAAGCGCCAGGCGATCACGAACCCCGATCGCACGATCCGCTCGATCAAGCGCGAGATGGGCACGGACCACAAGAACACGATCGACTCCAAGGGCTACTCGCCCCAGGAGATCTCGGCGCGCATCCTGCAGAAGCTCAAGGCCGATGCCGAGTCCTATCTCTCGGAGAAGGTGACCGAAGCTGTCGTCACCGTCCCCGCCTATTTCGACGACGCGCAGCGCCAGGCCACCAAGGAGGCCGGGAAGATCGCCGGTCTCGAAGTGCTGCGGATCATCAACGAGCCCACCGCGGCGGCCCTCGCCTACGGGCTCGACAAGGCCGATGAGGACCAGACCATCCTCGTCTTCGACCTCGGCGGCGGGACTTTCGACGTGTCGTTGCTGGACCTTGGCGACGGCGTCTTCGAGGTCAAGGCGACCTCGGGCAACACGAGCCTCGGCGGCGACGACTGGGACCAGCGCGTCATCGAGCACCTCGTCAAGAGCTTCAAGAACGCCCACGGGATCGACCTGGCGAAGGACAAGATGGCATCGCAGCGGCTCAAGGAGGCCGCCGAGAAGGCCAAGGTCGAGCTGTCCTCTACTCAGTCGACGACCATCAACCTGCCGTTCATTACCGCCACCGAGCAAGGCCCCCTGCACCTCGAGGAGACGCTGACCCGCTCTGAGTTCGAGCGCATGACCGAAAACCTGCTCGAGAAGTGCACCGGGCCGTTCAACCAGGCCGTCAAAGACGCCTCCATCCCGGTGTCCAAGATCGACCACGTGATTCTGGTGGGAGGTTCCACCCGCATGCCGATGGTGCGCGAGCTCGTCAAGAGGCTCACCGGCGGCAAGGACCCGCACCAGGGCGTCAACCCCGACGAGGTGGTCGCGGTCGGCGCAGCGATCCAGGCCGGCGTGCTGAAGGGAGAGGTCAAAGACATTCTGCTGCTCGACGTCACGCCTCTGTCGCTGGGTGTCGAGACCAAGGGCTCGATCTTCACTCGGCTCATAGAACGCAACACGACCATCCCCACCAAGCGCTCCGAGATTTTCACCACCGCGGAGGACAGCCAGCCTTCGGTCGAGATCCACGTGCTCCAGGGCGAGGCCGAGATGGCGTATCGCAACAAGTCTCTGGGCCGCTTTCAGCTCGTTGGTCTGCCCCCTGCGCCGCGGGGCATGCCTCAGATCGAGGTCAGCTTCGACATCGACGCCAACGGCATCGTCAACGTGCATGCCAAGGACCTCGGCACCGGTCAGGAGCAGTCGATGACCATCACCGGCGGGACCAAGCTCGCCGACGACGAGATCCAGCGCATGGTCACCGACGCCGAGGCCCACGCCAACGAAGACCGTGAGCGCCGGGCAGAGGCCGAGGCCAAGAACCAGGCCGACGCCGCCATCTACCAGACGGAGAAGTCCTTGAAGGAGCACGGCGAGAAGCTCGAGGCGAGCGACCGCAGCCAGATCGAGGTCGCCCTCGGCGAGGCCAAGGAAGCCATGACGGGCTCCGACGTCGAACGCATCAAACGGACCACCGAAGAGCTTGTGACCGCGTCGCAGAAGTTTGCCGAGGTCATCTACCGGCAGAGCCAGACGGCGCCCGATCAGCCGGGAGCAGGTACGCCCGAGGGCTCGGATGATGTCGTCGACGCCGAGGTAGTCGACGAGGGTGAGGAGCGCAGCGCTTAATGGCCGAGCAACAACCCCCCCGGCCCCCGATAAGGGTCGAGGACAAGAGACATTCGAGCCCCGTCTCCGGTGGAGTCTCGCCGGAGACGGATGTTCCCGATCAAGAGGCGTCGTCCGAGGCTGAGGCTGAGGCTGCTCCGAGTAGCCCTCCCGCCGAGCCTCAGCACGACTACCGGGACGAGGCGCTCAGATTGAGGGCGGAGTTCGCCAACTACCGCAACCGCATGGTTCGTGAACAAACGGCCATGGCCGGGCGCGCCTCTCAACGGATGGTGGAGGCGCTGCTGCCGGTCCTCGACAACTTCGAGGCCGCCTTGGCCCACGGCGAAGGTGGCCCCGGCATAGAGATGGTCTACAAGCAGCTGCGCGCCACGTTGGGAGACGAAGGTCTCGAGGAGATACCGGCCGAGGGTGTGCCGTTCGACCCCGTCGTCCACGAGGCCTTCGAGGCACACGAGGACCCAGAGGTCTCCGAGCCCATCAGCACCATGGTCATGAGGCGCGGCTACCGGCTGAAAGGCCACATCGTCCGCCATGCGATGGTTTCCGTGGCTCGCCCGCCCGAGGCGGACGAGGCGGTGGAGGGGTAGGTCATGGGGCAGCGTGACTGGGCCGAGAAGGACTACTACGCCGTGCTCGGCGTTGCCAAGGACGCGTCCAAGGACGACATCAAGAAGGCCTACCGCAAGCTCGCCCAGAAGTTCCATCCCGACGCCAACAAGGGGGACGCCCAGGCGGAGGCTCGTTTCAAGGAGATCTCCGAGGCCCACGCGGTGCTGTCACATGACACCAAGAGGGCGGAGTACGACGAGATGCGCCGCTTGGTCGAGGCCGGCGGCGAGCGAATCTACGGGTTCGGGCCCAACCGTGGCGGGGGCGTGCGCGTCAACATCGGCGACATGGGGGACATCGGCAGCATTTTCGAGGACCTCATCGGGGGCAGGGGAGGCAACTTTGGCTTCGGGCCGCGGCGCGGCCAGGATGTCGAGACCGAGACCACCCTCGGGTTCGACGAGGCAATCGAAGGCGCGCTGCTGACACTCAGTGGCGGAACCAAGATTCGGGTGCCCGCAGGCGTGGCCGACGGTGCTCGGATCAAGGTCGCCGGCAAGGGCGCGCCCGCCTCGGGCGGCGGGCCTCCCGGCGACCTCTTCGTGCGAGTGCACGTCGAGCCCCATCCCCTCTTCGAACGCTCTCAGAACGGCGACCTCACCCTGACAGTGCCCGTCACCTTCGTCGAGGCCGCGCTGGGAGCCAAGGTCGAGGTCCCCACGCTCGAGGGCGCAGTCACCGTAAAGGTGCCGGCCGGAAGCTCGTCGGGCAAGGTCCTCAGGGTGAGAGGCCGGGGTGCCCCGCGGCCCAAAGGGGAGACTTCGGATCTGTTAGTGCGGCTCGAGGTCGAGGTGCCGAAGAAGCTCTCGCGCAAGGAGAAGGAGATTCTCCAACAGTTCGCCGAGAGCCATCCCGAGTCTCCCCGCCGTCATCTCGAGGGCTACTTGCGAGCGGCTTCGGAGCAGGCCTCTTGAGTAGATTGCAATGAACGAGAGCGAACGCGCCATCTACGTGATCTCGGTGGCGGCTGAGCTTGCCGGCGTTCATCCGCAGACCCTGCGCATCTACGAACGCAAGGGCCTGCTGCGACCGCAGCGGACGTCGGGCAACACCCGCCGCTACTCGGAGCACGACATCCTGATCCTGAGACGCATCCAGGAGCTGACCAGCGACGGGCTGAATCTCGCGGGGGTCGTGCGGGTCATGGCGCTAGAGATCGAGATCGAGGAGAGCCGGGCCCGTCTCGAGGACGCGGCCCAGGAGTTGAGGGCCCTTCGGGATCGTATCGACGAGCTCTCTGAGGCACGCAACGCTTTGGCCCTGGTGCCGCTGCGCGACGTGCGGCGCGTGCGGCGGGCGATGAAGTCGGATGCCCTCGACGCCGCAGCGCGCGACCGCTTCATTCAGGCGCCTCCCGCGCCTTTATGAGAGACGCCGTAGAGAACTCTAGATGCGCAGGGGCGCCTCGACGAGCCCTGCAGGCGCCTCCCGCGCCTTTATGAGAGACGCCGTAGAGACCCCTAGATGCGCAGGGGCGCCTC
>DASRPA010000161.1:0-2727 GCA_035646635.1 Actinomycetota bacterium | reverse complement strand
CAGAGGGATCGTCCTCGTCGCCCGCGGCTCGTCCGACCATGCTGCGATCTTCGGCCGCTACATTCTCGAGCTCGCCACCGGCCTGCCGGTAGCGCTCGCGGCCCCCAGCCTCCACACGTTGTACGACAGCAAGCCCCGATGCGAAGGCTTCCTCGCCGTCGGCGTGAGCCAGTCGGGCCGCACCCCTGAGATCGTTACCGTGCTCGAACGTCTCGTTGCCGGTGGCGCCCACGCGGTGGCGGTTACCAATGAGCCCTCCAGCCCGCTGGGCCGCTCCGCCTCCGTTGTGGTCGAGCTCGGCGCCGGGGACGAGCGAGCGGTGCCTGCAACCAAGACCTTCACCGCCCAGCTCGTTGCGTTCGCCATCCTCGCCGAGGCGCTGGGGACGGTGCCGTGGAGCGCCCGGGACTGGGCCGCTCTGCCCGCCGTCGTCCAGCTCATGCTGAATGACTCGCATCCCGCCGCGGCGGTTGCCAAGGACATCTCTCACTCGGTAGGCCTGCTGACCGTCGGGCGAGGATTCATGTTTCCGATCGCGCTCGAAGCCGCTCTCAAGCTCAAAGAGACAACGTCTGTGCTTGCGGAGGGCTACTCGGCCGCCGATCTTCGTCACGGACCGTTTGCGGTAGTGCAAGGGGATTTCCCCGTGCTTTCTTTCTCGGTCGCAGGTCCGGCGGGGCGCGACATCGACGACCTCACTCGATGGCTGAAGGAGGAGCGCGGCGCGCACGTACTGCGGGTTAGCGACGGCGCGAACGCCGACCTGGCTCTGCCCGGGGATCTCCCGGAGGCACTCGCGACCATCCCTGCCGCGATACGTGCTCAGCAAGTTGCCTACGAGCTTGCGCTCTGCCGGGGACTTAACCCGGATGCCCCCGTCGGCCTCACTAAAGTGACGCCCACGTCCTAACGAGAGCTTGGAGGTCACAATGCCGGAGAAAGAGGTGAAGCTGACGAACGAGGTAGGGCTGCATGCACGGCCGGCGGCGGTATTCAGCAAAGCGGCGGCGGGCTTCTCTGCCGACGTCACAGTCGCCAAGGGAGGACAGGAGGCTAACGCCAAGTCGATCATGGCGGTGCTCAAGCTCGACGTGAAAAAGGGCGACGCAGTCACGATCGCAACCGAAGGCGACGGCGCGGAGGACGCCCTCGAGGAGTTGGTAACGCTACTGGAGTCCCTGTGAAGAGCCTGCGCGGTGTAGCCGCCTCTCCCGGGGCCTCGGTGGCTCCTGCTTGGGTATACAACCAAGCTTCCTTCGACCTCCCGACCGGCACCGTCGACGACCGCGAGGCGGAGGTTGAGCGGCTGCGCGAGGCGATCGAGTCGGTGGCGCAGACCCTCGAGGAGCAGGCGAGCAAGACCTCCGGCGAGCTGGCCGAGGTCCTCGAGGCGCAGGCGATGATGGCTCGCGATCCTGAGCTCGCCACCACCGCGGAGGGCGCCATCAAGAGCGACGGCACCAACGCGGCTCGCGCAATCATCGACGCGGGAGAGGGATACGCGGAGGCACTGGTCGCGAGCGAGAGCGAGTACATGGCCGCCCGCGCGGGAGACATACGGGACGTGTGTTCCCGCATAGCTCGGCGCTGCTTCGGAGCTCCGGAAACGGACATCCGCGCGATGGATGACCCCGCCATCGTGGTGGCGACCGAGCTCCCGCCGGCCGATGTCGCCTCGCTCGACAAGGAGCTGGTAATGGGGATAGCAACGCAGGAGGGAAGCCGG
This sequence comes from Actinomycetota bacterium, assembly GCA_035646635.1. GTDB lineage: Bacteria > Actinomycetota > CADDZG01 > CADDZG01 > WHSQ01 > JACDAL01. Next base: position 1,001 of record DASRPA010000161.1, on the reverse strand, counting down.
TCGAGTCATACCGCCATCGTGGCGCGCTCTCTCGGTATTCCCGCGGTGGTGGCGGTTTCGGGATTGATAGACGCCATAGCGGACGATTCCGTGATCGCGCTCGACGGTGACGAAGGAACCGTCTACGTCGATCCCGACGACGACACAATAGAAGGTACGGAGAAAAAAACCGCAGCGAGAACAGAACATCGGTCGCAACTATTGGAAAGAGTTCGTGAGGGACAGTCCACCACGAGCGACGGACGAGTGATCGAGATGGCAGCCAATGTCGGATCCGTTGCCGAACTGCGAGGCGCGCTCGAAGCGGGGGCGGAAGGTGTGGGATTGCTTCGCACCGAGCTGCTCTACATCGATCGCCCGGAGCCGCCTGACGAGGACGAACAGGTGGCGCTGCTCGAGGAGATGACCGGTCTCTTGGGTGACCGGCGGCTGGTGGTGCGCACGTTCGACTTCGGAGCGGACAAGCCGGTGCCGTTCCTCGATATGGAAGCAGGGCCAAATCCGGCCCTCGGTGTGCGCGGCATACGGCTCGCACGCGAGCAACCGGAGCTCTTGGAAACGCAGTTGCGCTCGATAACCCGGGCCGCACAGAACGGAAAGCTGGCGGTCATGGCTCCGATGGTCGCGAGCGTGGCGGAAGTCGAGTGGTTTGTGCAGCAGGTCGGGCGTGCCGGCGGCATCGACGCGAACGTAGAAGTCGGCGCCATGATCGAAGTTCCGTCGGCGGTGCTCGTGGCGGAGTTGCTGGCGGAGCGGCTCGACTTCCTTTCGATCGGCACCAACGATCTCACCCAATATCTACACGCAGCCGACAGGCAACAGGGCACTCTCTCCTATTTGCAGGATCCTTTCTCACCTGCGCTGCTGCGAGCCGTCGAGCAGGTCTGCGTCAGGGCACGCGACAAGGCGTGGGTCGGGGTCTGCGGCGAGGCGGCCGGTGATCCTGCGTGGGCTCTGGTCGCAGTGGGTCTGGGAGTCACGGAGCTCTCGATGGGTGCAGA
>DASRPA010000160.1:0-5638 GCA_035646635.1 Actinomycetota bacterium | reverse complement strand
GTGCGCTGGTTCGAGGGCGCAACGCTCAACTACGCGCAGCACGCTCTGCGGACCACGGGCGACAGGGTCATGGTTTCCTCGTTGTCGCAAACGCGCGGCCCCCAGCACCTCACGGCCGACGAGCTGCGCGATCAGGTGGCGCGTGCTCGCAAAGGACTTCAACGCCTCGGGGTGAAAAAGGGCGATCGAGTAGCGGCATATCTGCCGAACATCTCCGAAGCTCTCGTAGCTTTGCTTGCAAGTGCCAGCCTCGGAGCGGTGTGGTCCTCTTGCGCGCCGGAGTTCGGGACCAGAAGCGTGGTCGACCGCTTCGCCCAGATCGACCCCAAGGTGCTTCTCGTGATCGACGGCTACTCCTACGGAGCAAAGCCCATCGAGCGCAGCAAAGAGGTCGCCGAGATACGCGCGGCTTTGCCCGGACTCCAGTCAACCGTCGTCGTTCCCTACTCCAGAAGCGCTTCGATTCCCGACTCGGTCACCTGGGACGAATTGTTATCCGAGCCGGGCGAGCTGAGCTTCGACAGAGTGCCGTTCGATCACCCGCTTTACGTCCTCTACTCGTCGGGCACAACCGGCCTGCCCAAGCCGATCGTTCACGGCCACGGTGGCATCCTGCTCGAGCACCTCAAAGTACTGGGACTGCACGCGGACCTCGGGCCCTCGGATCGCTTTCTGTGGTTCTCGACCACCGGCTGGATGATGTGGAACTTCTGCGTCTCGGGCCTGCTGGCCTCGTCCTCGGTTGTGTGCTTCGACGGCAACCCCGCCCACCCGGACCTCATGGCCTTGTGGCGGGTGGTCGAGGAGCAGGGCGTCACTTATTTCGGCTCCAGCGCGCCCTTCCTGCTCGCGTGCCGCAAGGCCGGAATCGCACCGGGGGGCGAGCTCGACCTGTCGCGGCTGCGCTCCGTGGGATCGACCGGAGCGCCCCTGCCCCCTGAAGGCTTTCGCTGGGTCTACGAGCACGTCTCGGAAGACGTTCTGCTGTCCTCCACCTCGGGGGGCACCGACGTGTGCACAGCGTTCGTGGGGGCCGTGCCGCTGGTCGAGGTGCGGGAGGGCGAGATCCCGGTTCGCAACCTCGGCTGCAAGGTCGAGGCGTTCGACGAGCAGGGCCACTCTGTCATCGGAGAACGCGGGGAGCTCGTCATCACCGAGCCGATGCCCTCCATGCCGGTGTCGTTCTGGGCGGACGACGGAACCCGTTACCGAGCCGCCTACTTCGAGGAGTTCGAGGGAGTGTGGCGCCACGGCGACTGGATCACGATCACCGAGCGCGGCTCGTGCGAGATCACCGGACGCTCGGACGCGACTCTTAATCGCGGCGGGGTCCGCCTCGGGACGAGCGAGTTCTACTCGGTCGTGGAAGGCGTCGAGGGAGTGGCGGACAGCCTCGTGATCCACCTCGAGGACAACTCCGGCTCGGGACGGCTGTTGCTCTTCGTCGCGCTACAAGAGGGGGCCGAGCTCGACGACGAGCTACGAGCCCGCATCTCCTCGGAGCTGCGCTCTCACCTTTCCCCCCGCCACGTGCCCGACGCCATCTACCAGGTGCCGGACGTGCCCCGCACGTTGTCGAACAAGAAGCTCGAGGTGCCGGTGAAGAAGATCCTGATGGGCTCATCCGCAGACGAGGCCGCCAGCAAGGGAGCTCTCGCGAACCCCAACTCACTCGACGTCTTCGAGCTCCTGAGCCGGCAATTTCGCTAGAACTCCCGCTCAACGCGGGCTGGGTCCTGCCTGCATAGGACGCCGCCGGAGCGAACTTTGTGCCTGCAACCACCTCACAAGTGGTTAGGGGCGCAAGGTTGGGCTCGGGTCCGCGCGGCTAATGCTAATCGTCCGAGAAGACCAGCCGGGCGACTCGCCCCTTCTCGCCCGAGGCCCAGCACGCTGCGTCCTGCGCGCAATCCACCGAGTCGAAGCTGCCGTCGTCGAACAACGTCCAGGTCTTCCCACCGTCCGTGGTGACGTCGCTCCCCGTGGGCCCGACCGCGATCGCGGTCCGGGGCAGGCCCGGCACCCATGCCGAGCCCGACCGGTAGCCATCCGGGGCGCCCTCTCCGACCAGTCGCCACGTCTTGCCGCCGTCGTTGGTCAGTGCCAGGGCATCGACCGCTTCGTCGGGCTTGGTGAAGTCACCCCCGATGGCGAGGCCCCGCTGGGCGTTGCGAAAGGCGAGGGAGAAGATGCCGCCGGCCTCTGTGCTTCGAACCGGCGTCGTTGCCACGGACCAGGTCTGGCCCCCGTTGCGGGAGTGGAAAACACGCGCTTCCGATGCGCCGCCGGTTGCGAACCAGGCGTTGCGGCCGGGTCCGGCGACGAGACATGTGCCGCTCGCCGCGAAGGCAAACTCGCCGGGAAGCGCCGCCGGCATGCCCTCGGCAGAGACCAGATCCCAACTCCGGCCCCCATCATCGGTCTCGACGATCTGGAACTTTCCATGGACGGGATCGCTCAACGCCAAACCCGTGCGTCGGTTGAAGAAGGCCATGCAATCGAAGAAGGCATCGGGCTCCTGGTTGCGGAACACCAGCCGCCAGCTCGCCCCCCCGTCGTCGGTTCGGTAGATGCGCGAGGCGTCCCCGGTTCCGATCGACAGGATCAGCGCGCGCCTGCGGCCGAATGCCTCGATGTCGCGGAACTCGAGAGCGGCGGTTCCCGGCGGGCCCACGCTGTCCCACTCTCGCCCCGAGTTGAGAGTGCGCAGGACCGTGCCCTCACTTCCGCTGGCCCACGCGACCCGATGGTTCACGGCATCGAGACCGCGCAACTGCGCAGCCGACCCGGTGGGTGTGAGCCTCCACTCGAGCTCGGGCTCCTCGCGTGCGGTCATGGCGGGAGCCGCGGCCAGGGGCGCCGCTATTGAGAACGCGGCCAGCGCGACGACAGTTGAACGCAATGCTCGATGATTTCTCATGCATCCAACCTAGCTCACTGGCCCGAAGGCGCCGGAGTGCGCAAGGCGGAGTTGCATTCGAGAGCAGGACCCTGAGGCGTGCCCCGTTCACCGGAGCAACCAACTTTTCCCGGAAGAGGTGCCGAGCGCGGGTTGGGGTGAAAGGATCGAGCTGTGAACGATTACGAAATTAAGTAAGGTCCCGGTTCCCGGGGGCGAGTTGACCGTCGCGCGCGGGGGGGACGGGCCCGTCACAGTGGTCGCGGTCCACGGAATAAGCGCGTCGCATCGCGCCTGGTCGGCGGTCGCCGAGCATCTCGACGGCATCACGCTCGTGGCCCCCGACCTCAGGGGCCGGGGCGCAAGCGAGGGCCTTCGCGGTCCCTTCGGCATGACTGCCCATGCCCGCGACGTCCTCTCGGTCGTCGATCACATCGGACAAGAGCAGGTCGTGGTGGCGGGCCATTCCATGGGCGGCTACGTCGTCCTGGAGCTCGCCGCTGTGGCGCCCGAGAGAGTCTCCTCCGTCGTCTTGGTGGACGGCGGGCTCGCCGCCCCTCTCCAACCCGGAGCCGACATCGACCGTCTGCTCGAAGCCACGTTGGGCCCCGCTCTTGCGCGCCTCCGTCGCAGCTTCGAGTCCCGAGACGCCTATTTCTCCTTCTGGAAGGAGCACCCGGCATTCAAGGAGACGGGCTGCTGGAACGAGCACGTCGAGGCTTATCTCGACTACGACCTCACCGGTGAGCCCCCGGAGCTGAGGTCGAGGGTGTCGGAGGAGGCAGTGATCGAGGACGGGCGCGACGTCTTGTCGGGCGCCGGGGCGTGGGACAACCTGGCGGCGATTTCCTGTTCCGTGAGCTTGCTGCGGGCGCCACGAGGCCTCCTCAACCAACGCGAGCCCCTCATCTCCGATGACCTCGTCGAACGCGCCCGGCGCAAGCGCTCATCCTTCAGGGATGAGATCGTGCCCGGCTGCAACCACTACACGCTGATGTTCGAGGAACACGCTGCCGTAGCCGTCGCACGGGGTATCGAGCGGGCGGCCAAGCCGGCTAGGGGCGCTTCTCAGCAGCGGAACGAGGGCTTGCGGTGAGGTCCTCGGCCCCCTCTTCTTCGGGTTCACTGGCTTCGGGTTCACTGGCTTCGGGTTCACAGGAGTGACATTCGAGCTCCAGCGTGGCGTGCTCGATGCCGAAGCCGGCCCGCAGAGTGTCCTTCAGCCTCTCGCCTCGAAGTTGTGCCTCGTGCAGCGACACATCGTCTCTCAGGACGACGTGGGCCGATAGAGCCGGCACGTCGGAGGCGATGTTCCACAGATGAAGGTGGTGGACGGATTCCACTCCCTCGTGCTGGGCCAGAGTGCGCTCAACCTCGACGACGTCGAGCCCCTCGGGTGCGCCTTCCATCAATACCTGGGTGGTGTCGCGTAAGAGCTTCCACGCCGAATACAGAACCAGAGCGGCGATTGCGAGGGAGATGAGGGGGTCTACGAGGTTGGCGTCCCACAAGAGCACCGCTGCGCCCGCAACGATAGTCGCCACCGAGGCCCCAGCGTCGGCCACCATATGCACGAGCGCGGCCCTCATGTTCAGACTGTGCCCTCCGGCGCGCGCCAGGACCACCGCACTTCCGACGTTGACGGCAAGCCCGGCGGTCGCAACGATCATGAGGCCCGCCCCCGACACCTCGGGAGGGTCGCCGATCCGCCTGACCGCCTCCAAGATGATCCACAGCGCCCCCCCGGCCAGCAGGAGCCCGTTGACCTGCGCCCCCAGCACCTCGGCGCGCTGCAGCCCGAAGGTGTGCCGGGCGGAGGCCGGCCTCGTGAGCAGAGCCTGCGCGATGAGCGCGATCCCGAGCCCGGCCACGTCTGAGAGCATGTGAGCGGCGTCGGCAAGCAGCGCCAGCGAAGAGAAGGCGAGGCCGCCGATGATCTCCACCACCAGGTAGAGGGCGTTGGCCATGAGCGCGATGCGCAGGGCCCGGCTTTGGGCGGACCTGAGGTCGGCGTGGAGGTGGCGGTTATCGCTCATCGGGGAATGTCGCGACGATAACTTGCGGCGTCCGCAAGCGATGATGGGGCGGTGGGGGAGAGTTGGGAGAGCGCGTCGGCATGAGCTACCAAACCACTCTCGGAGACGGCACGACCCTCGTCATTCGGCCCATCCGGCCGGAGGACAAACCCCTGCTCCTTGACGGTTTCAACCGTCTGTCCGAGCGCTCGCGCTACTTCCGCTTCTTCACCAAGCTGCCCACACTCTCAGACAACCAGCTCCACTACCTCACGGAGGTGGATCACAAGAGCCACTCCGCCTGGGTTGCAGGTGTGATCGAAGACGGCCACGAAACCGGAGTGGGCGTTATCAGGTGGATCCGTATGCGTGACGATCCCTCGAGGGCAGAGATGGCCGTAACGGTGGTGGACGACTTTCAGAGGCGGGGAATAGGCCGGACGCTTGTCTACGTCGCCGCCAAAGAGGCCTCGTCTCAGGGGGTCGAGAATTTCCAAGCCGTTGTACTGGCCGAGAATCGCGCCACGATCGCCATGCTCAGGGGCATGGGCTCGAGCACGGGCACCTACGAGGACGGCGTCTTGCATCTGACGATCCCCCTCGAGGCGGCGGTGAGCCGGCCCGACCTGCTCCCCCTTCGGCTCGAGCGGACCGGCCCGAACCCTCGGAGCCGGCGGTGCTGACGCCCGGCCCCCGGCTCCCGGCCCCACCTGCGCCTCCAACC
>DASRPA010000159.1:0-3558 GCA_035646635.1 Actinomycetota bacterium | reverse complement strand
CTGATAGCTCGTCGGGCCTACGGCTTCCACTCGGCGGGAGCGGCGATTGCGTTGGTGATGCTCTGTTGTGGTCCGATCACCCTGCGGTTGCCCTATGAGGGCCTCCTATGACCCACATCGATGTCAGGAGAGCCACAATTTTCTGTGGGCAGATGTCCGCGGAACGCTTTTGACCACCGCGTCCGACGGGACACCCGGCACTCACGGGCCTGATCGCTCGGCGAGCAGCCGGGACCGCAGGCCCTCGACGATTATCTCGAGCCCGAACTCATAGGAGGCGTCGAAATCGGGGTTGAGGCAGTGCGGCAGGCAGCGGTGGAAGCTGGGGAAGGTTTCCGGGCCCAGCGACTCATTCCCAACGACGCTCTCGTTCAGCACACCCGGGTTCGTCAGTGGGTTGGCCAGTCGGTTCGTTACGTGGCCGAACGTGAAACCAACGAGCGCCCAGTGCGCATGCAGGGCCAGCCGGGCGTCAAAACCCGCCTTCTGGAGCGTCGCCAGGCTCACCTCGACCGGCCTCAGCGAATCCGGCGTCACGACGATCTTGGACTGCAACAGGGGAACTGCATTCGGGTGACGAAGCAGGGTTGCCCGAAAGGAGCGGAAGCCGGACTTCAGTACCTCCGCCCAATCGTCGAGCGCGACGACCGAGAGATCGATCTCGCCGAGTATCCGATCCACCACGCCCTCGAGCAGCGCCTCCTTGTGGGGCACGTGGTTGTAGAGCGCCATGGGACTCACCGCCAGATGGGCGGCGAGTCTGCGCATGCTGAGCTCCTCGAGGCCGTCTCGGTCGATCAGGTCCAGGGCCGCCGAGAGCACCACGGCGCGGTTCAGATGGCCCCGCCGCTCCGCCACTCCTCCATCCGGCCGAAAATTCATGTTCCCGTCTCTTGACCTCAGCTACCCACTCTAGTATACGGTGTACGTGTACAGTGTAAACCAAATACGGGGAGGAAGCATGGCTTTCAGTACCGGATCGATAACGCGAGCGAGCAGCCGCAGGCCCAAGCTAACCATCGCCCTCTGGGTAATACTCATCGCGCTTTCGGGCTTCATCTCGTCACGCTGGCTGGGAGATGCCCTGACCTCGGACATCGACTTCACGAACCGTCCGGAGGCCAAACGCGCCGCCGAGCTCGTCGAGGAACGGTTCGGCAAGCAGGGCATCACCGAGCTCATCCTTCTGTCGTCCGAGGGCGCCACCGTGGACGACGCCTCGTTTCAGCAGGCCGCGCGGGGGATTCAAGCAGAGGCCATGCGAGATGGCAGCGGAGTGAGGGGGGCACTCACTTTCTACGACGCTCAGGACCCCTCCCTCGTTTCCTCCGACCGCCACACCACCCTTATACCGGTTATCTTCAACGAGTCGGGTGAGATCTCGGACAAGTACCCGGTCGTCCAGGACATCGTCGCCGCCGGAAACGGCGTGGACGGTTTCCAGGCGCAGGCCTTCGGATCGATCACGCTGGATCACGACTTCTCGAAGATCGCCGAAGAAGACCTCAAAAAGGGCGAGTCCTTCGGAGTGGTCATTGCGCTCATCGTCCTGGTGGCTGTGTTCGGAGCAATCGTCGCAGGAGTCGTCCCCATCGCCATGGGCGTCGCCTCGATCACGGTGGCAACCGGGATCACTGCGGTCGTGGGGCAGTTCTTCGACTTCTCCTTCTTCGTCACGAACATGATCTCGATGATGGGTCTCGCGGTCGGGATCGACTACTCCTTGTTCATAGTCTCCCGTTACCGCGAGGAGCGACACAGAGGGCTCGAGAAACTCGATGCAATAGCGGCCGCCGGGGCTACCGCCAGCCGGGCAGTCTTCTTCTCGGGGATGACCGTCGTCTTTGCGCTGGCCGGCATGCTGATACTCCCGACGACGATCTTCCGCGGGCTTGCTTCCGGAGCAATCTTCGTCGTACTCGTTGCAGTGTTGGCTTCCCTGACCTTCTTACCTGCATTGCTCGCACTCTTGGGCGACAGGGTCAACGCGCTACGAGTCTTCCGACGCAAGGCAAGTGTGGCCTCCGACTCTCACGCATTCTGGGACCGAATCACACATGGAGTGATGGGTCGCCCGGTGATCAGCCTCATAGTCGGCGGGGGTCTGCTGCTGGTGGCGGCGTTCTCCTACCTGGACATCGAGACCGGCTTCTCGGGTGTCAGCACGCTGCCGCAGACATCCGCTGCACGCCAGGCATTCGACACTCTGTCACGCGACTTTCCCGGCGGGCTCAACTCACCGGTCGAGATAGTCGTCGACGGCGATGTCACCTCCCCGGAGATCAAGCAGGGCATCGGCGAGCTGCGCTCCCAGATGGCCTCGGACGAAGTCTTCGGGCCGTCTCGAACCGAGCTCTCCGAAGAGCAAGACGCAGCGCGCATCTCAGCGCCGGTTCTCGCGGACCCCTCATCGCCCGCAGCCACTACGGCCGTCGAGCAGCTTCGCGAACGCTATGTGCCACAAGCGTTCGCCGACGTGGACGCGGAGGTCCTGGTCGGAGGATCGACCGCATTCAACAAGGACTTCTTTGACCTCACCGATCGCTACACGCCAATTGTGTTCGCCTTCGTCCTCGGCCTCTCCTTCCTGCTGTTAACGGTTGTGTTCCGGTCGTTGGTGGTCCCCATAAAAGCGATCATTATGAACCTGCTCTCGGTCGGCGCCGCCTACGGGCTCATCGCGCTCGTTTTCCAGAAAGGTTTTGGCGCGGACCTGCTTGGCTTCCAGCAGGTCGAGGTGATCGAGGCCTGGTTGCCACTGTTCTTGTTCTCCATCCTGTTCGGGTTGTCGATGGACTACCACGTCTTCCTCCTGTCACGGATTCGAGAGCACTTCGACCAAACCAAGGACAACACCGAATCGGTCGCCTTCGGTTTGCGTACCACCGGGGGTCTGATCACCGGAGCCGCCATCATCATGGTCGCGGTGTTTGGAGGTTTTGCGGCCGGGGACCTGGTTATGCTTCAGCAGATGGGATTCGGGCTTGCCGTTGCCGTGTTGATCGATGCGACGATCGTGCGCTCCGTGCTGGTGCCTGCGACGATGAAGCTCTTGGGCGACCGGAACTGGTACCTGCCGGGCTGGCTCTCGTGGCTTCCCGACATGAGCATCGAGGGAGCTCCGCAACCTCAGCCTCAGCGTAGGGACGAACCCGAGCCGGCGCACGCCTGATTACCATGCCGGACGCCGCACCCGAAGTCCTGTGGCGCCCGCCCGAGGATGTAAGGGAGACGAGCATCATCGGGTGCTATCTCGGCTGGCTGGAGCAGAACAGGGAGCTGCGCTTCTCTTCTTATAAGGAGCTGTGGGAGTGGTCGGTGTCGGACCTCGAAGACTTCTGGTCCTCCATCTGGGAGTTTTTCGAGGTCGACGGCACCGCCTATGAAAGAGTCTTGAGCGGCCGGGAGATGCCGGGGGTGCGCTGGTTCGAGGGCGCAACGCTCAACTACGCGCAGCACGCTCTGCGGACCACGGGCGACAGGGTCATGGTTTCCTCGTTGTCGCAAACGCGCGGCCCCCAGCACCTCACGGCCGACGAGCTGCGCGATCAGGTGGCG